>CAYPEU010000042.1:7726-23974 GCA_964409855.1 uncultured Desulfocapsa sp.
CGTCGAGCGCCAAGGTCGCGTTATCGACGCTGTCAAGGAGCAGAACCATGCACAGTAAGATACTCGGTCCCCTTCAAATAACAGTTGCCATGCTTCTTTTCTCTATTGCTGGCCCAGCTCTGGCCTTGGACGGCAACGAGCTCCTGCGGCAGGTGGACAAAAACATGCAGCCGCAGTCCTATGAAATGTACCGAAAGCTCATCAATGTTGAGCCTAACGGCAATAAAAAGGAATTTGTCCTCTATACCGTAAAAACAGGGCAGGATAAGATGGTTGCCCTGTTCATCTCCCCGGCCAGTGAAGAAGGGAGGGCCACCCTGCGTCTTGGAGACAACATGTGGCTCTATATTCCAAACGTGGGGAAACCCCTGCGCATCACCAGTCTCCAGTCCGTGATTGGAGGAATTTTCAACAACTCCGATATCCTGAGGCTCGACTACCACTTTGAGTATGATGCTGAGTCGGTCACTGAGCAGGAAGCAACCTATCAGCTTGAACTCAAGGCAAAATCCCCATCCGTTGCCTATGATCGTCTGAAAATGGAGGTGGACAAAAAGAGTATGCTGCCAACCACCATCGAATGTTATGCGGTGAGCGGCATGCTCATCAAGACTCTGCATTATTCAAAGATACAGGACTTTGGTGACGGCCTGCTCAGGCCCTCAGTCCTGGAGACCGATAGTCCTCTGCATAAGGGATACCGTTCTGTCATGCTCTTTGCCAAGGTGAAGAAAAAAGAATTTGCCGACGAAGTCTTTACCCTGAACTACCTGTCCAAGGTCAATGAATTACGAAACTAAGGCTTCTCTCTACAGGGGAATAAAGACGGGGATCTGTGCTTGCCTGCTCCTCTGCTGTATTGTTCTTGTGGTGCCTCTCCTCTACGCTGCAGAAGAGTTCTCATTCGACCTGGAAGAGATCGAGAAGAAAGCTCTGCAAATGGGAGGCTACCTGGAACTCAGGGGGGACCACATTGATATTAACCAGGGATCTGTCTTCTCCAGCTTAAACCTTTCAGACCCTGATATTTCCACCATGGATCTGATCCTTGGCAGCATACAGCTGGACGGCAGCTATGAACATGGGATCAGCAGCCTGAACTGGCTGCTCAAGGCGGCCGCGCAACAGGACACCTTAGGGTGGAGCGACATGGCCGATGTCTATTCCGCCTACCTCTCTGTCAAACCAGATCCCTCTGTTACCCTTGCCCTGGGCAAACAATCATATAAATGGGGCAAAGGGTATGCCTGGAACCCGGTGGGGTTTATCAATCGCCCCAAGGATCCCAACAACCCCGAAGAGGCTTTGGAGGGCTATGTTACGGCAGAGACCGACTTCATCAAGAGCTTTCAGGGCACTCTGCAAACAACAGCACTTACCCTTGCAGTCCTGCCAGTATGGGAAGACATTAATGAAGATTTTGGCAAGAGCAACAATGTCAACCTGGCAGCCAAGCTCTACCTGCTGGTTATGGATACGGATATCGATCTGATTCTCCTCACCGGAAACAGCCGCTCAAATCGCTTTGGCCTGGATTTTTCCACAAACCTGGCTCCAAATTTTGAAATCCATGGAGAAGCGGCCTATATCCCGGAACTGGAAAAAGTCGTTCTCCTGGAAGATAACTCCACTGCAGTGGAGCAGAGCACGGCATTCTCTACTCTGCTGGGCATTCGTTACCTCTCTGAAAATGACATCACTTCCATTGTCGAATATTATTATAACGGCGGCGGCTACAGTGAAGACGAGATGTCCCGTTTTTATCAATTGGCGGAAACAGGCTTGGCACAAGATCCAGCACTGGGCTCCACCCTGCTGGACAGAGCAAGGGAGATGAGCCTCAGAGGATATGGTCGACCGCATCCCGGGCGGCACTACCTGTATGGCAAATTCACCCAGAAAGAACCTTTTGACATCCTCTACTTCACACCTGGCATCACGGCCATTGTCAATCTCGAAGACCAGAGCTACTCCATTAGCCCTGAAGGAGTCTATACAGGGCTGACCAACTGGGAGTTCCGCCTGCGTTTTTCCCTGATCAATGGAGGAGAACACACCGAGTACGGGGAAAAGGTCAACAGCAACAAACTGGAACTCCGGGTACGCTATTTTTTTTAGTGACTCTCTGCAAAACTCAGCTCAGCCGGAAGCTCGTTCCGCGAAATCGTAAATCCAGCAGAATTGACAAAAATCCACACCTGACCTGCAGCATTCCACGGTCATCCCTGCTCCTCACCCAGAAGTCCCTTCCCTGTTCAGTGAGCAGGCCAACCACTCCCGTACTGTCCATCAATCCGTCATCAATGGGAAACTGCTGCACTTCACTTTCCTGCAGTCCTCCGCACCGTGGCAGGCAATGCAGCCTGATTCACCATCCAGAGATTTTTTCTCAAAATCAATCTCATTCACTATATTGACAAGCCAGGGAGCCATCCTTACTTTTGTATTGTGTATATGCCGAAAACCAGGTAGTCTCCTGGAGAGCCATGGACTCAGGGAAAAATAGAACAACAAATAACTTTTCCCCCCTTTTAAAAAATCAGATTTGCATAACAACGGGCTGAATAAGGCCCACAATATAAGGAGAATCATATGTTTCAGGTAGATGTAGACAAAGAAAAATGTACTGGTTGTGAAGAATGTATCAACAGCTGCCCGGCATCGGTACTTGAGCTGGTGGATGATAAGTGTGAACCAGTTGAAATGGATGAATGTCTGGGGTGTGAGACCTGTGTCGAGGTCTGTCCCGAGGGTGCCATTACCGTTACCGAGGTTTGAAACAATCGAGGACATGGAGAAGAAACAAAGGAAACAATCACCACAACACCCAGCCTTCCTGAAGGTTCTGCAGAAAAGCGGGCTTTCGTTTTTGGCCATGGCCCCCCTGCTGTTGGGGGTCATCGGCCTGGTCGGTCTCTTTCAGGTTCTGGTGACTCCGAAGATGCTTGCCTGCCTGTTTCAGGGCAACTCCCTGCTCGACACCCTGATCGGCACCATGACCGGGGCCATAGCAGCTGGAAACCCGATAGTCAGCTACCTGATCGGAGGTGAGCTGCTGGAGCAGGGTATCTCACTCTATGCGGTGAGCGCTTTTATCCTGTCCTGGGTCACCTTGGGCTTTGTCCAGTTACCCGCAGAGGTGGAGGTATTTGGAGGCCGCTTTACCCTGTATCGCAATCTCCTTGCCTTTGTTTTTACCATGCTCATTGCTATAGTGACCACTCTTACCCTGCAGGGGGTGTCATGAAGAAACAGGACAAGCCCTTTGCCTTTCGCGGGAAATACCTCCTTCTCATTGTCCTCATCCTTTATGGTGTGGTTTTTCTCATAAACGGTCCATCTGCACAGCTGGCTCTACAAAAAAGCGGCGCTGTGCTAACGAAAATCTTACCGATTTTTTGTGTAGTCATCCTGTTCACCGCTCTCCTCAATTACTTTTTGCAGCCCAGACAGATCGCCAGGCATCTCGGCCATGAAAGCGGTGCCAGGGGCTGGCTGTGGGCCCTGGCAGCAGGGGTGATCAGCCATGGGCCAATGTATGCCTGGTACTCCCTGCTTGAAGATCTGCGCAGCCACGGCATGAAGGATGAATTGATTGTGGTCTTTTTTGCTTCCCGGGCCATTAAAATTCCACTTCTGCCCATGATGATCGGCTATTTTGGCCTGACCTTTACCATCCTCCTTTCCTTTTACATCCTGTTGGGCGCCATTCTCCAGGGATTATGCATGCAGCTTATGCAAACGAAAAAGGTGTGACACCCCATGGCCGACAATAAGACGCCCCATTTCCGCAACCTAATCCTAGATTCCATCCCCGTTGCCATGGTGACCATGGATGCTGATTTCACCATCACCTCGTTTAATAATCAGGCAGAGCAGTTAACCGGTTTCTCAGCCACTGAAGCCATTGGCAAACCATGCTATGAAATATTACACTCCAGTAAATGTGACTCTGAATGCCCCCTGCAGACAGTACAGGAGCACGGCCAATCAACAACCGGCCTGGAGGCCGAATTTGTCAATCGTTTTCATGAACATATTCCCGTGAGAATCGGCACTGCTGCTGTTGAAAATGATGATGGTTCTTTTATCGGTTATCTGGAGGTTATCGAAGATATTTCCAGGGAAAAGAGTCTGGAGCGGGAAAAAAACAATTTCCAATTCATGGTGGCCCATGACATGAAATCCCCCCTGATTGCCATGCAGGGATTGATCAGAAGGATCCGTGAGCACCATGAAGAGATGTCTGCAGAGAAACGTGAACAATATTACAAAATTATCAGTGAGGCAGGGGAACAGCTTGAGGCGCAGGTAATGGAATTTCTCGAGTATTCCAGACAGGCGACAGATAAGGTCAAGCTCAACCTGGAACATGGTGATCTCCAGGAAATTATCGACACCATTATCCTCAGACATCAACCGCAGGCAGCAGAAAAAAAGCTTGCCATTTACTCAGAACATAATGCAACAGCATCAGTCAGGATTGACCCCAAACAACTGCAGCGGGTTTTTGAAAATTTACTGGATAACAGTATAAAATTTGCTCATCGGCCTGGAGAAATTCTCATCAGCACCAGGGAAACAGACAAAGAGGTGATCGTTCAGGTCAAAGACGACGGTCCCGGCATCAGTGTTGATGACTTACCCTATATTTTTGATGCCTTTCATCAAAGTCAATCAAAGAGTACAGGGCATGGTCTTGGCCTGGCTGCGGTCAAAGCCATTGTCCAGGAACATGGAGGTCGAGTGGCGGTAAAGAGTAGTCCTGACAAAGGCTCTGTCTTTACAGTGCGACTGCCAAAAAGAGAATAAGCAGCAGGCGCCTTAGCCAGACAGGCTGCGAGAAAGTCCGAATAGGTTTCCTGACTGAATAATTTTCTGTCACTCAGTAGATGAAGTGATTTTCATAAGCGCAATTGGTCTATTACCCATGCCTGAATTCTCCCACCATCGTCAACAGATAGAAGAAACCATCGATCAGCTCCGCGAGCTGATCAACAGGCTGCAGACCCTGGAAAAAGAGTATCTCAAGCAGGAAGAGAGCCTTTCTGTCATCTCAGAATTTGCCAACGACTGGGAATACTGGCAGGATACCGACGGGCTATACAAGTATGTTTCTCCCTCCTGCAAATTAGTGACCGGCTATACTCCTGAAGAATTCTACGACGATCCTGACCTGCTCAAAAAAATCATCGCCCCAACCAACTGGGATAAATGGAAGGCCCACAGTCACAGCATGGAGAAAAACGGGCAGGTGGCTCCCATTGAGTTCCAGATCCGCACCAAGGAGGGAAACATCAGGTGGATCCACCATATCTGCCGGACCGTCACCGGCAAACAAGGGGAAAATCTTGGAATCCGCGGCAGCAACAGAGATATTACCAACCTCAAAGAGCTGCAGGAACGGCTCAAACACATGGCCGGTCATGACCTCCTCACTGGACTCCCCAACCGTGCCCTGTTCCTGGAACATTTGAACCAGACAATCAAAGAGGCAAAACGCAATGGTACCATGTTTGCTGTGGTCTTCATTGACCTTGATGACTTCAAAGAGATCAACGACAGTCATGGCCATGAGGCAGGCGACACGGTTCTCAAAAAACTGGCCCTCACCCTGTCCGAAAAGATCAGAGAAAATGATATTGTTGCCCGTCTGGGCGGTGATGAATTTGTGGGACTCTTTGACCTCAAGCATGACACCGATATGAAGATTATCAAGGAAAAGATCTTTGCTACTCTGCCCAATGAAATCCACTGCTCAACCTACGACGTCATGATCCATTACAGCCTGGGGATGAGTATCTACCCAGGTGATGGCACAACCGTGGACACTCTTCTCAAAAAGGCTGATCAGGCTATGTACCTGCAAAAAGAAAAAAACAAGGCAGAACGACAAAAACATGATCCATCCAGCAGATAATCAAATCACTCCGCAGGGTGATATTTTTTTACAACAGCTCTTTGATTTTGGCGACAACCTGCTCATCAAGGATCTGTTTGAGATCATGAACGAGGTACTGGCCAACCGCGATCTTTCCACCTACAAACACACCTTGCGCGTGGCCCAGATTGCCACGGCCATTGGCAGGGAGCTGGGTCTCTCCGCTGAAGAGTTAACCATCCTGGAACTCGGCTGCCTGGTTCATGACATTGGCAAGACGGCAATCCCCGATGCTGTACTGCTCAAACCAGACCTTTTCAACGACCAGGACCGAAGGATAATGGAGTACCACCCGCTTATCGGGGCAAAACTCTTTGCTCCCAGACTCCAGGATGACCGTATTACCAACATCATCCTCAAACACCATGAACGGCTGGACGGGAGCGGTTACCCCCAGGGACTCCTTGCCAGCGAAATTGACCCGTTGTCACGCATTGCTGCCGTGGCAGACGAATTCGAGGCCCTCACCAGTAAACGGCCCTACAAGACCTCTTTTTCAATAAAGATTGCCCTTGGGATTCTGCAATATGAAGCGGAAAAGGGAACCCTGGATGCAAGCATCGTCAACGGCATGAGTCATGTTGCCGACTCACTCACCATGAAAGAAGCGACCTTGCAACCCACCGGCCATTTCATGGAAGAAATTGAGCATTTCAGGCGGGACACCTTTTTTCGCGACACCTTGAGCGAACTCTATAACTATCGCTACCTCCTGGTTCTCGACGACCTCAAGGTCCTGGGTGAAAAAGATACAACAGGCTATCTCCTACTCCTTGTGAATTTCAGAGGGATGGGCCACTTCCAGGTGAATCACGGAGTCATTGTGGCCAGCCAGGTCCATGACGAAATCGGACAGCGCCTGAAAGACACCGTTGCCCGGTATCGGGAAAAACGACTGAACTACGATGGCTCGGTGATGCTCTTTCGCAAACACTGTGACTACATGATCTATGCCGAGGCGAACAGTGAGGAAGCGCTGAAGGAATTCATCCACCATATTCGGCAGAAGGTCAACCAGACCCATGAGGAGTGGGGCATTGAAGCCAGCTGCTATCGAGTCTGGTTTCCCCGTACAACTTCCATCGAAAAGAGTATGACGCGACTCTTCTCTCTGCAGGTGCAGGATACGGAATCCTGCAGGACAACAGATCAGAGTCCATGAAAGTCACAAGAACAGCAAGAACGTAACGCCTGGTAAGCGCTGCAAGCGACCAGACAAAGGATGCAGGGTGTTCTCACAAACTCCCCGGAAGCCAATGCTATCAAAAAGAAGAATCGCAAGACGTATCTGCCAAAGAGATGCCTTGAATCCTGTTTTTTTGAATGGACCATTTCCATCCGGGAATGGTCCATTTTTTTCTGCAGCAAGCTCTCTTAGATAGCAGAAATGTTGTTCCCCCCTCAGATCCGACACATCCTCTCTCATTCCCCTGCTGCCACACCTACCTACCACACCTATCTGCAAAACCTGCAACACTTTCGTTGGAGAAAAACTACACTCTTTTGATCTGCTGCCACATACCTGATCGCTGCCACACTTTTGTACCGCAGAAGTGCGGCAGCAGAGAAAACCGCAACACCTCAATGAATATTCTTTTATATCAATAAAGTACAACAAAATACAAAATAATTTGGCCACGATTCACAAACTGGCACTATCGATGCAATACAAAAGACAAGAAAACAAAAAAGAACGCAAAATCAATATACTGAGGAGGACACCATGACGACAAACACACAAACTACAACTAGAAATCAAGTCGATGCCGGATATGAAACCTCTAAATTCGCACTCGGTGTGGGAATGACCATGGCCGCTCTCATTGGTCTTTGGGGCACAGCATGCATGGCAAGCGCACTGGTCAACGCTGGTCCTCTGAATGTACTGAAGGGCTACTTCACCGCAGTAATCGGCTGATATAAATTGAATAACTTGTAATCATAATAGAATGAAGGAGAACAGAATGGCAGCTAATACTTCGAAAACAGCAAGCAGGATTATCTTGGCAGCAGGTTCAATGATGTGTCTCTGGGTGGCAGCTGCCCTTACCGGCGCCCTGTACCAGGCCAACTGGTCTGTAGCTGAACTGGCCAGTCAGTATATGGTCGCAATCGGGATGGTCAAACCTCTGCATACCCTGGTTGATTACTACACCCACATCAAGGGCATTGAGTACCTGATCTGTGTTGCCTTCTTCGTCGCCTTCCCAGTCTTCTTTAAATATGTCAACAAGGCTCCCAAGACGATTGCTGCAAGAAAATAGACAATCCAAGTGAAGGGTCCAGCCCCTGATCCTCAGACCTCCTGTTCATCGAATAGCACATTCGCTGGACAGGAGGTTTTTCTTTTTCTCCATTGCGCTGGTGTAGAGGATCCAGTGGAGAGTTCCCCCTATCGGTTTTGTTCAATGTCGGCAGTGGCGTAACTCCCTTTGCGGATATTGCCAAAGGCCAGCTCAGGAAGACTGTAGAAGATACCGCGGCTGGCCTGGTGCAAACGATCCCCGCCATCAAAAGGAAGCGTGGCAATACCTGCCATGCCATGCAGGGTAGCATAACCTACATTCAGGATCCCCTGGATCGGACGCAGCAGCAGAGAGTCATCGGTGAAAAAGAGAAAGGGAGTATCTTTAACACGCGGCTCATACAGGGTAGAGCTCAAGGTGTTTGACTCTCTGAGCCAGACCAGGAGATCACTTTCCCGGTGGTAGAGATCTTCCATATTGCGTAGCCGTCTTGCCGTCAGGACCTCTTCCTTTTCCAGAGGGAAAGCAGCCAGGCTCTGTTCATAGAAGAGAAAGGGGACAAAGACCAGTTCGCTGTCCGGCTCAAGCCATCCCCCCAAGGCTGCCCTGCCTGATTCAGCATCGAGAAAGGTGGAATTCAGGGAACGGATCAGCTCAGTGGCGCAGTTGCGCAGAAAAAGATTATAGCCATAGAGCTCTTCACTCTTTTCCCGCAGCACTTTCAACTCTTCTGCCAGGACCTGCCTGGTGGCCAGCAGTGGTTCCTCTGCTCTCTCCAGGTTCCCCAAAGAAACCATCCTGCTCCGTGCGGGGAGCATCACCTTTGCCAATATCCGGACCTGACGCTGTCCCTTCCCTGCCTGCAAGAGTTCCCAGGCCCTTGCCCTGCTTGCCTCCAAAAGAGAGTAGGCTACCTGCGGATGACTCTTCTCCTGGAAAAACAGTCTGCTTCGTTCTGCTGCCCGACCAAGCAGATCCTCCTGCAGAAAGCGCACTCTTTCTCCCTCCAGGTCCTCATCTGTGAGGCGGACCGTCCTCGCATCATCGGGAAAGGGATCCAAAGTATAGAGTCGTCCTGCAGCCAGTGAACGTTGTACCACCAGGTATCTTGCCGTCTGCAGGAGCAGGGACTCCCCCCTGTCCGGGCGCGTAGAGTGAAGCAGTTGCACGACGGAATGGGCCAGCTGCTCACCAAATCGTCTCAGGTATTCCGTTTCTTGAGAGCTCAACCCCTCTTCTCCTGCCATGGGAACAATAAGAGCCCCTTCATCCAGATCCCATTTTTCAGCCAGCATGCGGAAAGATTCCACCAACACCAGTTGCTCTCCAAGAGTTCTGCCCACTCTTTTTCCACTGGTTACTGCGTCAATGATCCTTTGCAGATTTTCCTTTTCCTCTGCCACTGTCTGCTGCAAAAAAGCACTTCCCAATCTTGCTTCGATCCTGGCCTGAAGAGTTGCCGAAGACAGAGAGGGCAGTTCCTTCTTTGTGAAAAAACCGAGGCCGGGAACAGGGAGTCCAAAGCTCCCGTCCAGCATTTCCCGGACAAAGGCCTCTTCCTCCTGCACAGCTTCAAATTCATCGAAGAACTGCTGCTGGGCTACAAGTAATTCTGTGAAATGGCTTTTGATTCCGGCGTAGACCGCATGGTCCAGGGGGAGGGATGCAAGGGATATAGTACGATTATGGAGATCGTTATAGAGGAAGCGGAAGTGGTTCCAGTCTTCTCTAACCAGAAGAAAGGTCTTGTCAGGAAAAAACTGGTAATGAAAGACCGAATCGCCCAGACGCAGGGCAGTGTGTCCACCAGCCGCCTCTCCGGCATTGGCATTGACATAGAGAAAGTCAAGAGTGACCTCCTCCCACCGCTCAATCATCGGCTCCGCTCCTGCCAGGGAGGCAGGAAACAGGAAAAGCAGCAGGCAAAAGAATAGGCGCATGGCAGGCAAAACATCCATGACTCTTCTCAACGGCCTCAGGTTACATCCTGTAACCCTTCACAACCAGCGAATAGTTTGGGCTTCCGGCAATGGAGCGGAAATAGGGGAGGTTAGCAATGGAATCCTCAGCGACTCCTGCCCGCCTCAAGCCTTTGCCCATGGCCAGAAAGGTGCTCTCTTCCTGTTCCCAGTCGGTGATGCCGTGGTTTTTTGCAATACTTGCCACATTACGCTGAAACTCGTCATTATTCTTTTCCCGGCTGGCATAGAGAACGGTTACAGCAGCAATATCTTCCTCATAAACCGTGGCTGTCTCGCTGATCTTTTCCCCCTCACTCTCTTCGCTTCCGGAAGACGAAGTGGAGATGGAGGTGATGGAGTCAAGACTTGTGGAGACAGAGTCGGATGACTTTTCCAGGGAGTAGGAAATGGAACACCCTGCCTGCAGCAGAGAAGCAGCGAGCAGCATTCCGATCATTCCGTAATAGTTACTAAAAAACATATTCTCCTCATCCAATGATGAACTTAGATCATTAAAGATTTCTACACTACCATACGGTTTTCACTCTTTCCATTATTCTTTTTTTCAACTCGACTGCTACCAATGACTGCAAGATGTTCATCCCGCTGTCCTGTCGGCAAAAACCAGGTATCGAAGGTTGGTTCGAGGCTGGAGGGCGTCAAAGGGATAACAGGTGAGGAGTGTGAGACAGGGGATATCGCTTTTTTCCAGGTACAGGGTCTCGGCCTTGCGGATGGCGGTCTCTCTGATCCGGTAGGTATGCAGCTTCCCCTTCCGATCCTGGAGGCTGAACGTATCATTGGCCTGCAGCTCCTGGAGAAAAGCAAAGCTGGTATCCCGATGGCCGGCCAGGACACAGTGACCGCTGCTGCCGGGTGCACTGCTGCCTTGGAGGTGGCCGGGCCCAAAGGCCAGCACCTCGCCGCTCTCTCCCTCCAGGACAATCAGGTCCACTCCCTGTTGTTCCATGCGCAGTCTGGCCACCGGCCAGGTATCTGCCCAGGGCCATGGTTTTGTCTGCTCACCGCTCTGCAGGGTCTGTTCCCAGGCCCGATGCAGAAGGAACTGGGCAACAACCGCCTTTGTCCTGATCCAGCATCCGTCAGCCAGGAGTAAACTGCCGCACACCAAAAGGACAAAGGCGGTCATGCGCAAAAACCATTCTTTCATCCTTCTGCCCTCTTTTTCCTGGAGAAAAGGAGAAAAGCGGCGAAAAGGAGGAGCAGTCCCATACAGAGATGGAGCCCGGCCGGGGTGGCGGTCTTGGAAGTGCCGCCAAAGATCTTGTTTGCCTGCCAGCCTTGGGGCATATTGGTCTTCAGGCTGGCCTGCTTCAGTTCATGCTCTGGAGGCCGTGAAACCTGTCTTTCAACGGCCACCAGGCTGGTGTAGCGACTGACAAGATGGTGCTCCAGGGCTGTCTCCAACACCTTTGCCCTGATCTCCGACTTCTCACTGCCCAGGGCCAGGGAATCCATGAGGGAACGAATCTTTTTCCTGGCCCAGAGCGTTGCAATACCCGGCCGTCTGCTCAGCGTTTCCGTGTTGACACTTTCCTGCCACAGACGGTTTCCGATCCGACCGCTTATCTGCAGGACATCACTCTGTTCAGGAAGTTGCAAAGAAACGACTAACGGTTCTCCCTGGTAAAGGTCGGGAATGGAGTCAGGATAGGACTCCATGATCAGTCCGCTCCTGTTCTCCACACTGATCCCAGTGACAGCAGGATGCTCCAGTTTCCGAAAGAGTTCCATCATCTTCTCCTGCACCTCCTCGACCTTGCCGATAAAGACAAAACTTCCCCGGCCCATGGCAGCAGCGCGCGACATGAAGTACGAATTGGGGGCGGAACCGATACCCACGGTAAAGAGGCGGGAGTCTCCAAGACGGGCGCCTATCATGGCCAGGAGATTTGCTTCGTTGCCCACACTGCCGTCGGTGAGAAAGATAATCTGACGAATCCGTTCATGGTCTTGCCGCACATCCAGGGCCAGATCCAGGGCCGAGGCGATCTCTGTCCCGCCATCTGCCCGCAGGGACTGGACAAAACGGATTGCCTTGTCTTGACGTTCGGCATCAGCCGGCTGCACCTGAGAAAAGAGTTTGCGGGCATCAGAGTTAAACTCAATGACGTTGAAGCGATCATCCTCAGTGAGGCGGGATATGGCCAGAACCAAGGCCTCGCGTGCCTGGATAATGGAGGGACCGGCCATGGAACCGGAGGTGTCCAGGACAAAGATCAGCTCCCGGGGTGGAGCCTCGCCCACATTCTCTGCTTCCGGCGGCATGAGCATGAGCAGTAGATAATCCTTGTTCCCCCGGTTCTCAGTAAAAAGGGCGGCATGGGGAGTCTGCAGTTTCTCCGCCTCCCATTCCAGGACAAAATCACGGTCGGCCTTTACCTCGCCATTGAAGCGGACCAGCTTTTTCGTCCCCTCTTCCTCTTCCACTGTGATGCCGTGATAGAGACTTTCCACCCGGGCCACGGGGAATCCGGCGGCCAGCTCCACCATGAGGCGGACCGGGTTCAGTTTTTCACCTCCTGCTGCCACCGGCGGGGTAATTCGTGAACCGTCAGGGACCTGATCTGTGTCCTGCGACCAGCCTGTACCTGCAAAACGAATTCCTCCCTGCTCTGCATCTTGAGAGAGTGGCTGACCCGGGATATAGCGGGGACCGACCACCATGGGAAAGCGCAGAGAAAATATTGCACCAACAAGTCCCACCACCTGCTGGTACTCGATTTCCACCTCCACCTCCTCTCCCGGACCGATATTGGCCACAGCCACGGTAAAGATATTGGGACGTTCCTGGGAGAGAAGAGAGGCCTTTTTCCCCTCTCTCCTGGCCTGTTGGTATACTTTTCGGGCCTCTTCCTTTTCCCTGATCTCTCCTTCAATGACCCTTTCTCCTACCCGCATCCGCAGCTGGTCCACCCCGCTCTCATCAGGGAGGGGAAAGACATAGATCGCCTCCTGCCACTGTTGCGTACTGTTCACAAAATGCTGACGGACAACGCTTCTTGCGGCCATGCCGCTGATATAAATCTCCACCTCCTGGGAAAGTCGCGGGGCTGGAAGATACAGGCCCTCCTCCATTCCTGCAAAGAGCAGCTCGCCCTGCCGCACCTCGGACAGGCGGAGGCCGCTTCTCTCCTCACTGCTCACTGCGGCCCGGCCATCCACAACAAGGGCCAGGAAAGTGATGCACATCACAAATCCCACATAGAGAACAAGCAGTATGTTTCCCGGATCCAGGGTCGTTATTTTTTTCTCCTCTCTTCCCTTGGTCATGCTCCACCTCTCATCCATTTTTTCAGCTGTCTGGAACCCCTTTCTTTCTCTTTTCCATTAAAGGACAGGACAATGACATTGCACTGAGACAAGGATGACAGTCTTGCTCTCAAAGATGACACATTATGACAATGGGTATCCGGCCATAGCCAAAGAGACTATTCTGTGCTATTCATGAAGAAAGTAATTTCAGAATCCTTTCTCCTGTGGATATGCATGCCCTCCTACACTATTGGACTTGTTGAAGATGACGAGGCCCTGCGAAACAACTATGCCCAGGCCCTGATGCGAGATGGGTACCAGGTGACCAGTTTCAGCTCCCGGGCCGAAGCCAGTTCCGCCTTTTCCCGTAAGCTGCCGGATCTTGCCATCCTCGACGTCATGCTGCAGGAAGAGATGGAGGGCGGTTTTGAGCTGTGCAGGGAGCTGCGCAGCCTCTCTCCCATCCTTCCCATTATCTTTCTTACAGCCCGCAATTCCGACCTGGACCGTGTCTCCGGTCTCCGCCTCGGGGCATGGGACTATCTGACCAAGGACACCACCACCCTAGACTTTCTTCCGGTGCGCATCTCAGCCCTGTTTAAGATGCTGGAAGCCATTCAAGGCACAGAGGAACGGAAAGAGGAGACCATCATCAACCATGGTTCGGTGCGCATTGAAGAGGAACGCAAGCAGGTGAGCTGGAAGGGCATGGTGGTGAGCCTGACCCTCACTGAGTTCTGGATCCTCACTGCCCTTGTCCGCCGCCCTGGCCATGTGAAATCACACGATCAACTCATGGAGGCGGCCAACGTGGTGGTCACCAACAACGCCATTGCCGCCCATGTGAGAAGAATCAGGGAAAAATTTCGTGAAACCGACCAGGAATTTGAAGCCATCCGCGCCGAATACGGCATGGGCTACCGCTGGCTGGAATAGTTACCCGAAATGCGCATCTCTCTTCGTCTGAAACTCACCCTCATCTCCCTGCTCCTCCTGCTCATCCCCCTGATCGGCTTCCGCTTCAGCGGCATGCTCCAGTCCAGCCTCCTTGCCAGCCGGGAAGAGGCCTTGATGTTCAGCGCAAGAGCTGTGGCCACCGCCCTTGCCAACCGACCGGATATCTTTGACCGCGAACTCTTTCACTCCCTGGACCAGAGCCGTGATCTCTACCTCTTCCATCTTTCCAACTCCATCCGTCTCAACGGCAAGACAGATGACTGGCAGCCCGAGCTGCTGCAGAGCGAGGAGTTCGGAGCCGAACATCTCCTCTCCTCCATAGCTCCCTACAACCCTGACTCGCTTACCTTCAGGCACTTAGTGGGACAGCGGGACAAGTATCTCTATGCCCTGTTTCTTGTTCAGGATGACCGACTGGTGTATAGGCATCCCAACTCCCTCTATCCTGGCAAGGCGGATCATATCCAGATCGGTATCGAAGACCGGGCAGGAAAACTCCACCGTTACCTGCTGGCCACGGAAGAACCGGGATGGATCAACGGATTTCGCATGGATCCTGACCCGAAAAACCAGCTGCCGCAGGGCAATGAACCACGCATCCAGGGAGTCTGGGCAGAGAGTGAAGAGGGGTACATCGTTGAAATGCGCATCCCCCTGGATATGATCGGCAAACGGTTGGCCTTTGCCGTGGCTGATGTGGATGATGCGCGCCAGCGAGCAGTGGAAATGTTGATCGGCACGGCCAATCCGGGCCAGATAGGCGACCTGGGGTGGCTCCTTGCCCCATCTGTTGCCATTGAGAAGTTGCTCCGCAGCCTGGACAGGCCCCATTCGCGCATCCGGGTGGTTGATGAGAACAGGCGGGTTCGGGCCCGTTTCGGCAGCTTGGCAACGGTGGCTGCACAAGAAAAAGAAACAAGCCAGGAGGACGATTCCATGCTCCTATGGCTCCATCAGCAGCTGGCACCTGTTTACCGCTTGTTCACCGAACCCTTTGCCGCAAACTTCACACCACCCGCCTCCCAGCCAAAAACCCTGGACATCCAGGGCATCGAAGAAGGACTGCAGGGAAAATCCAGTATTACCCACTACCGTCTGGCCGATGCCCGGGTGGAGGTGATGGCAGCCATTACGCCTTTACTTGACGATGGGAAGGTAGTGGGAGCAGTGGTGGTGGAACAGACCACCAATTCCATTCTGGCCCTGAAAAACAAGATGATAGAGGAGTCCATCGGCCTGACTGTGATGGCCTTTGTCGTGGTGGGAGTCGGTCTTCTACTCTTTGCCTCGCGCATCTCCAGCCGTATCCGTCGTCTGCGCAACCAGGCGGCCGGCGCCATCAGTGAGGATGGCCGGATCACAACTGCCATTGCCCCGGTGCGGGCCAGGGATGAAATCGGCGACCTCTCCCGGACCCTGTCCTCCATGCTCACCCAGCTCAGGGAGCAAAACGAATACCGGGAAAAAATGGCAGATAACCTGGAACATGAGATGCGCACTCCCCTGGCAGGGGTGGCCGCCTCGTTGAAAAACCTGGAAAAAGAGCTGGCCAACCCTGAACAACAGGCAAAGGAATACATGAACTGGGCCTTGGGTGATGTCCAGCGCATGGAATCCCTGCTCACCGCCATCCGTGACGCCACAAGCCTGCGGGAAGCCCTGGAACACGACTTTCCAGAGACCTTTGACCTTGTGTCGGCCCTCGCCCTCTGGCTGGAGCATGGATGGTGCCCGGCCTACCCGGAAGTCGACTTTGCCTTTCAAACACCGGAACAACCGGCCTTGGTCCACGGTGATCCGGATCGATTGCGGCAGATGATTGAAAAACTGCTCGACAACGCAATCTCCTTTCATACCCCGGAGACAC
>CAYPEU010000043.1:0-23471 GCA_964409855.1 uncultured Desulfocapsa sp.
GGGTCAGGCAGGAAGTGGCCCAGGATCACCCTGTCAGTCGCGGCGGCTACTGCTGCAAGGGTGCTTCCGCCATTGATATGGTAACTTCAGAAAAACGCCTTAAAAGCCCAATGAAACGGGTTAACGGCAAGTGGCAGAAGATCTCATGGGATACCGCCATGGACGAAATTGCCGCCAAGATGACAGCTATCCGTGACACGGACGGCCCGGACGCCCTGCACTTCAACGGCAGCGCCAAAGTCTCCACAGAGATGGCCTACCTGCAGAGGAAATTTGCTGCATTCTGGGGGTCGAACAACGTTGACCACCAGGCCAGGATCTGACACTCTACAACGGTGGCAGGTGTCGCCAATACATGGGGTTACGGAGCAATGACAAACAGTCTCAATGATATGAGACATACCAAATCAATGATTTTTATCGGATCAAACGCAGCTGAAGCGCATCCGGTATCCATGCAGCATATTCTGCATGCCAAAGAGGTCAACAACGCGCCCATTATCGTGGTTGATCCGCGCTTTACCAAACTCGCTGCCAAGGCAACGGATTTTGTTCGCATTCGACCGGGAACAGACTGTGTCTTTATTATGGGGCTTATTAACGAAATCATCCAGAAGGGCTGGGAAGACAAGGAATTTATCCGCACTCGCGTTGCCGGATTTCCGGAAATGGCAGAGGTCGCCACCAGGTATACCCCGGAAGAAGTAGAAAATGTAACCGGAATTCCTGCAGCTCAAACCAGGCACGTGGCCAAGATCCTTGCCACGAACCGACCCACCTCACTGACCTGGTGTATGGGCGGAACCCAGCATCATATCGGTTCTTCCATTACCCGCGCCTTCTGTATCCTGCAGCTGGTCCTCGGTAACATGGGGAAATCCGGCGGCGGAACAAATATTTTCCGTGGCCACGATAACGTTCAGGGTGCAACTGATATGTGTGTCCTCTCCCACACCCTGCCTGGATATTACGGCCTCAGTGACGGTGCCTGGAAACACTGGTGCCGGGTCTGGGACGTGGACTACGAGTTCATCAAGGGGAAATTCAAAGAAAAAAAATGGATGAACGCCAAGGGATTTACCCTGGCCCGCTGGTACGAAGGGGTCTTGGGTGAAGAGAAGATTGAACAGTACACCCCGATCAAGGCCATGATCCAGTGGGGTTGCGGCTCTAACTCCAACTCACAGTACAACAGAGTTATCAAGGCTTATAACAAACTCGATCTCTTTGTGATTGTCGATCCATTCCCGACCATGGCAGCGGCCACCTGCACCACGGATAATGTCTACATCCTGCCATGTTCAAGCCAGTATGAGACCTCCGGATCAGTGACTTCAACGTCACGGCAGATCCAGTGGCGTCATAAGATTGTTGACCCCATCAATGGCTGCAGAGACGATTACAGCATCATGGAGGATCTGGTAAAACGTCTCGGATTTGCAGACGAGTTCTACAAAAACATCAAGGAAGTGCCGGAAGATATCACCCGTGAGATCAATAAAGGAACCCTCACCATCGGCTATAACGGTCAAACTCCGGAACGGATCAAGAAACACATGGAGAACTGGCACACCTTTGATATCGAAACCCTTGAGGCCAAGGGCGGCCCATGTAACGGCGATTACTACGGTATGCCGTGGCCATGCTGGACTGAAGAGCATCCGGGCACCCCGATCCTCTACGATGTTTCCAAGCCGGTTGCCAAGGGTGGGCTCCCCTTCAGGAACCGTTTCGGTCTTGAAAAAACCTATGACCAGTCCGGTCGTACAGAGAATCAGCTGGCTGCTGAAGGGGTCTACAATCCCGGAAGCGAAGTCAAGGGCGGCTATCCTGAGTTTAAGGATGTGGTTCCCGGCACCAACTGGAAGACCGATCTCTCTCAAAAGACCCTCAAAGAAGCTGTCAGGCGCGGCATGGCACCTTTTGGCAATGCAAGGGCCCGCTGTGTGGTCTGGACATTCCCGGATCAGATCCCCATCCACCGTGAGCCGCTCCATTCGCCGCGACCTGATCTCATTGCAAAATATCCGACCTATGAGGATAAACCCAATCATTACCGGGTATTCACCAGATACAAGAGTGAACAGAGTCCGGATCTTGCCAGGAAATTCCCCTTTGTCCTCACCACAGGCCGCATGGTTGAACACATGGGTGGAGGTGCGGAAACCAGAAGTAATAAGTACCTCTCTGAGCTGCAGCCTGAGATGTATGCCGAAATCAATCCCGTTACCGGCAATAACCTGGGAGTACGGGACGGCGACATGATCTGGATCGAGTCACCAGAAGGGGGCAAGGTCAAGGTCAAGGCCTTCTTTACCGAAAGGGTTGATGAAAAGACCATCTTCATGCCGTACCATTTTGGAGGAACCCTCATGGGCGAATCACTTGCCGGCAACTATCCCGAAGGCCATGCACCCTATGTGGTAGGTGATGCAGCCAATGTCTGCACCAACTATGGTTATGACATTGTCACCCAGATTCAGGCAACTAAAGACGGTCTGTGTAAGATCAGCCGGGCATAGGAGGAATAGTAAATGGGACGCATGAAATTTTTATGTGATATAGAACGTTGTATTGACTGTAGCGGCTGTGTGGTTGCCTGCAAAGAAGGTCACCATATACCGGTGGGCGTCAATCGACGTCGCGTAATAACCATAGGCCAGGGGAAACCCGGAGAGAAATCGATCTCGGTTGCCTGTATGCACTGTTCCGATGCACCATGCATTGCAGTGTGCCCGGTGGACTGTATCTACCAGCGTGATGACGGCATTGTACTGCACTCCAAAGATGCCTGTATCGGCTGCGGTTATTGCTTTATGGCCTGTCCATTCGGTGCGCCGCAGTTTCCAAGCGGCCAGGTCTTTGGAGCGCGAGGCGCCATGGATAAATGTACCTTCTGCGCCGGAGGTCCTGAAGAGACATTCAGTGCCAAAGAGCTGAAACTCTATGGCCAGAACCGGATCGCTGAAGGCAAGGTACCGCTTTGTGCCGGCATGTGTGCTACCAAAGCACTGCTTGCAGGAGATGCCGACGAAGTTGCAGATGTCTATCGGGAACGTGTTTTTAAACGTGGTTCCGGTACCAATGCCTGGGGCTGGAATAAAGCCTACAAAAAAAAGTAAGAGTTCCCCAGCACCCCACCTGTGTCCCAACAGGCCATCACATATAGAAAAAACTATTATGTGACGACCCGTCAGGACACATCTGGAGCACTGGAAAACTCTTACCAATAACAACCACGAGGATGCTTATGAAGAAAGCTATTCTTTCAGGCTGCATTCTCTTCTGGGCAATGGCCGGACTAGCCGTTGTCCAGTCGCAAGGGCAGATCCTGACAGGGGGCGGTACGGAACCGATCACGGCAACGTATCAACAGTTGAATGCAATGTTTACCGGAGAGTGGCAGCAGTACGGGCAACTTTTCACCAACTTGCAGCAGCATCTTTTTCCCCGCCTGTTTCTTCTGGTGGTATGCATTGTCCCTGTCTTCTTTTTCCTTCATTACATAGCAATCGGCCCCATATCCCTGTCCCATGACGGCCCACAGGTCTATTGCTACAATCTCTTTGTCCGTATTATCCACTGGTGTGCTGCCATCTCTTTCAGCCTGCTGGTGGTCACGGGCATGTGTATCATTTTTGGCTCGCTCCTTGGGAGTGGATCACTGGGTCTCATTGTTCGAAATGTCCACCTCGTCTCTGCTGTAATTTTTTCCGGGAGCGCTGTTTTCATGTTCCTGCTCTGGGTAAAAGATATGCTCCCGGCACTTTATGATATTCAGTGGATGATAATCATGGGTGGCTACTTAACTAAGGAAGTAAAACCGGTTCCTGCAGGTAAGTTCAATGCGGGTCAGAAGATGTGGTTTTGGCTGGCAACACTGGGTGGTGCGGTCATGGCTGTCACAGGATACTTCCTCTACTGCCTTAAAGGAGATATCAACACCTTGCGGCTTTCAGTCATTATCCACAATTTTCTTGGCGCTACTATGATTGCCATGTTTCTTATCCACCTCTATATGTCCATTGCTGCCATTAAAGGATCGTTAAATAGTATGATTACCGGCTATAAGGCCGAGGCAGAATTAAAAATTCTCCATTCAAAGTTTAAATTCTAAGCTTCTTTCTCCTCCTCTCCATCTGCCCTCCGATTCTGATCTGGCGGGCAAATGGAGACCTTCTCCAGCAGATCCATAAACCAGGATTTTATTTTCCGGCCGACACCAATTGATACATCATTTCCCGAATCTCCTCCTCCGGGTATCCGTGTTTATGCAGTAGTTCTTCATAATATGTATAAAGCCGTTTAGCCTGCAGCGGTTCTTTATTCCGTACAAACAGGCTGTAGAGGAGAGAGGCGATCTGTTCATTATCCGGGCTTTCCTTCCAGATCTTTGACGCCACTTCCACTGCCTTTCCAAGCTGACTGCTTTCGGCAAGTTCCTGGCACCAGAAGGTGCCCAGCTCTACCAGTTTCCCCTGGAGCTCCCACCCATAATCGGAGGACTGCTCCCCCGGCAGAAGATCGGAGACAAAGGGGCCCGACCAGAGTACAAGTGCCGACATAAACCTATTGCCTGCCTGCCACCACTGCTGATTCTTCCCCAACTTCATTCCCCGCTGTACAGCATCACTGAAGAGTCTTGCATCGATGCGGCAGTTCTGCAGGGACAACAGCCCTTTTTCAAGGACGAGGTACTCTTTCACGGGATATCCTTTGAGCACACCGGAAAGCACCTTACGCAACCTCGAAAGCAGGGCATCAAAGCGGTTCCGTCCCTTAGCCGGAGTGGAATCTGGCCAAAGCTCAAACTGGGCCTGCTCCTGGCTGATTTCCATTTGCGGATGACTGATAAGCAGCCCCAGTAATTGGCGCTGGGTAACAGTGAAGTCAGAAGCTCTCCCCACAACATCACCACCAATGCTCAACACAAAATCTCCAAGGGTCGTGATGGAAAGAAGGGGAGTTTCAGAACCATCATCATTCAGCCCCACGTTAAGATACTCAGCAGCCAGCATCCGGGCAAAAGCGGGATACACATCCAGTTCAATTGCAAGGCTCAAGAGAGCGCGCAGCTCCACAGGGGAAAAGCAACGGATATGGTAATAGCCCTGTCGCTGCATATCCCCCAGGCCATATTCAAGATCAGCACGCACGGTTTCCCTATTTCCATCAAGGGTGGCGCCAAAAGCCCGCAGGAGTCGACCGTATGTCTCAAAAAGCGGCACACTCTTTCGGGAAAGCTCTACCTCTCTGTCTATGAGTTGACGGCCATGCTCAAATGCCCTCTCTCTTACCAGAGTAAGTGCCACAGGAATCAGAAGCTTCAGACGATACCCGGACATGGTGCTTCCCTCCATTGCAGGAAGAAGCTCCCGGACGATTGCCTGACCTTCCGTGTCAAAATCACCCTTCTGGGACAAAAGTAATGCCTTTGTGGCCAGCATCTCATTTCGCAGATGTTTTACCACAACAAAAAAACCACTCTCAGCATGGGTATCGATCAGACTAAGGGCCTTGTCAAGGTCACCCTCTGCTGTTGCTATTGAGATATCATACAAGGTGATAAAAGCCTGGAGTATCGTTCCATTCAAAATCCGGGGATCCAGTTTTTGCAAAATACCCTGCTTTAGCCGATGATAGCCCTCGTAGTCCCCCTTCAAGTGGAGTATCTGCAAAAGGAAATAGTTCCCGGCCAGTAATCCGCGCAGACCACAATCTTTTTCGGCCATTATCCTGTGAATACGTTCTGCCATGGCCTCAGCCTGTTTAAATGCTCCATGGTAGAGATGAACAAGCCCCTGTGAAGCCATAATTTCCAGCAACTGGCTGGGAGAGGCAATTTTTTCCGCTTCAATTTCAGCTGTACGGAGATAGGCAATAGCAGTCGTTAAATCATTGAGAAAATAGAAAAAGCCCACACCGATATTTTTTGCTGTGTTGGCCTGGCAGAAAGAAGGCAGCTCTTTGCCGCATTGTTCAAAGAGACGATTGGCGTTTTGGAGATAACTGTTGCAGCGATTATAATCCGGGGAAAGGAGGACATGATAATAAATCAACTCACCAAGTGCCACAAGCTCGCCATGCTGGTTATCCAGTTTCTGAAAAAGCTGCCTGGCCCGCTGGAACAACTCCAGGGACTCTGCAGGGTTGGTTTTTTGCACAACAAACGCGCTGAACAGGGTAAACCAGGCTGAATTTTGAATACGGTCGGATGGAATCTCTTTAAGAATATCACCAAGAGTCATTAACCTGTTCATGAAGACCATCTCCATCCCCCTGTGACTCAGCAGTTCCTCCAGCTCGCCAAAGGCCTCTGCCCGCAGCAGATACTTAAATCCCTGCCCAAGTATTCCCCGCCCCAGTGAAGAGGAGGCTGCCTGAAGCAGTACAGCCTGGGACTCTTCTCTAGACAGCAGCTCCCCTGCTTTTTTACGCAACAGGCAAAGAAACAGGTGGTGGATGGAAAAGAGGCTCGCGTCAGTATTCAGGCTGCGGATGAAAAAATTCTCATCCATGAGATTAAGCAGCAGTTTTTTCACTTCACCGTACCCTGTAATCTCTCCGGCAAGATCCACATCTATATCGTCAAGCAACGCAAGTTTGATGAGAATCCGCTGTCGGCTTTCATCCAAACGATCATACAGCTCCTCTTCAAAGTAGCTGGCGAGATGGTCATCAATGATCTCCGGGGATGAAGCCGTTATCGCATCCCTCCCTCTTTTGCGGGAAGCTGCAAGAACCAGCCCCATCACCCATCCACCCGTCCGGGAAGAGAGCTCGGAAACGACTTGCGGATCAGGCGAGCTTTCCTGCAGAATTTCCAGGAGTCCGCGGGTTTCCATTTCTGTGAAAGCAAGATCCCCATTTCCAAGATACAGGGTTGAGCTGCCGTAGCGCAGTTGTTTGGAGGAAAAGGAGAGGGGTTTTCTGGAGATCAGGATAAAGGAGAGATCTTGAGGTGCGGTTTCCAACATATAATCCACCACCCCCAGACTCTGTTCAGCGTCCGCAATCAGCTGCAGGTCATCGAAAACAAAGATGCAGCCACCGGGCATGGCACGCTTTAGGGCCGCCAGGATGAGATTTACGGGCCGTGCAATATCTCCCTGAATCAACTCTGCCTGTTGCAGAAGAACCTCAAGGCGGGGACAGGAAAATCCTGGAAGGGTGTGCCTCACTCCTTCAAGGAGCGCACTAAACAAAAAGAGCGGGTCACGATCTTCTTTAGTTATCTGGTACCAGATACAGGGCGTATCAAGCCTGGAAACAAATTGAATAGCAGCTGTTGTTTTCCCCTGTCCGGCCTGGGCCTCAAGAATAATATACTGTGGGGGTGTAGCACCGAGATGCCGCTCAAAAAGAGAAGAACGAATGAGAACCCTGTTTTCTGCAAGCCTTGGGGGGTTAAATTTGTTGGCCGGTATCTGGGCCCTGAAATCTATGATATCTCGAGTGGTATCTTTCATTTTATCAGTGGCATTACAGAAAGCAGCACCACCCTGAAGGACATGGTGGAGTAGGGGGTACCACTAAACTTGTCAGGCGAACTGCAATATATTTGGGGACAGCTTCTGCACGTGTAAGAAAAATATCAGATCAATCTGTTACCATATCACTTGAAAACAAACATGAATAGGCTTTTTTAATTATAATACACTATTAGGAGTGAATCTTATGAACATCTTACGAAAGAGAACCATTGCCGGAACTGCATGTATACTCTTCAGTGCTTTTGGCTTTATCTCGACGGCTGCAGCAGGTTCTTCAGCACCAAGTATGGAAGAGATGATGGGAGAAGGAATCAGCCATCCTTCCCCTTCGAGTGATACCGGCAGCTACGCCGGAGACCACTCCATTCCATCGGCAGAGGAAATGATGGGAGAAGGGATTCTTCTTTCACCCCGTCCCCAAACATCACAAGATTATGCATATGATGCCTCCAGCCCCTCAGCCCCTGAAATAATGGGTGAGGGAATCCTTTTTCTGGGTGAGAATGAACCGACGGAACGCAGCGAAAAAAAATTAGAGCTTGCCATAAAATAATCAAAACTGCATGTCGGCACACCTGTTGCCGACATGCGCTTACCATATCTCCTGCCTGATCGCCAGTCGGAATACGCAATGAATCAACAAAACGATTTACCAGAGCAACAGCAACGACTGCTGGATGGATATACTGTTCATCTCGCTGAAGATGAGTTCCTGAATCAGCGTCTTATTTCCGCCCTTCTTCAAGATAGCGGAGCCTCGGTAAAGCTAAGTGAAAATGGCAGGGAGTTGTTGCAGGCCCTGGAGGAAAACCATGGGGACTGCATCCTCATGGATATTCAGATGCCTGTTATGAACGGCCTGGATGCCACAAAAGAGATTCGCAGCACTGAGGAGCAGGGGGTTCCACCCATCCCCATAATTGCCATGACAGCCCAGGAGAGCCATGATTTCCAGGAAAAATGCATCCTTGCAGGCATGAATGCCTTTATGACAAAACCGGTGTGTCCCGGCACATTGATCAATACCATTCTCAAGCTGGCAGTTCCTGGAGCCTTGAACTAATTAGTTGCCCCGAAAGAGTATTTTCCTATTGCCTTTACCCTCCCTTCATGCAAGAGTAACAACCAGAAAACAAAGGAAATTACCCTTCACCAACCCAAGCACTCCCCTCTCCCATCACAATGAATTACTTCTCAAACACCTATCAACAGGCCCGAAAAAAGTTTCTCCGTGCAGCCCAAGCAAGATCGGCAAAACAAGAGAGCTATGAATCCCCCTTCCTCGGCCCAGGCGAGGAAAAGCTGTTTACCGACACAGCCCTACTGGCACAGGGTAATGAGAAAGTACTCCTTGTTATCACTTCAGGAACCCACGGTGTTGAAGGTTTCGCCGGATCCTCCGTCCAGACCGGACTGCTCAGCGAAGGCTTACCCGAACATTTAATCGAAGGAATAGCGGTTTTGATGATCCACGGGATCAACCCCTACGGGTTCTCACATCTCCGCCGTTTTAACGAAGACAACATCGACATTAATCGAAACTTTGTAAAGCACCCCCAACCCTATCCTGAAAATTGCAACCATGCAGAGCTTGCGCCGGCATTAACTCCAAAAAGCCTTGGTTTTTTCTCAACCATGCAACTTTTTTTCACACTCATCCGTTTCTTTCTGGCAAACGGCACAAAATCTCTTATCCAGGCCCTTGCAGGTGGCCAGAACATCCAGCCACAAGGATTGTATTATGGGGGCAGTACAGAAACCTGGTCAAACACAACCGTCAGATCCATCCTGAAGCCATGGAAGAACTCTGTGGAAAAAGTGATTGTCCTGGATCTGCATACAGGACTTGGCAAGTTCGGAAATACCGTTCTCCTGGTAGATTCTGCTTCTCCAACAGCGTGGTGCAGGGCAAAACAGTGGTGGCCTGACCTTAATGTACCCGACACAACCACCGGCCCCTATTCTGCCAGACTTACCGGTACACTGAGCCGGGAAATACACACTATGTTTCCTGCAGCCGATGAAGTCACCACAGCTACTGTTGAATTTGGCACCGAAAAATGGTGGCAGAAACTTACACTGAATGCCTTACGTTCCGTTCGTGCCGAAACCTGGCTTACCCATTATGGCAAACACGAGTCCCGGGATCTTATCCAGGCAAGACAAAGACTCAGAAAAACCTTCTGCCCTGACAGTAAAGAATGGCAGTCGCAAGTGTGGTGCAATGCACAAAAAATTATCGTTAATGTATTAAAAAATCAGTAAGAATGAACGGCTGCCAACTTATCAATATTCTCCCTCTCCCTCTTCGACACACTCCCAAGGCTTATTCCCTCACTTCCTGCATCGACTGTGCAAAGAAGTGCAAGGCCTGCTTGAAGTTCCGGTAAAAACACAGTACGTTAGTATTGCTTTGATTAAATGTGTACAGTTTACTCTTATCATTTTTCTTACTGAGGTCTCCCATGCCCCCGATTGTCACCTTCATCGGCTGGCACGATAGCGGCAAAACCACCCTGGCTTCCCAGGTTGTTTATCATCTGAAACAGCTTGGCTACCAGGTGGCGGTTATCAAATCCACCAAAGAAACCGGTATCGCCTTTGATACGCCGGGTACGGATACCCACACCCATCGTAGTGCCGGGGCGGATTCTGTGATGCTGGTTGCCCCGGATCAGATGGTAATCATGACTGACAACAGGAGCGAATCCCTGACAAGTCTTGCCCACCGCCATTTCCCAGATGTGGATATTGTCATTGGCGAAGGTTTCAAAGAGGCCCGCCATGTCTCCAAAATCGAAGTCTTCCGAAATACGGAAAAACTACTCCGTGGAACAGTAAGCGGCGTTATTGCCGTGGCAAGTGATGAACAGATCAGCGGCGACCATATTTTCCGTTTAAACGAGGCCGCCGAGATTGCCTCGTTTATCGAAAAACGTTTCCTCCAGGATGCCGGTAAAGGGGGAGACCACACCATCCTTTTAATCAACGGCAACCGCATCCCCATGAAGCCTTTCGTACAGGATGCACTGGCAGGTACCATCAGTGGTTTTGTCGATTCCCTGAAACTTGGAAGCAAAGACCCGAAAACCATTGATATTCGGATAACTCTATCGGACAACAGTTAATATATTTTTCAACTATCGTATAAGGACCAATTCTAACACAAGAGTGCGCCATGTCTAAAAAACTCCTTTTCTTCATAGTGATTGCCCTTTTCCTTCCCTCAGCCCTTTATGGTGGTGAATCCATTAAGTGTGCTTCTACTACATCCACTCTACAGTCCGGCCTGCTTGACTATCTGATTCCGATTTTCACAAAAGATTCCGGAGTTACTGTGCAGATTACCGCAGTCGGAAGCGGTGAGGCACTGGAACTCGGCAAAAAAGGAGCTGTTGATGTTATCCTCGCCCACGCCCAGGATGAGGAAAAACAGCTGGTCGATGAGGGCTACTTTATTGATCGGGAAGAGATCATGTATAACGATTTCATTGTTGTCGGCCCTCAAAATGACCCTGCTGGTGTTAAAGCTGTCGATACAGTCCTTGAGGCCTTTAAAAAAATCCGTCAGACAAAGACGAATTTTATCTCACGCGGCGATAACTCCGGTACCAATATGCGGGAAAACAGGATCTGGGCAACCACCGGAGCAATGCCCGGCAGAAGCGACAGCTGGTACTTCTCACAGGGCCTTGGAATGGCTGAAACCATCCAACTTGCTGTTGAAAAACAGGCTTACACCATTGCGGATCGAGCGACCTGGCTCTCCATGGAAGACTCCAAAAAGATGGGGCTTGAAATTATTCTCGAAGGGGATCCCAATCTTTTTAATCAGTACGGTGTTATGATCGTTAATCCCAGAAATCACGAAGATGTGAACTACCAGTCAGCCATGAACTTTGTCATCTGGCTGACCTCCCCTGCCGGCCAGGATGCAATTGGCGCATTCAGGGACAAATCAGGGAATATCCTTTTTACTCCAAATGCCAGGTAAGTTGCTGCTTCCAGGCAGTTGAACCAGACTTCCAACAGGGGGAGAACAGATCGACATCTCTCAGAAAATACGTGGTTTTTTCTTTCCCTCGCTGAATAAAAAATATCTCCTCCGCCTTCTTTTACTTGGCCTGAGCTGTTATCTGCTATTCAGCCACATCCTCATCCCTCTGCGTATTCAGGGGAAGAGTATGGAACCCACCTATACTGACGGATCCTTTGCTTTCTGCTGGCGGCCGAATTATCTCTTTTCCAAAATAGAACGCCTTGATATTGTCACGGTTCGTTTCAGTGGCCGGAGTGTTATGCTCCTGAAGCGGGTTATTGCCCTGCCGGGAGACACCCTGGAATTTCGTGAAGGGCTCCTGTACCTCAATGGAAAACAGATTGATGAGCCCTATGTGCAGCACCGTTCTCTCTGGAACCTGGCACCTAGAACAATTGCACCTGGACATGTGTACGTCGTGGGGGATAACCGTGCCACGGCCATGTCTCGTCATGTTTTCGGACAGGTAACAGTGGAGCGCATTGTTGGAGGAGTTTTCCCATAACCCATTACGATAAAAGAGAATATATTGAGACTCAATAAAACACACATACTTCTGCTGATTCTCGCTGCTGCAGCAACTCTCTACCTGTTCCTGCCAAGTGACGAGAAGAAAATCCGCAACAACCTGAGTTCATTGGCTGAATACTGTTCTTCATCACCTGAAGATGCTCCCCTTGCCGTATTAAAAAATGGGGCACTGGCGGCAAAACGGTGCAGTGATCCCTGCAGCGTTGAGATTGAATCCCTCTCTATAGAGCACAGTTTCACCAGAAAGGAACTGACTGACCATATTCTTCTCATGAAAAAGACCCTGGGGAACACCACTTTCACCTTCCATGATACTGTTGTTGAATTTCCAGAAGAGAACCGTGCCGACCTTCTAAGCACCCTTCGCCTCAAGGGAGGAATGGAAGATAACCGTTTTACCGATGCCTATGAATTCAATATTTCCGCAAAAAAAATTGAGGGAGAGTGGCTCTTTTCCTCTTTTACCGTGGTTGAATTTGTGGAACAATAGGAAAATGTAACTTCAGCTGTCTGCTACCGCAATATTTGGAAATGGGGCTTTAACCCCGTCTGCTGCCTTGAGGGGACTAAAGTCCCCTTTCCTGAGGCATTGCTGAGTAATTACAGAAAAACTAAAACATAACTTCCCTTATCACTTAAATTTTATATAGGATTTTCTTATGTCAGCCTCTTTAAACGATGATCTCGGTACTGGCGATGTAGTGTGGAACCTCGACGCCCTTTACGACTCTTTACAGGACGAACTCCTCCAGGATGACCTGGATCTCTGTAAGCAGGAGGCGGAACTCTTAAAAGAGGGCTGTTCCGGAAAACTTGCCGACCTTGAGCCTGCGACCTTTGCCAGATCAGTGCGCCGCCTCGAACGTATCCAGGTCAACCTTGGCCGGATTGCCACCTACGCCTTTCTCAATTTTGTCACCCAGGTCAAAAACGATGAAGCCGGTGCCTTTTTGCAAAAGAGCAAGGAAGAGGCCGCCACTATCAATAAGGAACTGGTCTTTTTTGATCTGGAATGGGCCAAGATGGATCAAAACTCTGCAGACAAATTACTGGCATTTGATGACACCGCTCCCTATCGCCACTACCTGAGCAATCTTCGCAGATATGCCGACCATCTCTTATCCCATTCAGAAGAGACCTTACTGGTGGAACTCTCCCCTGTGGGAAATGAGAGCTGGCTCACCCTGTTTGAAAAATTGCTGGGCCACATGGAGTTTGGTGAAAGTAAGCGGAGTGAAGAAGAGGTCCTCTCCGACCTCTACAACGCCAGTCGTGAGGTGCGTAAAAGTGCAGCCCTTGAACTGACAGAGGGTTTACAGGGTCAGCTGCACCTTCTCAGCCACATTTTCAACACCATCCTTGCCGAGAAGATGATAGATGACCGGCTGCGTCACTATCCATCCTGGATCAGTGCCAGAAATCTCTCCAATGAGCTTGAAGAGCAGACCGTGGATGCCCTGGTCAACAGTTGTACAAAGCGCTACGATATCGTGCAGCGCTACTACACATTGAAGAAAGGAATGCTGGGACTTGATGAACTCCACGACTATGACCGCTACGCCCCGCTCCCCTCCCTCCCCGAACAGCTGGTTTCCTGGGAAGAGTGCAGGAAGATGGTGCTTGACGGATTTCGTGCCTTTTCTCCACAGATGGCAGACATTGCCACACTATTTTTTGAACAGAACTGGATCCATGCCCCGCTGCTCGATGGGAAACGGGGCGGAGCTTTTGCCCACCCGGCAGTACCGGATGCCAATCCCTATATCCTGGTCAACTATACCGGTAATCTCCGTGATGTTTCCACCGTTGCCCATGAACTCGGCCACGGAATCCACCAGTATCTTGCAAAAGACAAGGGCTACTTTAACAGTGACACCCCTCTGGTGCTCGCCGAAACCGCCTCAGTGTTCGCCGAACTCCTGATCTTTCACAAACAGTTGGAGAGCCTGGAAGGGACTGCGAAAAAACGGGCCTTTACCTGCCAGAAACTCGAATCCATATTTGCCACCGTCTTTCGCCAGATTTCCATGAACCGCTTTGAAGACATGGTTCATACCAGGCGCCGTGAACAGGGAGAACTGGCCACCGATGTGCTCTCGGAACTCTGGATGAACAGCCAGGAAGCAATGTTTGGTGATTCTGTAACACTTGGCGACCATTACCGCATATGGTGGTCGTATATCCCACACTTCCTGCACACTCCCGGCTATGTCTACTCCTATGCCTTTGGCGAACTGCTGGTTCTTGCACTCTACCGGGTATACCAGGAAGAAGGGGAAGACTTTATCCCCAAATATCTCACCCTCCTCTCAGAAGGTGGAAGTAAATCTCCCTATGATTTGCTGGCCCCGTTCAATATTGACCTGAACGACCCCACCTTCTGGCTGGGCGGACTGCAGGTAATAGAAAACATGCTCAAGGAGGTGGAAAATGTCTAAGGAAAAAAATATGCAGAATGAAATCGGAGAACGTCTCGTCGAGGTCCTGAAAACACCTGATGACTCAGCATCCCAGGAAAGCTTTGCACGAGCCATGGAGCTCACCAAGGCCTACGCAAGTTCCGGTTCCGCCACCCATTTCAGTGCCGTGGCCAGGCTGTTTTATGATCTTTTTGAGATGTTTGAGACGGGGAAGGATCCGCGCCAGGGCTGATGCTGCTAAAAACTGTCGTAATAGTTTAGCAGCGCAATCAAGATTGCATTTTATATGCACCGTAAAAGTTTACCAGTGCACCATATCTGGACAGGCGCCCCACAGGAAGTGCCCTTGGGGTGCAGGCCGACCAGGCTATACATGTTCGGTATGCCGGGCGGCCTGACCGTTCAGAGATGGGGGTACTGGTGAACTTTTACAAATTGTCAATTCGGTGGGTTCCTTCGTAAGAACTTCTGCAAAGCCTCTTCTCCCATATCATCACTACAGGACTTCACAATATACTGAATATACTTGACATTCTTTTTTATGTTGTCAAGATAGAGGTTTCTGTCCACCCCACAGCGTTGACGAAAATGGACTTGCATAAACTTGGTCAGATTACCAAATACCCGTGACAGGCGATCAATCACAACATCATGGTAAAACGTGGACGTTTTCTGCATAAGCTCTACAGCAGAACCATAACCGGCAACGCCTCCTTCCTGATGCTCCTGAAACAGCAGGGGTAAACGTTCCAGATAATACCGGTCCGCCATCTGAGCAAGAATATCAGCGGAGCCAACAGAAAAGGCGGCCAGCTGCATCTCGGCAGAAGGAAAAAACAGGGTATCAGGATCGATGCTGAGGTTTGTACACTGAATAATGACTGAACAGTCTGTGATAAATGGGAGGCTGAACTGTTTTGCCTTCAAATAGTCTGCCATGAAGAACATGGAGCGCTTTTCGTGACCGATGGTATAGGTCGCCCCGGTTACTGCATCCTCAGAATTCTTAAGCAATAATCCACAATCATGAAAATAAGCACTATAGAGTGCTTTTTTTAAGGTCTCTTTTGAAACGGGCCACCCATCACAGTGGAGCCCGTGAAACAACCGCACAGTAGCCAGTACGACGCTATAGGTGTGATCCAGGTTGTGATACTTGGTATTACTCTGCCGATAGTCAGGGTGTCTTCCGGCAAAAATCAGGCCGATTTCCCGGTGTAGTTCGATGAGAGGTGCCCGCTCAAAATCCGGTGTCATCAAGGTCAGCAAAGCAAGGATCTCATCGAGCGGATCCTCAGTGTAACCAGATTCAAGGAGCTTTATAAGAAAACGATTATCCATCTCTACGATACGAGTGCTTATGTAATAAAATTCAGCCTCACCGGCAATACTATTTACTACCTTAGCTCGTTATGCTGCACATTACAAATGGAGGATACAAATCAAAAGGCAACTATTCAAAAGAAATACATTTCTGTGGACAATAGGCAGCGGCTTCTTCCACTTTTTCAGTCACTTCAGCTTCCGAATCGATAAGAGTTGCCTTGTCCCCATCATCCATAACAAAGACCTCGGGACAAATTTCTTCACAGGAACCGCAACCGTTGCATTCATACACATCAATTATAATAGATAACGCCATCCCAGCTCCTATCGCTCCAAAGCATCCTTTGTAAAATTCTTGTCGGGTTCCACTGGATAACAGCCATCAAAACAGGCCAGACAGAAATCATCTTTCGTTAACCCTGTGGCCTCAACCAGGCCCTCCAGGCTCAGATAGTGGAGTGAATCCAGCCCAAGGTTGTCAGCAATTCCCTCCACCGAGAATTGGGAAGCAATAAGCTGATCCGACGAGGGAAAATCGATCCCATAATAACAGGCATGACGGGTTGGAGGACAACTTACCATCATATGCACTTCTTTGGCCCCAGCTTCTCTAAGAGCCTTGACCCTGCTCCGGCCAGTGGTTCCACGGATGATAGAATCCTCAACAATAATCACCCGCTTCCCTTTCAGCAATGCTCGCACCGGATTCAGTTTGACCCGTACATTAAAATCACGCATGGATTGGGTGGGCTGGATAAAGGTTCGCCCTATATAATGATTCCGGATCATCCCCATCTCAAGGGGAATACCCGATTCCCTGGAAAAACCGATGGCCGCATAATTTCCGGAATCGGGAAACGGCATGACAAAATCCCCCTCCACTCCGGATTCCCGGGCCATGATCTCACCCATGCGTTTCCTTGCCTCATACACATTGATGCCGAAGATATCAGAATCCGGTCTGGCAAAATAGACCTGCTCAAAAATGCAGAAACTCGTCCTTTGCTTAGGCCATGGAAAAAGAGAGCGCATTCCGTCTTTATCGATGATGAGAACCTCACCGGGCTCAACATCACGAACATACTCGGCTTCAACCAGGTCAAGGGCACAGGTTTCAGAAGCCACAATCCAGGCCCCGTTATTCAATTTACCGAGACAGAGCGGTCGAAAACCGCCGGGATCCCGTACAGCAACAAGGGTATCTTCCGTCATCAGCAGGATTGAGTAGGCACCTCTCAGGCAGGAGAAGGACTCGGTAAGAGCCCGTTCCAGACCAAGGTGGGTAGTGCGGGCCAAGAGATGGAGAACAACCTCGCTGTCCATCGACGTTTGGAAGATGGATCCCTTTTCTTCAAGGGCCAGTCGCAACTCCATAGAGTTGACGAGGTTTCCATTATGTGCCACCGCCAGAGTAGTTCCCTTATGGGTTACCATCAAAGGCTGCGAATTGGTTACATTGGAAGCACCAGTGGTGGAGTAGCGCACATGCCCCATGGCCATGGCTCCAGGTAAGCCCTGCAGGATCTCTTCTGAAAAAATTTCAGGAACAAGCCCCATGGCCTTATGGATGGCAACTTTCCCATCATCGGAGGCCACAATGCCTGCACTCTCCTGCCCCCTGTGCTGCAGGGCGTAGAGGCCAAAATAGGTCAGCTTGGCTGCATCTTCATGGCCAAAAATACCGCAGACACCACATTCATGTTTGGGACGTCCATCTTCCAGAATCTGTACACTGGTACTACTATTCATTAGAGTGTTCCTTTGTTTGCCAGATCAAGACCGACCTGCAACTCTTAAAAAAAGGGAAAGGCACAAAGAAAACGAATATCTTTGTGCCTTTGATTAAAACCTGATAAAAAGATTTATAATAAGTTCCATCGAAATTCAACAATAAAGCACCTTTTACCCTGTTTTTCTTTTATACTGGTATCATTAAAAGTGATTATAGAGCCAAAAACAGGAAATATTACCATTCAGAGCTAAATGATTAAACTTACGTCAACAGTCAAAGCAGCAGGTTGAGCAGCGAAACTTGGCCCAGGGGACCTGAGCCAGATACTTTGCGGCATCACTCTGCCTAAAAATGACCGCTTAATTGTCGGGGCCGAGACCTGCGACGATGCCGGTGTTTATCGTCTCAATGACGAGACAGCCCTCATCCAGACCCTGGATTTCTTCACCCCCATTGTCGATGACCCGTATGCCTTCGGTCAAATCACCGCCGCCAATGCCTTAAGCGATGTCTATGCCATGGGCGGCAAGCCCCTGCTTGCCATGAACATCCTTGCCTGCCCCATAAAAAACATGGAAGCTGATGTTTTCCGGGAAGTCATCAAGGGCGGTCTCTCTAAAGTGGAAGAAGCCGGAGCACTCCTGGTTGGTGGTCATTCAGTGGAAGATGAGGAGTTAAAATACGGTCTCTCGGTGACAGGAACGGTTCACCCGGATCGGGTTCTCTTAAACAGCGGTGCCAAGGTCGGCGACCGCTTACTTCTCACCAAGCCCCTGGGTACTGGAATCCTCTCCACTGCCATCAAGGGAGATCTGGCTGGCCCTACAGTTGAAAAACAGATTACGGAGATCATGAGCACCCTGAATCGTGCCCCTGCTGAGGCCATGAACGCAGCACGAGACAAGGGCTACCAGGTGCATGCCTGTACCGATATCACCGGGTTTGGATTGCTGGGCCATCTCCATGAAATGACGATGGCATCTCAGGTCAGCGCCAGGCTTTCCCGGGATCATATTCCAGTCATTCCAGGATGTATTGATTTTATCAACATGGGTATCATTCCTGAAGGGGCCTACACAAACCGCAAGTTTTATTCCAAATGGCTGAACAATACCAATACCGGCGATGACGCCATAGAGGTAGCACTGGTTGACCCTCAAACTTCAGGCGGTCTGCTGATTACCGCCCCTCCTGAAACAGGGGAAGAAATCCTCAACATCCTGAAGGGTCTGAACTATCCGTTTACTGTTACTGACATTGGTGAGATCGTGGCAGGAGAAGCAGGGACAGTGGAACTTGCCTAGACTGACACAACGGCTATCAACAACTCCGTCAAACTGGCCAGATCGTTCAAATCAAGACATTCATCAGTGGTGTGGACCTTATTCATACCCGTTGCAATAATTGCAGTCTTCAAGCCATAACTGTTGAAGATATTGGCATCTGAGCCTCCGCCTGCAACCTGAAAGACAATCTCCCGCCCCAAAAGATCCCCGGCCTGCCGTACCCGTGAAACAACCGGCTCATCATCCTCAAGGTACATGACAGGATATTCCTTTTCCACACCGATTTCCACGGACGGCTGTCGGCCGTTTCCAACTTTTGCCGACCAGCCCCTCACCACATTACGGAATGTGGACTCAATCTCCCGAGTATAATCTTCGAGTTTTTCAGGTGAATGGGAACGTACTTCGCCTTCAATTGTGATAAGATCCGGAACAATATTCGTTGCCACACCACCATGGATCAGTCCAAAATTTGCAGTGGACTGCTCATCAAGGCGCCCAAGGCGAAGGTCTGCAATGGCTCGTGCTGCAAGACAAAATGCCGACACGCCCTGCTCAGGGTTCAGCCCGGCATGGGCGGCAATACCATGAACCTTTATTTTCAGACGATTGGCTGCTGGAGCACCAACAATGACCTTATCAATACCCGTTGAATCAAGGGCATATCCATATTTTGCCTGAACAAGGCTATGATCAAAGTTTTTGGCACCGAGAAGACCAACCTCCTCACAGGTGGTCAGGAGAATTTCGATTGGACCATGGGACAGATTATCTTCATTGAGGACCCGAATTAATTCAATGAGTGCCGCAATCCCGGACTTATCATCTCCACCAAGGACCGTATCTCCGCGGGACACAAAAAGATCTCCGTTCCTGAGAACTGTAACCCCACGGCCCGGCTCCACGGTATCCATGTGGCAGGCGAAAAAAATCGCTTCCTTTTCAAGGTTTCCTGGAAAATGAGCAACCAGGTTACCGCAATCCGCCCCGGTTTCCCTGGCAGAATCGTCCTCAACAACCGATTCGGCACCAAGCTTTGTGAAGACCTCGATCAAATAATCGGCCACCCGTCTTTCTTCACGGGATGGGCTGTCAATCTCGCAGAGCTCTGTGAATGTTTCCGCCAAACGTTCCCTGTCGATGGAGTAATTACTCATTTCATGCTTTCCTTGTTTTTGCAAGAAGGACTACAGCATGGCAACTGATACCCTCCATTCTTCCGGTAAAACCCATTTTTTCGGTGGTGGTTGCTTTCACATTAATCTGTTCTTGAGCAACAGCACAAGCCTTTGCCAGAATGCCCTGCATTTCCCGTATAAAAGGAGACAGCTTGGGCTGCTGACAAACCACTGTGATATCGGCATTTGACAGCATAAAACCACGCGTTTTCGCAAGCTCTACCACCTGCTCAAGCAAGCTGATGGAATAGATATTGTTATACTGCTGGTCAGAATCCGGGAAATGCGAACCGATATCGCCAGCAGCCAGAGCGCCAAGAATGGCATCGCAGAGGGCATGCGTCAGAACATCCGCATCGGAGTGCCCGGCAAGGCCCATTTCGTACGGTATGGTTACCCCGCCTAGCACCAGGTCTCGATTTTCAGCAAACTGATGCGCATCGTAGCCATGACCTACTCGTATTGCGGGCATGGAACTTTCGTCTTTTTGCATAATTTTTTCTGCAATAATCAAATCATCTGGACGGGTAATCTTGATATTTGTTTCAGAACCCTCCACAAGTTGAACCGCAGTTCCTCCAAGCTCAAGAAGTGACGCCTCGTCTGTTACGTCCCTTTCTCCAGCCAAGGTATAGGCATCAAGAAGAAGGGAAAGACGGGCAGCCTGCGGGGTTTGTGCCTGCCAGAGATCTTCCCGATCAACGGTATGAAGGATACGATTATCGGCTGCAGCCTTTTTCAGGGTATCTTTGACAGGCACTGCGGCAATGGCCGCTCCGTACCGTGTCGCTGCATCACAGCAACGATCAATCAGCTCAGGACTCACCAGGGGGCGCGCACCGTCATGGACAAGAACAACATCCACATCATTATCGAGGCTATCAAGACCGGCCTTCACTGAATCCTGACGACGTCTGCCGCCGGCTATAACCTGAAGCGCATCAGTAGCAAGATCGTATTCTGTCAAGAGAGTGGCAGTGAAGTCAACCCTGTCCGAAGGAACCACTACAACAACCCTGTCAACAGAAGAAGAACTGACAAAGACACGGACGGTATGGACAAGGATGGGAACGCCGCCAAGGAGATGATACTGTTTGGGATGATCCAGCCCCATCCTGCTTCCGCTTCCGGCAGCAGGAATTATGGCAGCTGTAGAGGACATTGATATTCAATAATGGAAAGGATGGAAAATGTAACAACTTGTCAGTATTTTGTAATTATTAGGTACCCACAAAAAACTGTTAATAAGCACGGAACGAAACTGTTTAGCAGTGCACCCCAAGGGCACTTCCTACGGGGCGCTCCGGTTCGTTCATTTTGGTTCTGTCGCTATAGTAAGCTATGCGACAGAACCAAAATGGACGAAGATGGGGTGCTGCTGAATAGTTTCCGAATGTTAAATAAAAAAGTGGAGCGGACTATAAGCCGAATTCTGTCCCCCTTCCGGGGTCATGATCATTTCACTGGGATGCCGGTCACCCGGCACCTCTTGCAACCTACCCGAAGACTTCAGGCGGGCAGCCCTCAAACGTCTTCCTATTTGGTCTTGCTCCGGATGGGGTTTACCATGCCCTGCATGTCACCATACAGGCGGTGAGCTTTTACCTCGCCATTTCACCCTTACCTGATCCGAAGACCAGGCGGTATATTTTCTGTGGCACTTTCCGCCAGTCACCCGGCGTTCGCGTTACGAACCATCCTGCCCTGCGGAGTTCGGACTTTCCTCTCAGACCTTATGACCTGAGCGATCATGCACCCACTCTAACTCTTAATATATAGTGCAATCAGCTAAAATTAAAACTATTTTTTCTTTTTAGCTGCTTTCTTTGCTTCTTTCTTTGGCTCTTCCGGTTCTTCCACAGGCTCATGATACATGATCCGTTGACAGGTGGGACAATCAAAATGTTCATCACCGCGAAGAAGGAGATTATACTGCTGTGGCGGAATGGCCATAAAACATCCCTGACAGACACCACCAAGCACATTAACCACCCCAAGACCATTGCGATGATTACGCAGAGTGTCATATTTTTTCAGAAGCTGGGCCTTTAATTTCTTGGCCTGAGCAGTTCGTTTCTTTTCCTGGGCCTTTTTCTTTTTATTAATTGCAGCAATTGCCTTTTTGACCTTTTCAGTCTCTTCCTGCAGCAGCTCTGTCTCACCTTTAAAAAGATTTTTATTCTCTTCAATCTCTGCAGTCAGCTGCTCCACCTCTTCCATGATGGCAACAACCTTCTCTTCCTTTTCCTTCACACCCTTTTTTCCATCCTCGATCTCTTTCAGCAGGGCTGTCTGCTCACGACCGGTCTGAACCTGCATCATCTTGGACTGCCGATCCTTCACATGCACCATTTCATCAGCAACTTCCACTTCAAGAGTGCGCCGTTCTTTTTCCAGGGTTTCAATTTTCTCAGTGAGGGTTCCAATGGTGGACTCCCTATTCGCAAGTTCACTACTCTTCGCATCAAGAGCATTCTGTTCTTCCTGAATTTCTGTATCAATGGTATCAATTACATGATCAATATCCTGCAGCAATGTCAATTGGGCTATTTCTTCGTTCAAGACTGTTCTCCTGTATGTAATTACTATTCTATAGAAAAATCGTTCTTATAAATAAAAGTAAACACTGGTTTTTCTGACTTACTCTGATAAATTTGTATATCCCAGCCCATGGCATGGGCAAGAGTTTCTAAAGTATTGCCCAGCAATACCATGGCTGGTTTCTCAGTTGCATAATGGCTTCCATCAATAACGCAAAACCCTGCATCCTCTGTCCAGCGGGCCGTTGAATGCTTTATTTCTGACGAGAGATACACATCTGCACCCTTGTTGAACGCATCTTCGGCAAGATCGGAACCGCTGCCACCGCACAGCGCAACACTCTGAATTTTCTGTGGCACCTTTCCTGCAACCTGTACTGCGCGGCTTTCAAGAGCTGTGAAGACTCGCCCCATAAACGTCTCAAAAGATATCGATTCATTATAATTTCCAATTCTCCCAAGACCTAGCTCATCGGAAGATTCAATTGGACGCAGCGGCTGGAGGTTTTCAAGACCAAGAAGCACGCCCAAAGCATCGCTGACCCCGGCTGCAGCACTGTCAAAATTTGTATGACAGGCTATGACATTAATTTTATGCGCAAGGGCCTGTTCAAGAAAGGCGCCGATTGGAGTTGTTAGTTGAACTGATGGGAGTGGGTGAAAAATACAGGGATGATGGGTAATCAGGGTGTCAGCACCGCGGCTTACGGCTTCTTCAAGAAGAGACAGGGTTGGATCAAGCCCCAGCAGCAGAGACCTGATTTCTCTTTGCGGGTCCCCAATCAAAAGCCCAACATTATCCCAGCTTTCAGCAAGTGCGGCAGGGGCAATTTGATCAAGTCCCTTCAGGAGATCGATAAGCTTTATATTCATCAGCCCCTCCCACCTAATATACTAAAATCAGGCAATAAAAAAAGGTACATCCC
>CAYPEU010000044.1:0-23289 GCA_964409855.1 uncultured Desulfocapsa sp.
CCAAACATGTCCAGTCGGCCCTGATCTCCAGGATCAAGATCATGGCCAAGCTCAACATTGCTGAAAAACGTCTTCCCCAGGACGGTCGCATAGAGCTCAAGGTGGGCAACAAGGAAGTGGACATCCGTATCTCCACCCTGCCCACTGCCTTTGGTGAACGGGTGGTGCTGCGTCTCCTTGACAAATCGTCGGTGCTCATCTCGCTTACCGATCTCGGCATGCCCGAGGACCGCTTCATCCCCTTCTCCGAGCAGATCAAGGCCGCCAATGGCATAGTCCTGGTCACCGGCCCAACGGGAAGCGGTAAGACCACCACCCTCTATGCAGCACTGACCTCCATCAACGACACCGACATCAATATTATCACCGTGGAAGACCCCATCGAATACCAGATCAGCGGTATCGGCCAGGTCCAGGTCAATCCCAAGATCGACCTCACCTTTGCCTCAGGCCTCCGCTCCATTGTCCGTCAGGATCCGGATGTTATCCTGATAGGCGAGATCCGCGACACGGAAACAGCCCAGATTGCCATCCAGTCCGCCCTCACCGGTCATCTGGTCTTCTCCACCCTGCACACCAACGATGCGGCCAGTGCCATCACCCGCCTCATTGACATGGGCATCGAGCCATTCCTCATCTCCTCTTCCATCAATGCCATCCTGGCCCAGCGCCTGGTACGAATTATCTGTCCCCACTGCAAGGAAGGGTACATTCCAAACCCGACCGCTTTCAGGAAACTGGGACTCACTCCGGAAGAGATGGAGGGAAAACTGGTGTATCGGGGCAAGGGCTGCTCCAAATGCCACCACACCGGCTTTAAGGGGCGCTGCGGCATCTTTGAACTGATGATCATGGATCAGACCATGAAACATCTGGTCCTAAACACGGCCAATTCCGATGCCATTAAGAACCAGGCAGTCAAAAACGGTATGATCACCCTCCGCCACGATGGTGCCAACAAGGTGCTGGAAGGGGTCACAACCATCGAGGAAGTCTACCGTGTTTCTCAGGAATAGATGAGATGAGAGTTGTTGATGGGGAATGGAGTCCATGAGACTGCTTTTTTTCTCATGCTGTTCTTTAGCGTTCTGCCCAGGTTGGGACAGGCCGCTGGAACGCTGGTCATTGGTTGCAGCGGGAATCCGCCCCTGATCTTTACCGAAAAAAAAACGGTACACCTGCCGGATTGTATATCGACATTCTCCACCACATCTCCAAGAAAGAAGGCTGGCAGCTTCAGTTCTTCTCAGGCATGTAAACGATGAGCATGGTTTTCTGGAGCTTCTTGCCCACGGTGTCGGCAAGGGAGCCAAAGAAAAACTTCTTGATCACCTGTGTCCTGGTGGCACCCATGACCACCAGGTCATACTCCTCCGACTCGTCCAGAATCGCCTCTACCCTGGCATCGGTGGCCACGACCTTGACGGACAGGTCCATTTTCTGTTCACGTCCCTCAAGCCATTCATTCACCTCTTCCTCTTTGGCCTGCAGGACAGTATCCACTTCCCCGGAACGGAGGAGGTAGAGCAGCTCCACCTGGTGTTCTCCGATAATATCGAGGGCCAGCACCACCGGGTACACCTCTTCCAGATCATCGAGGCTCACCACCGGGACAAGGATCCGTTCCGTATGCAGCTGTCCGAAAAAACGGACCACCACCACCGGACAAGTCACATTCTCGGCAACAACCTCCAGGGTTTCATGGAAACTACTCACCGTCCCATGCAGGGGATATCCGAGCACTACCATCTTGGCCGCATTATACTCCACGCCGGCCACAAGACCCGAGGGCACAGAAGGATCAGGCACCACTTCAGTGGCCAGAGGATAACCCATACTCGCCACCTCTTCCAGTTCCTCCTGAAAAAGTTTTGCAGGACTCTTTGTCCCTGGTTCAACAATACGCACCGCCATGGGCAGGCACCTGTAGAAATGAGCAAAGATGGTTGCAAAACGAGCAAGACCGGCAACAGTGCCATGATGTGCTGCCCCGAACACCACCACGCCTTGGGACGGAATCTGAGGGCTCAACTTTTCCCAGGTCCAGGGGACAATCTCCACCCCTTCTGCTGAGCGCAGATGGAGTTCGGCCTTTTTGTCCGAAAGTCCATTTTCTTCCTTGCTTCTCTCCTCGTTCAATGCATGGGCTTCTCCGGCACTGGTCACAGCGAAACGAACGGCCAGTGGGCCAACCAGCTCGGAGAGAAAGACCCCGGTCAAGACCACCGGGGTAATAATAGAGGCATAGCCGGTCAAAGCCGGGTCACTGGAGACGAGAAAGATGAGGCCGATGGCCACCCCTGCCTGGGGCACCAGGCCAAAGCCAAGATAGCGCAAAACCACCTGGGGTGCCTGGCCGATACGGGCTCCCAGGGCCACCCCATTGACCTTTCCCGCAAGACGGGCAAAAAAGTAGATTGTGCCGAGGATGCCTGCAGCTCCCAGGGCCTTCAGATCAAGGTGAGTCCCGGCCAGGGTAAAGAAGAGGACATAGATAGGCGGTTCAAAACGGTTGAGGGCCCTGAAAATTCTGACATCCCGCTCTGCCCTGTTGACCAGAATAAATCCGGCAGCCATCCCGGCAAGCAGGGGAGAGAGCTCAAGGAAGAGAGCCAGTTCACTGCAGAGCAGGAGCAGGGCCAGCCCCCCGGTCATCATCTCTCCCTGACTCTTCAGTCTGCCTAAAACCACATCGAGCAGGATTCCGGTAAATACCCCCAGGAGCAATGATTGACCAATATCTGTGAATCCATGCAAGACAACCAGATACAAGGCATCACCCGATTGCCCCATGATGTGATGGGCAATGGAGATGGCAAAACCGAAGATCATGATGGCCAACCCATTATCTATGGCAATAATGGCCAGAAGAGTGGCAGTAAAGGAGCCTGATGCCTTGACCTCACGGATAACGAGAAGGGTGGCGGCAGGTGCCGTGGCCAGCCCTACTGCCCCGAGAAGGAGGGCTATGGCAAACTGGTCACGCAGTTGCCAGCCCGCTATTTCCAAGCCAGTGAAATAGATGGTCAAAAAAACAGCTGCAGCAACAAAGAGAAAGGCGCCAACAGCTTCACAAAAACCAATCCAGGCCACACTACGCAGGTGCTGGCGCAGCTTTTTCAGTTCAACATGCTCTCCGATGCCAAAGGAGATGAGCATGAGGGCAATATGGGTAAAATGATCAAGATTGGAGCCCACGGAATGGCTGTTGATGAGATCAAATCCACTGGGACCAAGGAGCACACCGGCAAGGATATAGCCGGTGACCGAAGGCAGACGTAAGCGCTGACAAATTTTTGCCATCAAAAGACCAGTGGCAAGCAGCAGAGCAACACCCAGTGTAACCATGGAAAACGAGAAAGGGGAAAAATTTTAAAGAGAATAGGGAATGTCGGATGTCGAAGTTTTCCTTCTGTGCTTCAACCATCCTTGTGCGACATTCTGCAGTTCGCAGTCTTCTTTCTTTCACACCCAGGCCACCTGCTCCTGGAGCAGTTCTTTAAAATGGACATCAGGGGCCAGGGCCAGGAGTTCATCCAGACTGCTTTTTAAAAAATCCTCTGCAGACACTCCTTGCCCTTCAGCCTGCTCCATGAGGACAATCCCCTTTATCACCTCAAACAGATCCGGATCATGGAGCAGCAGGACTGCCCAGAGCAGGTGTCTGGTGTCGGGGTTGCGTTTGGGATCTGTTTCCCAGTAAGCAGGGGGAAGGCGAACAAGAGCAAGTTTCTTGGTCACCGCGGCATGGCATCTTCCACGCAGCAGGCTGAGATCAGGAAGGATGCCGCGCTCGATGTCACTCACCATCTCCGAAAACATGAATGGAATTATTTATCGTGGCTTATAGGTAAAACTCAATTTCTCTCCACGCAGACCAACGGTCACCGACCCTCCTGAAACCAGCTGGCCAAAGAGGATCTCCTCGGTGAGTACATCGCCAATCTCCTTCATGAGCAGCCTGCGGAGAGGCCTGGCACCAAAGGCGGGATCATATCCCTTTTTGGCCAGCCAGGAACACGCCTTGGCTGTGAGGGAGACAGAGACCTTTTTCTCGGTCAGCTGGGCCTGCAGTTCCTTGACCAGCTTTTCAACAACCAGCTCCACTGCCTTTGGCTCAAGACTTGAGAAAGAGATGATTGCATCCAGACGATTGCGAAACTCAGGTGAGAAGAGATTCTTCACCGCCTTCTGCTCCCGCCCCTTTTTTTCGGCAACAAAGCCAATGGGTGCGCTGGACATCTCGCGGGCCCCTGCATTGGTGGTCATCATGATGATCACGTTGCGGAAATCCGCTTTCCTGCCCGAGTTGTCGGTCAGGGTGGAATGATCCATTACCTGGAGGAGGATGGAAAAGATATCCGGGTGCGCCTTTTCGATCTCATCGAGAAGGAGAACGCAGTAGGGATGCTTGCGGACTGCTTCGGTGAGGAGGCCGCCCTGCTCAAAACCGACATAGCCGGGAGGGGAACCGATGAGCCGGGCCACTGCGTGTTTTTCCATGTACTCACTCATATCAAACCGTTCGAAGTGAATGGAAAGCTGGGCTGCCAGCTGCCTGGCTAACTCGGTCTTGCCCACCCCGGTTGGTCCGGCAAAGAGGAAACTGCCGGTGGGAGAATCGGGATTGCCGAGGCCGGCGCGGGACCGTTTTACGGCCGTGACCACTGCCTCGATGGCAGGGTCCTGACCAAAAATAACTTTCTTCATGGAGGCGGAAAGTTCTTTCAGGGAACCGAGCTCGGCTCGCGACCCGCTCTTAGCCGGGACCCTGGCCATGCGCGAGACCACATTCTCCACATCCCGCACCCTGACAATCTTATCAAGTTTGCCGGCCATGCGAAAGGCAGATCCCACCTCGTCCATGACATCAATGGCCTTATCCGGGAGAAAACGGTCATTGATATAGCGATCGGCAAGTTCAGCCGTGGCCCGAACAGCAGTCCGGGAATAGGTCACCCGGTGATGATCCTCGTAACGGGACTGCAAGCCCTTGAGTATACGCCTGGTATCCTCTACCGAGGGTTCTTCAACGTCAATCTTCTGAAACCTGCGGGACAGGGCACGGTCTTTCTCAATATGATTTTTATACTCTTCATAGGTGGTGGAGCCGATACAACGCAGAGTTCCTGCCTGCAGTGCGGGTTTCAACAGATTAGAGGCGTCCATGGACCCGCCGCTGGTGGCCCCGGCACCGACGATGGTATGCATCTCATCAATGAAGAGTATGGCATTCCCCTTACGCTCCACAGCCGCAACCACACCCTTAAGCCGCTTCTCAAAATCACCCCGATACTTGGTACCGGCCACCAGACTGCCCATATCCAGGAGAAAAATCTCCTCATTCTGAAGCAGGTCCGGGACCAGTGCTTTCTCACCTGCCTCCCTTGCCTGCTTATCCGCATGGATAAGCAGGGCCAAGCCCTCAGCAATGGCTGTCTTGCCGACACCTGGTTCACCCACCAGCAGGGGATTATTCTTCTTTCGCCGACAGAGCACCTGCATCATCCGATTGACTTCTTTCTTGCGGCCAATCAGGGGGTCAAGTTTACCCTTTGCCGCTCTTTTGGCGTAGTTAACGGTAAACTCCTGGAGGATTTTTTCATCCTTGTCTGCCTCCTTGGTGCTGCCAGGGCCGGATGGCATCTCCTGCAGGGGCTCCTTCTGTAGGTCATCGGGCAGGGAGTGGGAGATAAATTCCACCACTGACATACGCCCCAGTCCCTCAGATCCAAGAAAATAAACCGCATGAGACTCGGCCTCGGAAAAGATGGCAACCAGTACATCACCGCTGTCCACTTCTTTCTTGCCGCAACTCTGGACATGGGCCACGGCCCGCTGCAGGACGCGGTTAAAGCCCACGGTCTGAGCCGGTTCACCCGCATCGCTGGAATGATAGGTCGGCAGTTCTCCGGAAAAAAAAGATTCCAGCCGCTTTTTCAGTTTATCGGCAGAGCCTCCGCATTCCTTAATGATATACTCAGTCAGCTCGTCATGGAGCAGACCGTAGAGCATATGCTCCACAGTGACATATTCATGCTTATAGCTCTTTGCCTCGCGAATGGCCCTTACCAGGGCTATTTCCAATGATTTACTTAACATAACAGTAACCAGACCCGTCACAGGGTATTAATAGGAGTATTCAAATCTTTTCAATGGTGCAGCGCAGGGGAAACTCACTCTGCCGAGCAAGTTCATGGACGATCGCCACCTTTGTCTCACAGATCTCTCGGGTATAAATTCCGGCTATCCCAACCCCCTCCTGATGCACGTTCATCATGATCTTACTTGCCTCAGAGGTGTTCTTTCTAAAAACATTCTCCAGCACAGAGACCACAAATTCCATGGATGTATAATCGTCATTATGCAGCAACACTTTATACAGGGAGGGTTCTTGAACCTGAGTCCTGTCACTCGTTGCCACCGATCCTTTTTTTTCACTCATAAGTCCTTACAACCGGCTCTTCTCAAGCATTAGCCTGAGAGCACTCCTGCTCCCACTTTTTTCTCCTACTCCTATAATAAGGACGATTCAACTTTTTATCAACGTCCCTGTTGTCATGCACTCTTCCCACTGTCTCGTTTCCCTGCTCCGAGCATGGTCAGCAAGAGCTCTTCCAGCACCAGTTCCTGGGAAAGGGGTGACCCCTTGAGACGATACTCGGCCCGCAGCAGCAGCTCAAGCCAGCCCTTCAGCAGGGAACAGGAGAAGCCCTGGGCCTTTGTAAAACTCATGAACAGTCCATAGGGGTGCCCCTTCAACAACTCTTTCCACTCTCCGCGCTCCTTCAAGGCAGGAAGATAACTGGACTGAAACTGATTGGCATTCATCCCTGTATGCCACACTGGTTCCGACTGGAGCTGCAGGGAGCGAAAAATAAGGAGTTTGCGCAGATAGTTGCGCAGCGTTGCCAGGATTGCCAGGCCGTGGATGCCATTTTCCAGAAGCCTGTGCAGAATTACCAGAGTTCGGGCTGTCTGCTTCTTACCAAAGGCATCGGTGAGTTCAAAAAGGGCATCTTCCCTTGTCCTGCCCACCATTGCATCCAGGTCTTCCACACCGATTAGCTCCCTCTCTCCCACAAAGAGTGCCAGTTTTTCTGTCTCCATGACCACAGCAATGGGGTGAAAGCCCACCCGTTCAAAGAGGAGTTCCAGGGCCCGGGGTGCAATTTTCTTATGCAAACCAGCAAGACTCTTCTGCACCAGGTCGCGCAGCACCTCTTTTTGTCCCTTTTGCGCGGCAGCTCCGGTTCCCACGGCCACGGAACAGTCCACCACCACACCCTCTTTTTTGACAAAGGTGAAAAACTGCTTCCGTTTGTCCACGGCCTCGGCAGTGAGGAGCAGGATATTATTGGGGGGAAAGCCTTTGGAATACGCCTCTTTGTAGCGACCGCCAATATCGCCTGCCCCGGCTAACGCCCGGCCAGGGCCTGCGGCAGCGAGCAGTTCATCGGCCCAGGCCAGGTTCCCTGTCGGCCGGGCAAAGCCGAAGAGTTCCTGCCACTGCCCTCCCCCTATCTCCTCCAAACACTCGTCTGCAGCAAGTCCAGCCAATCCGACAAAGGCCAGGAGCTGCCTGCGGCATTGTGCCTCCTTCTTTTCCCCATGGGCCAGTTCCACCTTGGCCCAGATGGCAGAGGCCGTACTTTTTGAGTGAAAGAGTCTGCTGTCTGTGACACGATGGATCTGCAGGCCGGGCAGGAGACTGAAATTCATGAGCTGGCCCAGGGTCTTGCTGCTGTCTTCACTGTCTCCATCGATGATGTTGACCGCACCACCGGCAGGCAGGGCAAGCAGGGCCTGCTGCAGACTGTCTGCTGCCTCACGGCAGAGATAGCGCTCCCCGAAAAAGAGGTAGAGCTGCTGATGCTTTCCCTGCTCCACTTCCCGGAGAAGGCTGGGCAATTCTGAACGCTTAATCAAAGGCATGATCAATTGTTTTCTGATCCATAATCTTGTGAAGGATAGCGGGCAGGGAGCCTGGCTGCAGGTAATCCTCGCCCAGGCCCTGCTTAAAGATTCGGGAAGAACGCCTGGCCACATCATCCCAGCTCAACTCCTCCCCGGCTTCGGCAACGGCCTCAAAGAGGAACTCGTTGTAGGGATTATTGATGACCGCCTTGCCAGTCCCCACTGTGGCCAGGATATCCACGTTATTTTTAAAGGTAGTGGCCAACTCAGAATAGGCACGGATGCCGCCGCAGGAACCGATACTCATAAAACGCTGTTTGGCGAGCAGATCATCTCCTGTAATTGCTCCGCTTTCCACGAGCTTGGCAATGGGCTCTATCAACTGTTCCTTGCGCCAATAGCTGTGTCCGCGCTGGGCAAACATCTCGTGTCCTCCTTTCAAGAACTCTTTCAACAGTTCCATCTGCACCCCTTCTCCCTGGAAGATAGAGATCGAGTGGGAAATCTCAATACCATTGATGGTCTTCACCCAGTCAATGATCACGGGATTCCTGCTTTGCACTGCAAACAGCGACCTCATGGTCTTGCTTGGAACAGTGGAAAAACCGGCCAGCAGGCTTGCGGCCTGTGCAGTGGCGGCCGAGGAAGGGTGCAGATCAAAACCGCGTGACAGCCGCGGCCGGTATCCCTGTTTGGACAGGAATCCGCAGTTGGAGAGAAAGGACTGTCTGCCGTCGTCGTCATCATGAAAGACAGAGAGGCTGGACAGGCGGCCATCTTCCTTCCACTGGGCAAAGGCAGTACGGACATACCATTGCAAAGGGATGGCCCCGTATTCATACATCATCATATTGATACGGATCGTATCCACTTCGCCGACAAAGTCGGAGTAATACTGCAGGTAATATTGGAGGATGACCCGCAGCTGGGTGGTAAAAACAGTGTTCTCGTCTCGAATGGCAGTGAGCATGTTGGCGATGAGATAGGTGCGGGTCTCGGGCTCGATATTTTCCAGCAGCTTCATGAAGGTGGCGGAAAAGAGGATCAGGCTGTTTTCATCCTGAAATGCCGAGGTCGTCACCAGATCCAGGACCCGTTGCTGCTCTTCAGAGTCTTCGGGGAAGAAGAGTGACAGTTTCCCCCGCTGGGCCAGACTGATGATAAAATCTGAGACATGATTGTTCTCCGGGTCAACACCGAGGAGAAAACGCAGGAGATTGGAATCAAAGCGGGCCTCAATGCGATCTTTCAATACAGGAACCAGGATATCCCGGAAGGATGAATCGTAGAGTTCACTGCCCTTGGAGAGGAGGATATAGATGTTGGCGGTGGTGGTATCATGGGCCGCCTGGACACGGGCCTTTGCCGTGGCCTTACGCAGCACAACAATGGCTGACCCCTTCTTTCCTGCTTCCAGATTTTCGTAAAAGGAGTTTCCAAATTGCTCCCGCACCGCTGGATGCAGACGATTCCATATCCGCTCGAGAAAGGCAGTTGAGCTGTTGTTCAGCACCCCGGCAGAGATCTCACGGCCCTGGAGATTGGTCACTGAATGCAGATCATTGATCTTCCAGGTTAGATAATCCGAGCCAGAAGCAAACGCTTTGAGGAGGATGGCCTTGTCTGTCGAACTCAGGCCAAAAAAGTGTTCCTCCTCCCCCTGCTGCTCCAGGCTGAAGTAACCCTCAAGCCAGGTAAGGGAGATGTCAGGATCGATCTCCTGCTTGAACAGTCCCCGTGCATTCCAGGCATCAGTATTTGACAATCTGCTGATGTAAGCCATATTTTTCAAGGCCTTGTATGCATTCATCTCCGGAATCTTGCAGCACTGCTCCGTGGCCCACTGCTGCTTTTCGTTCATCGCCTCCAGCATATCCATGGCCTGGGCCACATCCTCCCTGCTCTGCCCGGGAAGGAGGAGGAAGGCCTTCAGCGCCCAGGCAGCAGGTTCGTCCATCTCTTCGACACGTTCAACATAGTCCAACAGGTCGCGGGCAGTTATGACGTCAACGAGCTCAAAGCCCGTCATCACCCTGCCCGCACTGTAGTCCAATCTCTCCAGTCTTTCCAGGAACTGCCAGCTCCCAGCCATGTCAGCACCGTCAAGGGTGACAAAGCGCGCCAGGAGAAGCTGGTTATCATAGCTTATCTCAGCCGTGACCAATCTCCTGAGGGTCTCCACCAACTCTTCGGCCGAGATGGACTCCAGCCGGGAAAAGGAGCGCAGGACAAGCATATTGGTATAGTTCAGCCCTCTGATCAGACCTCTGTTATAGTGAAAAAGCTCTTCATCTTCACACGCAACCCGGCTAAAGGCCTCCAGAGTCTTGCTATAACCTTTATCAGGTACTCTGGCTGAGACAACTGGAGGAAAGAGGAAGCACAGGCATGAGACAACAAAAAGGAGTGTGGTTTTTTGCAGCAAAAAAGAGATATCTTGTTTCATTTTCAGAAAGCTTTCTTGACTTCCTCAGGGAAAAGTATATGTTGACCGCCTTTTAGTAGCTCAGCAATAATTTTCTCCACTTTTCTCATGGAAATCTATTGCGTGAAACTATTTCACCCCTCACGGAACTACTAAAAAGGATCGAGGCCCCCTCAATTCCAGTTTACCTGGGCTCGGGTTCCGGAAAAAAATCGATTCAGAATTATCATACAGAATCAGTAATAACCATTTTCACAAAAACGTCAAAACCTTTTCCATGAAAGAACGCAACTCCCAATTTCTGCCAGCTGTCTGCCTGGTGCTGGCCATGTTTCTCTGGGCGAGTTCCTTCATTGCCCTGAAGATAGCCTTTGTCGATTACCATGCCATGGTGGTGATATTCGGCAGGATGGCAGTGGCATCCATTGCCTTTCTCTTTTTCCTGCCCCGCTTTCGAAACATCCGTATCCGCAGGCAGGACTGGAAACTGCTTGCACTCATGGCCCTCAGTGAACCCTGTTTATACTTCATTTTCGAGGCCCTTGCCCTGAAAAACACCACGGCCTCGCAGGCCTCGGTGATCACCACCATGCTTCCCCTCTTGGTTACCGTGGCCTCGGCCCTCTTTCTCGCCGAGAATTTTTCCGCAAAAAACCTGCTCGGCCTCTTCCTAGCCATGGCAGGCGGTATCGGACTCAGCCTGGGAGGAACAGCCACAGAACATGCCCCTGCCCCACTCTTGGGAAATTTTTACGAATTCCTGGCCATGGTCTGCGCCACGGTCTACACGATCTCGGTAAAAAGCTTGACCTCCCGCTATCCGGCACTCTTCCTCACCGCTGTGCAGGCCTGGGTGGGAGCTCTCTTTTTCGGCCCCTTTCTGCTCCTGCCCAAAATCCCCCTGCCCGAGACCCTGCTCCTGCAGCCCACAGTCGCCATCATCTACCTGGGCCTGGCCGTCACCCTGCTGGCCTACGGCTGCTACAATTTTGCCCTCTCCACCATGGCAGCAGGCAAGGCTGCAATCTATGTCAACCTCATCCCTCTCTTCACCATGTTGCTGGGATGGCTGATCTTTCGAGAGTCCTTCACCCCGTTTCAATACCTTGCCGGACTGCTTATTTTCTTTGGTGTGGGGCTGAGTCAGGATTTCTGGGGTTTGAAATGGAAAAAGATGCGAGGCTGAATGTTATGTGGTAGATTTCACCCATTCCCATCACTTCAGACTGATTTCAATTGAAAGCAATGATCAATCTTTTTACTTAGCCATCACTAATTTTAATTTGTTACGAATTCCTCGACAATGGATACCACAACCCGTCAGCATATAGAAGAGGCCTTTCTCGCAGTTTCCCGTGGTGCAGCCCGTAACAAATTGTATGGCTTGCGGGCAGAACAGGATGGTGAACGCCAGCTGGCCAGACTTTTCCGGGCAGTTGCAGTCTCAGAAGAGGCCCAGGCACTCCGCCTCCTCTTTCAGCTGCGGGGGCAGATAGGAAAAAATGAGGAGAACTGCCAGCTTGCCTTTGCAGAAGAGATCCCCACGCTTATCAACAGGGTTGAACAGGCAGCAGAAACAGCGGAGAAATCCGGGGAACGGGCCATGTACTCAGCCTTTTCCCAGTCAGCCCGGGTCGGGCGCAAACATCTCAGCCTGAAAAAGAAACTGGACAAAAACCGTGGACTGGACACTGCGTATCATGTCTGCACCTTCTGCGGCTTTATCATGGAAACCGATGCGCCGGACAACTGTCCCATCTGTTCGGCTCCTGCCAGCCGTTTCAAAAAGGTATAAGACGGCCGGACAATCACCCTTTTCCCATTCCCAGCAAGAGCTGCAGGGCCTGTTCTCCATGCACTGCCGGGACCAGGATATGATCGTGGTAAAAGCCGGCAATCATATTTGCGCTGATCCCCTTCTCAGCAAGTTTTCGGGAAACGGCAGCGGTCAGGCCGACCCCGCTGAGTGAGGAATGGACCTCAAGGGAAATGAGACGAAAAGCTGTCTCGCAGGAGTAGCCGTGCTCCATTGCTGCGGAACGTGGAACCACCAGCGTCAAGCCCTCTTTCTCCTGCATGGAGGAAATGGGTTTGAGGAAGGAACACTCCCCATAATCCGCTCCGGCCACACTCACAAAACAATACTCTCCATCATGCAGCTTGGGAGACATCTCCTCGAGGAGTTGACCTAATTCGGTAATTCCAGTCATATCTTCCTCTTGAGGGCCTTCCCCCTACTCTTTTCAGTAGCTGTTAACCGTTCGATATTGGACGTTCATTTTCCACTATCGCCGGATGATAGTGGACATAGACCCGGCGCATGAAATCAATACCTTCCAGCAGAATTTCTTCAGCCCGGGTTGCGATCCCGTCACCTTGGGCTACGGTGAGCGCACCATCCACGCCAATGGTGACATTGACCACCAGGTAAGGGCCAAAGCGGTGGGCATGAACCTCTTCCACCTCCTTCACTCCATCTACTGATGCCAGCAAACCGCGAATCTCCCTGCCCAGCTGTTTTCCAGGCACAGTATCCATGAGATCGGCAGTGGAAGAGCGCAGGATATCCACCCCGGTATAGAGGATGATCAGCGAGACCACTGCCCCAGCCAGGGGATCCACCCAGGGAAAGCCCATGCGCCCGAAAAAGATGCCGAAGGCGGCAGCCATGGCCGAGAAGATGTCGTTGCGGTGGTCATGGGCCAGGGCCTCTACCGCAGAGTTTCGAGTTTCTTTCCCAATACGGCCGGTCCACAGGCTCAGCCACACCTTGGAACCTGCAGCGCCCAGGGAGACCCAGAGAGCAATCCTGGAGGCCCCGGCAAAACTGGTCTCCCCGCAAAGAATCTCATAGACGCCATTGATCGAGTTCCAGAAGATGGCGATGGCGGTACTGATGACAAAGGCACCGACCACCACTGCAGCAATAGACTCCATCTGATCATGGCCGTAAGGGTGCTCATGATCTGCAGGCTTGCCGGAGAGCTTCATGAAGATGGCCATCACCACCCCATAGGCCACATCCGATGTGGAATTAATACCATCGGCCAGCAGGGCCGGGCTCTGGCCGACAATGCCGACAATAGCCTTTACCACAGCCAGCAGACTATTTGCACCAAGGCCCACATGAACGGCGAGCAGTCCTTTACGGCTCCGCTCACCAACCACCGGATCATTCTCTGTTTCTTTCATCTTTCCAACTTCCTGTGTCCTGCTCCTCAAGATGTCAATGTCTGTGGGAAAGGTCGCCCAAAAACGCCTTACCGCTCTGCGTTCCTGATTTCAGTAATCCTTAGCGCAAAAGTATACTTCTGAAGTTTGCACCAATCTCTTCCATCAGGACGCTTCAAAATCCGTCATTCAAATTCCTCCCCCTGCCAACCTTCCCATTCCCATATGTTCTTGACAATACGTTTCCTCTCTGAATTTTTCAAGCTGTTTCCCAGTGTTCACCCCCGCGGCCTGCCCTCTGAAACAGAGACCGCCTTAAACCATGGGCAGTTTGCCCCTGAAAAACTGCCCCATGCCTCCCCTCCATACCGGTTTTTCTCTAAAACCCTTCACGGGCCCTGGTCCCGAGTCTCCTTGGCCATCAAAACAAAAAAAGGGTTGATTCCGGATGCTTTCACATCTGGAATCAACCCTTCAGGAGTAGGCTCTTACTCTTTCTGTCCCGCTTGACCTGAATCTGTCAGGAAACCGACAATGATTCAACAGGAGAGAAAGGCCCTAAAAGAGCCTGGTTATGAGGAACCGCCTCAAGATTTCTGCGACGGCTGGGGAGGGCTGGGCACATCATCGTGACATTCGCCACAGTTGTACTGACCGGTAATACCATGCTCTTTGACCGCTGAGAAATCTGCGGTCGTATCATACTTGCCGTCCTTCCAGTCATTGAGCAGTTCTACCAGACGGTAGGCGGTGCTCGCCGCAACCCTGGCACAACGGTCCTTCCTTTCAGCGCTCTTCAGTGGATGGCCAGAGGCCTCCATCCACTTGCCGACAGACACATGGCAGAGCGGAGAGTCACTGCTGGTGGTGACAATCTTGTCGATGGCAGTTCGTGGTTTGGCCGGTTTAAAGACAGGCATATCCGCCTCTGAATACCATTGCATGATGTCGTTGGCGATATGGTGTCCCACCGGAGAGCCAGCGATACGGGGACCGACAATCAGATTGGCGGTTATATTGGCACCGGCCGGCGAACCACAGACCGTGCCCCAGCCAACCATGCCGCCTTCCAGAAAGACAAAGGCATCGGTTGGAAAAGAGGCATAGGGCTCGCCAACTTTTTCCTTCAGCTGGCTGAAGACAGAGTTGATTACCGCACAACCGCAGAATACTCTGTACCACTCCTCGTAACAGATCTCGGCAGTCTTGACCGGATCGAGCTTCTCATAGGGCCATGGCCACTTTTCATTTTTCCCGCCTTTGGCCTGAGCAGAATTCAACATCCCCCCCAACTGGGTAAGGGCAGTCCCTGCAGCAAGGACCCCTGCGGTACCGATCATCATCTGACGGCGGGATAGGCTATGACAGTCTTTGTCTGGTTGCTCCATAATGTCTTTCCTCCACATATTGATTGTACGATTATTGGCCAAGACCAACTCATTGGGCTCAACCGGCTCAAAGAAAAGCTTGTTGACAGTTGAAAGGTACCCGAAAGCAATGACCACCACAATGTGGCAGATTGTCGCATCCCCTGACAAATGCTTGCAAAAGTGTTTACCCCTGCCGGAACCAGAAGATAAGACACAGATTTTCTTTTACTTTTTTAAAAAGAAAGCCTAAACTGTACGTAACCATGATCCAGTAACGATACACGCGGACTGATACTGTCGCCTGCAGAGGTGGGTGTCAGCCCTGCCTGGTTTTTCCTGGCCTGCAGGCCCCATGCCCCTGTCAAGGGCTACTTCCGGTGACCCATGCTCTTGCCCCAGATCAAATCCTTCATCCGTAACGCCCAGAAAGAACAGGTCGATGTGACCCTTCCCTGGCTGCTGGCCCTGCGCTGGGGCGAGGTCCTCTGCCAGATTGTCCTCATTGGCTCGGTATGGCTGGTGATGGATATCGAGATCCCCCTCCTGCCGGTCTCCCTCATCATCCTCTTTGAAGGGGCCAGCAACCTCTACCTCCATCTTCGACACCAACGCAACGCCCCTGTCTCTAACCAGATGATTCTGGTCATTCTCCTGATGGATACCATATTCCTCACCGGACTCCTCCATGTCACCGGTGCGGCAATGAACCCCTTTGTCTTTCTCTACCTGATTCATATTGTCACCGGGGCCATCATTCTCAAAGAGAAATGCTCCTGGCTCATCACCGCCACCACTGTGGTCTGTTACGGCCTGCTCTTCTACTTTCCGCCCTCCTTCATCTCCACCCTTTCCGAACCGCAGGTCCTGCAGGATGCCGCCGAACCGCAGCTGATCAACAGTCTCACCGGCTCCTTCCAACTCCATCTGAAGGGGATGGGAGGAGCCTTTCTCGTCACTTCGCTGTTCATCGTCTTTTTTGTCTCCAAAACCCAGAAGGCCCTCACCGAACATCGGCTCAAGGTTCAGTCCCTGGAAAAAGAACGGGAACGCAACGAACGATTAGCCTCCCTGGCCACCTTTGCGGCAGGGGCGGCCCACGAACTCTCCACCCCCCTCAGCACGGTTGCTGTGGTCTCCTGCGAGATGATTCATGCCCTGGAGGAGCATGGAGAGAACCCGGAACTCCTCGACGATGCCCGTCTGATCAGAAGGCAGGTAGCAGACTGCAAGGAGATCCTCTACCAGATGGCGGCCGGGGCGGGTGAGCACCTGGGTGAAGAGATAAGAGAATTTTCGATCCAGCAGGCGGTGGACCAGATTCTTGAAGAGCTCAGGGAGGAGGATTGCAGACGGCTCCGGGTAACCATAGAGCCGGAGGAGTTGCAGATCACCATGCCGTTTCGCTCACTGTGCCGGACAGTCAAGGGACTGGTCAACAACGGACTTGAGGCCTCCTCCCCCCCAGAGGAAGTAAGCATGCGCTGGTTCACAACATCTGATCACCTGGGGGTTGAAATACGGGATCCGGGAACGGGCATTGACCAACGGATGGAAAGCCGAGTGACCGAACCGTTCTTCACCACCAAGGATTCAGGGCTCGGCCTTGGCCTCTTCCTTGCCAAGAGCATGGCTGAGCAGTTCGGCGGCGATCTCACCATAGAACTGCAATCAGAGCAAGGGACACGGGTAACGCTGACCCTTGCCCTTGAGATGATCAGAAAAATTTAGCAATTACATGAAGACAGCGGAGTGAGTTGATGGAAAAGATTTTACTGGTTGATGACGAAGATTTTTTCAGGGAGCGCCTGAATCGAGCCTTTGTCCGCAGGGGCTACACCACCTGCACCGCCTCCTGTTACGAAGAGGCGATGGCCATAACCCGGAAAGAACAGCCAACCATGGCCGTGGTTGATCTGAAGATGCCGGGAAAAAGCGGACTGCTCCTGATTAAGGACGCCCTGGCTATTGCCCCTACACTGAGGATCGTCGTGCTTACCGGCTACGGCTCTATTGCCACGGCCACGGAGGCCATCCGGCTGGGGGCAATTTCCTACCTGGCCAAGCCCGCTGATATCGACGAAATCCTCAAGGCCTTTTCCTGTCACAGCAACCTGAAACTGGAAGGTCCCACCAATGAGATCCTGCCCCCGTCACTGGCCAGGGTAGAATGGGAACATATCCAGCGAGTCCTCGCCGACTGTGATAACAACATCAGCTGCGCCGCAAAAAAACTGGGCATCCACAGAAGGACGCTGCAGAGGAAACTTTACAAATACGCGCCAAAATAAGAGGCGGGACAGACACTCACCGGGCCAGCAGTCACCTATCACCTTCTTCCATCAAGGAGGTCGGCCAGGGCCTCCCTTGTATTCACCGGCATCTTGCAGGTAAAATCTTCGCAGACATAGGCGGTGGCCCGTCCCTCTAATTTCGTTACAGTCTTTACAAAGGGGAGCCTTTGTTCCAAAAAGGCCTGGTTTTCCCTGCCATCGGCCAACAGCAGGATGGTGTTGGGAAGGTAGCGGGAGTGCACCTCCCGGAGCAGGGTCCTGGTATCTTCTTTGTCCGGGTCTCCGGCTATGACTATCTGTCTGGGCTTATCCAGCTGAAAATCCATGGCCGCCAGCATCAGGGGCATGGCAGGGGGATAGGCCTCCAGGGTTTTGCCAAAGGCCTCAATGGTCTTTTTGCCCAGTTCGCTCCACTCCTTCTTCCCGGTCAGGTTCCCCAGGCGCAGCAGGTTGAGGGCAGCCACCGAATTGCCAGACGGCTCCGCCCCGTCATAGGCCGCCTGCATCCGAGCCAAAAGATCCGCGGATTCGGGGGTGTCATAAAAACCGCCTTTTTCATCACTGAAAAGGATAATCTGGAGTTCGGTGAGCTCCATTGCCTGCCTCAGACGGGATGGAACATGGTTTGCCCCATAGAGGTCGAGCAGCCCCTGGATCAGGAAGCTGTAATCATCCAATCCAGCCGGATGACGGGCCTCCCCTTCCCGCCATCGCCGTTTCAGCTCTCCACCTGGCATGAGACTGGTCAGGAGAAAATCAGCGGCCCGCTCAGCAGCAAGCAGATACCGCTCCTCTTCCAGGATCACTGAGGCTCTGGCCAGGGCTGAGATCATCAGACCGTTCCAGGCGGTAATAATCTTGTCGTCCAGGTGCGGCGCTATTCTCTTTTGCCGCTGGGCAAGGAGCCTGCTTCGACTGTCCTGTAAAATTTTCTCCAGTTCCTGCTCACTGCGTTTTCCTTCTCTGGCCACTTGCGCCAGGTCTTTTGCCCGGTAGAGGATATTACGACCGACAAACTCTTTTTGCGGATCATGGAGGGCATTCCCATCCTTCTCTACCCCGTAATAGGCCTTAAACAAAGGGGCCTGCTGATCGGTCAGCAGGGAATCGATCTCCTTCTCAGTCCAAAGATAATAGGCCCCCTCTCCATGTTCGCTGGGGTCATAGGGGTTCACTGAATCGGCATCCTCTGCCGAATAAAAGCCGCCGCCGGGATCCTGCATATCCCGCAGCACATAGTCCAGGATCTCCATGGCTGTTTTTTTATACCTGGGATCACCATTTACCTGAAAGGCGGCAAGATAGAGGGAGGCCAGTTGCCCCTGATCGTAGAGCATCTTCTCAAAGTGGGGAATGCGCCACTGCCCGTCCACTGAATAGCGATGAAACCCTCCACCCACCTGATCATACATTCCGCCTGCAGCCATCTTATCCAGGGTGTAAAGGGCCATGTCTCGCGCCTCTTTTTGCCCACTGGACTTGTAATAGTGGAAGAGAAAATCCATGACCACCGGCCGCGGGAACTTAGGGGCCTGACCAAAACCACCATACTTGGGCTCATAGCTCTCTTCCAGTTGGCCAAATCCCTTATCCAGCCATTCCCTGGCAAGAGAGCGGCCTTTATCCGGATTGCTCTCTTTGATATAGGCAGTCACCTGTGTGGCAGACTGGCCCAGACTCTTCCGATCATTTTTCCAGGCCTTATGGATGGCCTGCAATATCTGCAAAAACCCTGGCCGCCCCTGGCTGCTCTCCGGGGGAAAGTAGGTGCCGGCGTAAAAGGGCCTGGTGTCTGGAAAGAGGAAGAGGGACATGGGCCACCCCCCGCTACCGGTCATGGCCTGGGTGGCTGCCATATAGATCTGATCGATATCAGGCCGTTCCTCCCGATCCACCTTGATGGAGATAAAATGGGCATTGAGAAAGTCGGCAATTCTCTGATTCTCAAAGGACTCATGGGCCATGACGTGACACCAGTGACAGGTAGAATAACCAATGGACAGGAAAATCGGCTTATCCTCCTTCCTTGCCCTGGCCAGGGCCTCTTCGCCCCAAGGGTACCAGGCAACCGGATTGTGCGCATGCTGCTGCAGATAGGGACTCTTTTCATGGATCAGACGGTTGACCTGTTCCCGGTGGGCTATCTTACTGTTCTCATTTTCCTGTTTCATCATTTCTCTCCCCTCCTGTCCATCAACCTGGCCCACTAAAGAAAAAAAAGTAAGCAGCAAGGCAAAAATAATTTTCCCCATGGATGGCATACTCCTCAGGTGATATTAGATCAATAATCCCAAAACAACGAACAGGAAAGATAATCATTGTTACGATAATGCCAAGGCAGAAAACTCAATACATGGGGGACACAAGGCGCGCTACACCCATCTTCAGCCGTTGCCCTATCCCGCAGGAAGAGGCCGTAGCATGTCGTGCCTGGTCCATCGAATCTGCTAGGCAACGCTCCAGTTCCGAAAGGGAGGTTGATTCATAGAGGATAGTGGTAATTTCAAAGTTGAGACGAAAACTGCGCTGATCCATATTGGCAGAACCGACCATTCCCCAGAGTTGATCGATGGCCACCACCTTGGAGTGGAGAAAGGCCGGGCTCATCTCATAAACCTCAACTCCACTCTCTGTCAGCTGGCGGTAATAACTCCGTCCAGCCCAGAGGGCCAGCCTGTGGTCGGACTTTTCCGGCAACAACAGCCGGACCCTCACGCCCCGCAGGGCAGCAGCCTCAAGGGTCAATACCATGACCTGGTCAGGGACAAAATAGGGTGTGGCAATCACAACAGAAAATTCAGCTGCTGAGATAGCTGCCAGCAACAGGTGATGCATGATCCCGGTATCAGAATCTGGACCAGAGGGGATTACCTGAACAATCTGACCGCGAGTCTGCTCTCCTGTTGTGCCCAGGGAGGGAAAATGCTGTTCTTCAAAAATATCTTCTCCAGTGGCAGAATACCAGTCTTCAATAAAGGTCTCCTGGAGCTCATAAACGGCAGGACCGGTGAGGCACAGGTGTGTATCGATCCAGGGGCCAGAAGGGGTATCGGCACGAAAATATTCATCCGCTATATTCTGACTACCGGTAAAAGTGATTTGTCCATCAATAACAACTAGTTTTCGATGATTACGAAAATTAAAATGGACGCGCCAATGAGGGCCTTTCCATGGGAGGACAGGCATGAACCAGGCGACCTTGACTCCCGCCCTGCGAAGACGATCAACAAAATAAGAGGGCAAATCCCAGGAACCGAGATGGTCCAGCAGCAGACGGCAAGATACCCCCTCTTCGGCCTTTTTCATCAAGAGATTGGCAAGCTCTCTGCCGCTAGTATCAGCCCGAAAAATAAAATACTCAAGATGAACATGGTGGGTGGCCTCTGCCACAGCATCCAGCAGGGCCTGCCAGGACTCAGCGCCGCGATTATGATAGATTTCCACACGGTTGGCACCAGTGGGAGGCCGTCGATCATTGATCCGTGTTGCCAGTTCAACAAATTTACGCAAGGAAGGAGAAAATCTTCTTTCCTCCAGCTCCGGGGCATGAATTCGCCGAAACGAGTCAAGAGTCTGTTCCAATTCCGGATTCAAGCCTCTTCGCTGTCTGGCAAGACGACGTCGGGCACGATTCCACTTGGGTTCACTGAGAAGAAAAAAAAGGACAACCCCCAGAATAGGCAAAAGCAAGAAGGTCAGGATCCATGCCAGCATGTCCCTCGGCTCTCGGGGATGGAGTAACAGATAGACGACTCCCAATACCACTCCCAAAACATTAAGGATCGCCCATATAGAGCTAAATGGAAAAGAATAGATTTCAGCAAACATAAGAAGTTATGAACACCACTCTTGTAATAAAGAGTACAGACAACGCCCACATCACCTGAACCCACGACCCGGCAAAACAAATCCCTTTGCCTGCTCTCTCCTGCCGGAGATCCTCAGCAACTCCATGTCCGGATATATATTCGTCACCCTATAGGTATAGGTACCCACATAAAAACAGGTAGTTCCCACAATTGATTCTTTCGCACAAAATAACATCTTTACAGAGATGAGAAATTTTTTCTTCAAAGAGACGTGCTCTCAGCCAAGCATCCATATGGAGAAAAGATGAAGCAGCAAAATTAGTTCGAAGCACTATAATCGGCATGGAAGTGAACATCTCGGATCAGGCAGATTTTTATACCAGAACCATAAAGATGTTTCACAATTCGCTGTTTGTATCACAGGCATCTCAAGAAAAGTGCGTCGCAAAAACAGCTCCTTTACCGCACTCATCTCTGGTCAAGGCAACAATTTCAGATTAGAGCTGCAGGAAAAGTGGAAGGCAGGGGACGGCCTGACACATTACCAGTGGGGCGGACATTGCCGATGTCCCCTGGGAGCGGACAGACATGGTTCTGCACTACGAAGCAGAAAATAATAATATCCGGGCAACTCAACAACGGTCAGGAAAAGTTCACAGGGGGCTGTCGAACCCTTCCGTACTCAAGAAGAGGCTGACAGCCTGGAAAAGGCATCTGTATCTTCTTTTCCAAGCAGGTTCAGCCAGATCTTGTTACTGCGCGGAAACTCTTTTCTGCACAGCGTCTTCAACAGTTTCTTGATCTTTTCTCTCTCAACAACAAACTCTTTGCGGGAAAAGCCCCGCTCCAGGACCTGAAACGTCTCTCCTCGCCGAATCAGACACACTGCCCGATCTTTTTTATAGGGCTGGAGCAACACCCCTTCGCCATCCTTCAGCTGGGAAAGGCGAGCCAGTACCGTATGCAGCAGCCGTCCTTTATCTATCTGCACAATCTCACTACATTCCAGGCATCATTGCCGGTTTGTCCTCCTTGCCCTCGGCTGCCTTTTCCTCATCCGCACTGACTGCAGCCATGGCAGCAGCCCCTGCAGCCTCCAGTACCTGTTGTCGCCGTTCCTGCGCAGCGTCCGATTGTTCCGCAGTTGTGTCCTTGGGCGGATTCAGGATCTCTTGAGGAATATCCACAATCACTTTCTTATGGGCATAGTGGATACCTTTAGCCACCAGCGCCTCGGTGATACGACGATAAGCCTCTCGCTGGATCATAAACTGTCCACCTGGATGCGCTGTAAATTTTGCCCGAATGGTCATCACCGAGTTGGTGATTGACCTTACGCCCTGTGATTTGAGGGGGAGAATAAAATCCTTGCCAAGCTCTTCATCCTTGAGCATCTCCTGACCAACCTTCTTGATCACCTTACGCACCTTGTCAATGTCCGTATCATAGGGAAAATCGAGGTTGAATTTGATCACAATCCCACCACGCATGAAGTTGGTGATGGCCCCTAACTCACTGTGGGGGACGATCTGCAACATGCCGCGATGATGCCTGAGGAAAACATTTCTCAGGGTAATCGATTCCACCATCCCGGAAACAGAGCCGGCAGTCAGATACTCTCCCACCCGGAAGGCATCATCCATGAGATAGAAAAAACCGGAGAAGACATCACTGACCATTTTCTGTGCCCCAAAACCGATGGCGAGACCGATGACTCCGGCACCGGCAAGCAGGGGACCGATATCCACACCAATGGAGGAAAAGATGATGAGAGTCACCATCACCACCAGGGTCGAACCAATAAATTTGCGAACCATGGGCAGCAGGGTATAAGAGCGTCCGCGTGTGGTAGCACCTCCCCATTCGTCATCTTCATCCTTCTTTTCCTCTTCTTCCGGCATACTTTCCAAGATCTTTCGTTCAATATATGTGGAAATAAACTTCCAGAAAAAGAGGGTAAAGGTGAGGACAATGAGAATATCAAACACTGCACCGGCAATCTCGGAAACAAAGGGAATCTGGATTCCCCAAAGGGAGGCCAGCCAGATGGAGATAGCAAGAAAGAGCAGCAGACGGGCCCATCGCGCCACTTTTTTCGTCAAAACCCGTCCCCTGGCCCTTTCTTCCTCTGCGTTTTCATCCGGTTCTTCGCTCTCATCCGAAGAGTCAGGGTGACTGAAACCCAGGGTTGCCATGCCGTTTCTGACCACCCACTGGGTCATTCTATCCATAACCATGAAAATGGGAACGATGAAAAACGAAATGAGAAAGGCCCCTTTCCCCTGCCGGTCGGGATCACTGATATC
>CAYPEU010000045.1:0-23158 GCA_964409855.1 uncultured Desulfocapsa sp.
GGTAAGGGATAAGTGGAAGATATGTTTCTGCATGGATATGATGGAATGGTCCCATGGCCATTCTTCCGCTCTCTTTGCCGACTTATCTTGACAGTCATGCTCTGCGGCTGATAAAATTCATACATGATGATTCGATATTTATGGATAATTGCTCTTCTCACTTTCCTGTTCACCCTGAACGGTTGCACCAGGATGGTGGTTGGCTCGCTCATGCGCCCGACCATTGCCAACCTGCAGCGCCAGACCGATGTTGACCTTGTCTGTGAGGGAACGCCCTCTTTTCTGCTGATGATTGACAGCATGGTTGCATCTGCCCCGGGTGACAAAAGGTTGCTGTTGACAGCCACCCAGGCCTTTGCCGGTTATGCAGCCGCTCTTGATGCCTGCAACAAGCCGGAACGGGCAGCCACGGTAAGCATCAAGGCCAGGCTGTACGGCATGTCCCTGCTGTGGAACTGTGATGATCTTCATAGAGTCTGCACCCAGTCCTTTTCCGACCTGCAGCAGACCCTGGACAACCTCACTGAAGATGACGTAGATCTGTTGTTTTGGGCTGGTAGCGGCTGGACGACATGGATTCGTCATCAGGAGGGCTCAGCGGAATCCCTGGCCCAGTTGGTCCGGGTGGAACAGATGATGCTGCGGGTGGTTGAACTGGACGAGACTTACTACTACGGTGGAGCCCATTTTTTCCTTGGCGCATATTATGGTGCAAAACCGCCGCTTCTTGGTGGAAAACCTGAGGCAAGCCGCCGCCATTTTGAACAGGCCCTTGCCATCAGCAACAGGCAGTATCTTCCGGCCCTTGTCCTCTACGCCCAGACCTATGCCCGAATGGCCTTTGACCGTGAACTCTTTGTCAGCCTGCTGCAGGAGGTGCTTGACTTCCCACTGCAAAGCCAGCCGGATATTGCACTTGCCAATCAGGTGGCCAAACGAAATGCAACCAATCTGCTCGACCAGACAGAGCAATTTTTTTAAGGGAGAATCGTGCCTTACTCTAAACAAAATTTCCAGCTGCTGACCCTCCTCTTTTGCGTTTTGTTCCTCTGCAGCCCGGTGCAGGCCAAGCCCAAATATCTGTTCAAGGTGGCGAGCATTGCCCCGGAAGGCAGTATCTGGACCAAACGGTTTCACAATTTTATGACAGAGGTGGGCGAAAAGAGTAACGGTGAGGTCGGGTTCAAGGTCTACCCTGGCGGTATCATGGGAGATGACCGAGCCATGTTCCGTAAAATGCGTATAGGTCAGCTGCATGGCGGTGGCTTTACCATGACCGGTATCGGCACCGTGGTGCCGGATTTCCGCGTCATGGGTATTCCCTTTCTCTTTCGCTCTTACGAGGAGGTCGATTATGTGATGAAAGGGCTGTTGCCTTCTTTCCACAAGGCCTTTGCCGGGAAGGGGTTTGAGCTCATTGCCATGACCGAGGTGGGGTTTCTCTACTCCATGTCCACCTCGCCGGTATCCACCTTGGATGAGCTGAAAAAGAGCAAGGTCTGGGCACCGGAAGAAGATCCCGTCAGTATCGCCTATCTTCAAACCCTGGGCATCACTCCGCTGCCCCTGACCATTCCCGATGTGCTCACCTCCCTGCAGACCGGCATGGTGGAAACGGTATTTAATTCCCTGTATGGTACGATTATCCTGCAGTGGTTCACCAAAACAAAGTATATCTCAGACATTCCCTTTGGCTATGCATATGGAGCTATGCTGCTGGATCGCAAAAAATTTAGCCGCCTGCCTGAATCCTACCAGTCGATGATCAAGGATACAGCCCAAAAACATTTCAGCCTGCTTCTCATCGATACCAGGAAAAGCAACAGCGACTCCAAACAGGTGTTGCAGGACAACGGGGTTTCCATGGTCATTCCTAACCCGGAAGATGTTCAAGCCCTGCGCAACATGCATGATGAAACAGTGAAGCAACTGCAGGGCACAGCCTTCAGTGCACAAATATATCAGACAACCATGAGACTGCTTGACGACTATAGGAAGCAGACCCATAAGTAGAGGGAAATGAAATGGTATCAGACCTCACAACCCGAACCTGAAGTCTGCCATGAACCCCAGACAGGTTGCCCGTCAAATTTTGACCTTTGAAAAGCGGCTGATAGACACTCTGCTCTGCCTGCTGCTGGTGGCGATGGTCGTGCTTGCCTGCCTGCAGATCGGCCTGCGCATATTTTTTTCCGGCGGTCTGCTCTGGGTCGACCCGCTTCTGCGCTACCTTGTCCTGTGGTGCGGTATGCTCGGGGCAGTGGTGGCAACCAGGGAAAACAAGCATATTGCTATTGATGTGATTGGCTACCTGGCGCCGGAGCAGGTAAAGCCATGGATAGGGCTGGTTATTGACCTCTTTTCCTCCCTTGTTGCCGCACTTCTCACCTGGGCAGCAATTATCTTTGTCCGCAACGAGATGCTCTTTGGCAACTCCCCCCTACTGACCATCCCCTCCTGGTGCTGGAACCTGATTTTCCCCACGGCCTTTTTCCTCATCAGCCTACACTTTCTTCTGGCAATCGCAGCTGATGTCAGAACACTTGCCTCTCTGCTCAGGGGCAGCGAAACAGGAAGTGGATCGTGAACAGTCTCAAGCTGCTTATTCTTGCCCTGGCCCTGCTGGGCAGTCCGTTATTTATTGTTATAGCAGCCGTGGCCCTGCTTTCGTTTGCCAGTGTGGATATTGACATTTCGGTGGTGATCATTGAAATGTCACGCCTGGCAGATACCCCGCTCCTACTTGCCCTTCCCCTCTTTATCTTTGCCGGTACCATCCTCTCTGAAAGCGGGACACCCAAGCGTCTGCTCAGGCTGTCCGACCTTCTGCTGGGATGGCTGCCCGGCGGGTTGGCTGTTGTCTCACTGATGGTCTGTGCGGTCTTCACCGCCTTTACCGGCGCCTCAGGGGTGACCATCTTTGCCCTGGGCGGCCTGCTGTTTCCGGCACTCATTAAGGACCACTACTCTGAAAAATTTTCCCTGGGCCTGATTACCTCGTCCGGCAGTCTCGGCTTACTGTTCCCACCTAGTCTACCGTTGATCCTGTACGGCGTTATTGCCGAGGTCCGGATTGACCACCTGTTCCTGGCCGGTATCCTGCCGGGGACTTTCATGCTCATCCTCCTGGTGGCCTATTCCATGTATAAGAGTCCTGCTAAAAAGGAGCAGCAGGAACGGGTAACCGTTCAGGAAATAGTCGCCGGTCTGAAAGAGACAGCCTGGGAACTTCCCCTGCCTTTTATTGTCCTGGGAGGGATTTACGGCGGTTTCCTGGTGGCCGGAGAGGCGGCAGCGATAACCGCCCTCTATGTCCTGCTGGTCGAGGTTTTTGTCTATCGGGATATCAGCCTGCGGCAACTGCCTCACCTCATGGTAAAATCCATGATGCTCTTTGGCGGTATCCTGGTGATTCTCGCCGCATCCATGGCCGCGACCAACTTCCTGGTGGACCAGGAGGTGCCCATGCGCTTGTTTGAATTTATCCGCCAGTATATCTCCAGCAAGTACACCTTTCTCCTGCTCCTCAATATCTTCCTGCTCATTGTCGGCTCAATGCTGGATATCTTTTCCGCCCTGGTGCTGGTGGTTCCGCTCATTGTCCCCATTGCCAGGGGCTACGAGGTCAACCTGATCCACCTTGGCATCATCTTTCTGACCAACCTGCAGATAGGCTACTGTACGCCGCCGGTGGGGCTCAACCTCTTTCTGGCCAGCTACCGTTTTGAACGGCCGGTGATCCAGCTCTACAGCGCTACCATGCCCTTCCTTGCCCTGTTGATGGTCACCCTGGTCATTATCACCTATTTTCCCCTGTTGAGCCTCTTTCTCGTGCGTCTTCTGGGGGGATGATCAGGAAAGAGATGATCGGGCTGAAAAGACAATCAAGACTCTGTTTGATAGAGTGCTACGAAGGAAAGAGAACCACCCCGTGTGAGGCACGAAATGCGAAGGACCGTCAAGACTGAAAAAAAACCGATCAAGCTCTGGCTGGAAGAGATGGACAGCGGGGCCATGGAGCAGGCAAGAAATCTTGCCAACCTGCCCTTTGTCCATAGTCATATCGCCATCATGCCGGATGCCCATCTGGGCTACGGCATGCCCATCGGCGGTGTCATGGCAACCGAGGGAGTGGTGATTCCCAATGCGGTTGGGGTTGATATCGGCTGCGGGATGTGCGCCCAGCAGACCTCGTTGCGCTCTTTGGACAGTCAAAAACTCAGAGCGCTTCTGAGCCATATCAGAAAGACTATCCCCTTGGGATTTAAGCATCACAAGAAAGGACAGGATAGACGGTTGATGCCGAAACCGAAATCAGGTATCCCCATAGGTGACCTGCAAATCGTTTCCAGTCAGTTTGAAAGTGGACGGACCCAGCTCGGTACCCTGGGGGGGGGCAATCATTTCATCGAAATCCAAAAGGGCAGTGACGGCTTTATCTGGATCATGATCCATTCCGGGAGTCGAAATCTGGGCTATCGAGTGGCCAATTTTTATAACAAGCTTGCCGGGAGGTTGAGTGGTCGGTTTGGTTCAAATATTCCAAGAAACTGGCAGCTCGCCTTTCTGCCCATGAACAGTGAGGAAGGCAGACAGTACCTGCTTGAGATGGAGTACTGTGTCGATTTTGCTTATGCGAATCGAAAACTGATGATGGAACGGGTAAAAGATGGACTGTTGATGATTGCAGCCCCGGTTCATTTTGGTCAGTTTATCAATATTGCCCATAATTACGCCAGCCTTGAGACCCACTTTCACAAGGAGGTCTTGGTCCACCGCAAGGGCGCTACCAGGGCAGAGGAGGGAGAAATCGGTATTATTCCCGGCTCTCAGGGAACACCAAGTTATCTGGTACGAGGCAAAGGAAACAGGGAGAGTTTTAAGTCCTGTTCCCATGGGGCAGGGAGAAAGATGGGACGCAAACAGGCCCAGCGCAGCCTGGATCTCCATGAAGAACAGAAGAGGCTGGACGACCAGGGAATACTGCACTCCATTCGCAGCAGGCGTGATCTTGATGAGGCACCTAGTGCCTATAAGAATGTTGACGAGGTTGTGGAAAATCAGCTGGATCTGGTGGAAGTGATTGTCACCCTCACCCCCCTGGCCGTGATCAAAGGATGAAGATGGGCCTGTGAAGGCCATTATTTTTTCTCCCTTGGCAGGAAAACAGCGGGTTTTACGGACCTCAGGCAAGAAATTTTAGTCCGTTCAGTTGAGGAAAAAATTATAGGGGAGGGGACTGTGAAAGCACTCATCATCAGTGGAGATATGTTTGAAGACAGTGAACTGTTGGTGCCCAGGTACCGTTTGCTTGAGGAGAATATAGATGTTGATGTTGTTTCCCTCAAGGCTGGAACCATTACCGGTAAGCATGGATATAAGGTTGCGGCGGAGCTTTCTCTGGAAGAGATTGATCCCTCTTCCTATGACCTGCTTGTCCTGCCCGGCGGCAAGGCGCCGGCAAGTTTAAGAGAAAGTGAGACACTGCTCTCCCTGGTCCGTCAGTTCTTTAGGGAGAACAAACCTGTTGCCGCCATCTGCCACGGCCCGCAGATTCTTGTTGCGGCTGGTGTGCTCAGTGGAAGGAAAGCCACCTGTTATAAAAGTGTGGCCGAAGAGTTAAGGCGTGCAGGGGCCGACTACCGGGATGAGCAGGTAGTCGTGGATGGCAACCTTATCACTTCCCGGATGCCTGGGGACCTGCCCGATTTCATGCGGGAAATTATGAAAAAATGCAGGGTGCCGGTTTGAAAAGTTCGGTGTAACAGCAGGGAGGAGTGTCGCCAATGACAGTGGATCATAAAAAACTGGCAGTCATTCATATTGTCAAACGGGAGCTGGGACTGTCCGATGACGAGTACCGGGACATCCTGCAGCGTGAAGCCGGTGTTCGTTCGGCAAAAGATCTGGACGACAAAGGATTCAGGCGGTTGATGCGCTATTTTACGGCAAGCAGACACTACCGCATCAATAAGTATGGTCTCACCTTCCGGCAGAAACTGTTCATCAAACACCTGGCGGACGACCTCGGCTGGGATGTGCACCATTTCAAAAATTTTCTCAATAAATATTATCAAAAGACAGAGATCGACAAACTGACAAAGAGAGAGGCAAGCAAGGTAATTGAATCGCTGAAAAATATACTCAAGCATAAGCGTTCAGGCCCTGCTCAACCCTGAACTGAGGTGGTATGGAGAAAGTGGATAACTTTCTTTCGGGAATTTTCAGACCTGGTTCTTTCTCGAACCTGGTAAACGTGTGAGGGCGTCAACCTTGTCACTGATCTATGGCACCGTTTTTTTCATATACTGGTGGCCTTGAAGAACAGAATCATGCTATAGTGCAGGCGGAATCAGGATTGAGAATTTTTGTTTGAATTTCCATGTCTTCTGCTAACGCCACTCCCTTCTCTTTTTCCTGTTTCTGTCCACTGTCCTGGGCAGGAGTGTTGAGCGGATGGTGTGTTATACAGAGGAGGAGAGAAAAATGGCCCGTTTTATGAGCCCTTGGGTGATGGTAATTGTCTCATGTGGGGATGGAGGGAGTGAGTAGTGAACAGGTTGAGAAAATGGGCGGGAAGTCTGCTCTGTTGCTGGTGCCTGCTTGGGCTTGCCGTCTCTGTATCTGCAGCGCCTGTAAGCGACCAGCATTTTCAGGAGTGGCTGGAGTCTTTTTATGAGGTGGCTGCAGAGCAAGGTATCAAGCGGGTCACCTATGACCGGGCCTTTACCGGAGTAACTGCACCGGATGCTGAGATCCTGGAAAAAGCTGCCTATCAGCCGGAATTCACCACCGAGATCTGGGATTATCTTGATGCCCGGGTCAATCCCAGATCCGTTGATGATGGCCGTATTATGGCAGGCGTCTATGGCAAGACCCTCCAGGAGGTCGAGGCCCGTTTTGGTGTGGAGACCTCTGTGCTGCTTGCCATCTGGTCCATGGAGACCAGCTACGGAGCAGCTCTCCTTCGTTCCCACCGTCTTCATTATGTTCCTCTGGCTCTGGCTACTCTTGCCTATGGTGATAAGCGCCGCCAGAAATTTGCCAGGACGCAGCTTGTTGCCACGTTGAAGATTGTCCAGTCAGGTGATGTCACTCTGGATCAGCTCACTGGATCCTGGGCAGGAGCCATGGGCCACACCCAATTTATTCCCACCAGTTATCTGGCTTATGGGGTGGATATGGATGGTGATGGGCGCCGGGATATCTGGAACTCCATTCCCGATGCGTTGGCAACAGCTGCCAATCTTCTCCATAAAAATAAATGGCGGACAGGAAAACCCTGGGGGTACGAGGTCCTGATGCCGCAGGGAGGCAAGCGGTTTAAGGGAGAAACCAAGACCTTGGCCCAGTGGCGGAAACTTGGTTTTTCCCGTCCCGGTGGAGCAGATTTTTCAGAACCAGAGGAAAAGGCCGAGTTGAAGATGATCGCTGGCGACAAGGGACCGGGTTTTCTCATGCTTCGCAATTTCTTCATTCTCAAACGCTATAATAATTCAGATTTTTATGCCTTGGCCGTGGGGCTGTTGTCCGACCGGCTGGCCGGGAAGGAAAGAATGATTCAGCCCTGGCCAAGACCTGCGGGTTCACTTTCGGCAGAAGAGAAGTTTGAGCTCCAGGAACTGCTGAAAGCAAAAGGATTCTATTCCGGTGGGATTGATGGCCGTCTCGGCTCTAATACCAAAAAGGGAATTGTGAAATATCAGACCCAGCAGGGGATAAAGCCTGACGGCAGACCAACTCAAGAACTCATCGAGGCCCTTCGCCGCTGAAGAGAGAGGGAAAAGATTGACAAGTGGATGTAATCACCTTTAAATGCATTGCCTTTGGCACAAGTTTTTTTCTTCTTGCAGCTTTCTCGATCAAGATCCTGGTTGCCATCCGGACAGGAACAGAAGGCAAGCAAAAATCGAATCTCTAGTATGTGAAAAAAAATGCGCCGCAAACAGTGTCAAATTACGGATCCGGAACATATCTCAAGAGTATTATCCAGTTGTATCATCGGCCGCCTGGCAACTAACGGGGCTGATGGATATCCCTATATCACTCCCGTGAATTTTGTCTGGTCGCAGGAGGCAATCTATTTTCACACTGCTTCGGCAGGAGAAAAACTGGATAATATGAAGCGCGATCCCAAGGTCTGCTTTGAAGTTGATATTCCGCTTTCCTACCTGGATCTCGGCAGCAACCCCCAGGCCAACCCCTGTCGTCTGCACCAGCTCTATCATTGTGTTATCATACGGGGAAATGCTGAACTGGTTGATGATCCGGAGGAAAAAGTAACAGCCCTCAACGCTCTGGTCCGGGCCCATGAACCGGAAGCAGACTTTCCTCCTCTTACTGCAACCACCCCAGCTCTTGCCGCCTGCGCTGTGGTCAAAGTGCAGGCGGAAGATATTTCAGCAAAGAGTGATCTGCTGCAGGGAAAAGATGCCAAGGTGGTTGCTGGGATCAGTAACTATCTTCTGAACAGAGGGCAGGAGACAGATTTGCAGACGGTAAAGGCTATCGAATCGATGCAGAACAAAGAGTAATGCTACATCCGATATTTCTTGATATAAAAGTGCAACTGCTGCAAATGATTCATTTGCCGGGCTTGATAATATGTCTCTGACCGCGTGGTTTTCCCTGGCCACGATCTGTATCCTTGGCGCCATGTCACCAGGGCCGAGCCTGGCCGTTGTGCTGAAGAATACCCTTGCCGGCGGAAGATCTGAGGGGGTGAAAACAGCTCTGGCCCATGGTCTTGGAGTCGGGATCTATGCCTTTGTCACGGCTGTTGGTCTGGCTGTGGTGATTACCGGAAGTCCTTCCCTGTTTACAATTATCCAGTGGCTGGGTGCCTTCTTTCTGGCCTACCTTGGGTTCAAGGCCTTATTCGGACACACTGGACTTGATGAGTCGATCCAGCCGGAAGCAGGTTCTGCTTCCCGGGTTAACGGACTCCGCTCCGGTTTTCTCACTGCCTTTCTTAACCCCAAACTGGCCATTTTCTTTGCCGCTCTTTTCAGTCAGTTCGTCTCTGCCCAGGCCGGGATGGGGGAAAAGATGCTCATGGCCCTGACCGCCGCCACCATCGATGCCGGCTGGTATCTGCTTGTGGCCCTGGCCCTGTCTCATTCCAGAGTGCTTGGAACCCTGCGCAGCAAGGCTGTTATCTTGGACAAGAGTTTCGGACTCCTCCTGGTGCTGCTGGCTGTTCGGGTGGTCACCCTGCACTGAGCAATGCGGATTAGAGAGTGCCTGTCCATAAATGGCTATTTTTTCCTGACTCTTCGTTGCTCTCAAAACTTAATCATCGGAATATCAACAATATGCCTACGGTTAAATTCATCGAGCGCTTCGATTTCAAAAAAACTATCTTATTTCTGGATAGACACTAAAGAATCAGCTGTTCCCCGTCCTGTACCAGTTTAAGTCCTTTGTTTTCAGCAAGAATTTTTTTTAGTATTGCCTTTTCTGCTCGGGTCTCCCGAGCCAGATGGATCAGAGCCATCTGTTTGCAGTCACTTGCCTTCCAGAGCCTGATGCAGCTGGCAATGGAGCCGTGGTCTTCCAGTTTCTCTTCCAGGGTAAAGGCCTCATGGACAATGAGGTCACACCCTCGCATCAACTGTTCTGTCTCTTCAGTAGCCCGACCATCGCCACTGTAATAAAACGATTTGCTGCCTTGGGTGACTTTCAGACCGTAGGAGGGCTGGGAGTGGATGGCTTCAGCGGCCTTGTATGTCAGTTCCTGGTAGTGGAAGGTTTTGCCTGGTTCCAGCCGGGCAAACCTGACGGGAAACTGGAGCCGTTTTTGAAAGTTTGGGTAGGCCAGCTCCATGGCTTCTTGGATCTTTTTCTCGGCTGGAACTGCGCTGATGATTTGCAGGGGCTCCTTTCGTCCCATCTCCCAGAGGCGCAGAAGCAGGAGCGGTACGCCAAAGAAGTGGTCGCCATGGAAGTGAGAGATCCACAGGGTCTTGAGTTGTTCCGGGTCCTGGCAGTGAGGGAAAAAGGCATGGGGAACTGTGAAACCACAGTCCAGGAGATGCGAGTCTGGACCTGTTTCCAGGAGTAGGGAGGTGTTGGGGTGATCGGGATCGCAGGCCTCTCCGGTGCCTAAGAAGGTGACTTTCATGGCTGGAGAGCAGGGAAGTCCTGGTCTTCCACGGCTTCCCGGACCTCATCTGTCTGTATCATGAGAGAGGCAAAGAGAAAGGTCTCCAGTTGCATACATTTCTCAAAGTTTACTCTGATCAGATCGTGGCGTCTGGCGTCATTGTTTCCGTAGCGCTCCAGGATATAGTCCAGTCGCTCTTCCAGGGAGACGATCTCTTCATGCCGTACCCGTTTGTCTGCATAATAGACCAGTTCCTTGGCCAGAAACAGACCGCTTGCATACCGGTTGGGAGAGAATTCGGAGAGTATGACATGCTCTTGTACCACCTCGGCCACTTCCGGGTAGCCGAGTTCCAGACAGATAGCTCTGCCCTGTCTGGCATGGTCGCAGCGGTTTTCCAGGCATGGGGTCTTGGCAATATCATGGAGCAGGGCTCCAGTGAGAACCAGCTCCCTCTCCGGCAGCATCGCATCAGGTGTGCTGGCATCTGCAAGTCCCTGAAGCAGGACATCTGCCACCCGGGCCACCATCAGAGAGTGGGCCCGGATGTTGTCAAGCATACCATACTCGTCCATAAGCGAGTAGCACTGTTGGATGGTGGGGAGAGATGCCATCTGCTCTTTTAGCTTTTTATAACTTCGTCGAAGGCCTATCTATTTTCGGCTCAGTTCATGGACGAATTCCACTGCAGCCTTGGCCTGATCTGGCGGGGTGAACTGGTGGATGCCGTGGCCCAGATTAAAGATATGGCCGTGTGCATCTTTGGCATCGTCAAGGATGCGTCCGATACGGGCCTTGAGTTTATCTTTAGGCAGGAGCAGGGAAAAGGGATCCAGGTTGCCTTGGACAGCCACTTTACCTATCCGTTTGATGGCATCACCGATATTGATGCGCCAATCCAGCCCCAGGACATTGGCTCCAGAAGATTCAGCCAGCTCCAGGAGCGTTGCCCCGTTGTTGGCAAAGTAGATGATGGGCAGACCCGTATCCTGTAAGTCGCTGATGATTCGCTGCACATAGGGCAGGGCAAAGGTCTCGAAATCATTGGGCGCCAGGACGCCTGCCCAGGAGTCAAAGATCTGCAGGGCCTGGGCTCCGGCCTTGGCCTGGGCCTTCAGGTAGAGCGTGGTTGTCTGGGTGATCTTTTCCATCATGTTATGGAAGAGTTCCGGGTTGGTATACATCATCTTCTTGGTTTCCCAGAAGACCTTGGAGGAGCCGCCTTCGATGAGGTAGGTGGCACAGGTGAAAGGGGCGCCGGAAAAGCCGATGAGGGGTACCTTCAGCTCTTTGCGCAGGAGACGGATGGTGTCCATGACAAAGCCTGTGTGCTCATTGGGATCCGGAATAATGAGCTTATCAAGGTTGGCCTGACTTCTTGTGGGTTCGGGAAAGATCGGGCCTCTTCCCTCATGGAATTCCAGGGGGGTCCCCATGGCCTCCAGCGGGATAAGAATATCGGAGAAGAGGATGGCTGCATCCACACCCAGGATGTCAATGGGTTGGAGAGTGACCTCAACGCAGAGCTCAGGGGTCTTGCACAGTTCAAGGAAGGTGACATTTCCTCTTACCTTCTGGTACTCGGGAAGATAGCGTCCAGCCTGACGCATGATCCAGATAGGGGTATAATCGGTCTCTTCGCCTCGGCAGGCCTTCAGGAATGTATCGTTCATAATCTCTCTATTCATTATTCGATGTTGGACGTTTGATGTTCGATGGTTATTTGTTCTCTTTTTCTTTTATTTTTCTCGGTACATAATTGCAAAAAGGTTCCTGGGCCAGATAGTCGCCAGTCATGGCATAGGCGCGAGCCCGGCAGCCGCCGCAGACATTGACATACTCGCAGGAACCGCAGTTGCCCTTGTAGCCCTTGAAATCGCGCATTTCATGAAAGAGGGAAGAATCTTCCCACACCTCTTTAAAGGATTGCTCCTTGAGGTTGCCGGCGGATTTTGGGAAATAACTGCAGGGCAGGACATTTTCATCCACGTCAATGAGGCAGATGAGCTGTCCGGCCAGGCAGCCTTTGGACCCGCCGGTGGAAAATTTCAGGTTGCGGCGTTTGAATGAGCTCTTCTCCTCCTTGGCCTTCTGGCGCACGATCCGGTAGTAGTGGGGAGCACAGGTGGGGCGCATGAGGAGTTCATCCTCATTCTTCTCCATTTCGTAATGCCATTCCAGGATCTCGTCGTAGATATCGGTTGGAATGAGTTCTTCCATGATATCCTCGCCCCGTCCCGTGGGCACGATCATAAACATGTACCAGGCCTGGGCTCCGAGGCTCTTTACCAGTTTATAGATCTCCGGGATCTCTTCCCGGTTGCGAATGGTAAAGGAGGAGTTGATGAGGAAGGGGATGCCATGCTCGTTAAAGAGCTTGATGGCATTCATGGTTCCGTCAAAGGCCCCTGGCTGGTTGCGGAAGTCGTCATGGGTCTCGGCCTTTGCTCCATCCAGACTGAGGGAGACCATCTTGATCCCGGCATCTTTTATCTTTTCACAGATATCAGAGGTGACCAGGGTGCCGTTGGTGGCCAGACACATCCGCAGGCCCTTTGATCCGCCGTACTTGGCAATATCAAAGACATCTTCGCGGAGCAGGGGCTCACCGCCGGAGAGTACCATCACCGGTGAGGCATAGGAGGCAATGTCGTCGATGATACGCTTGGCCTCGTCAAAGGAAAAATCCGGATGTCCGGCAATGTCGAGTTCAGACGAGGATCGACAGTGTACACATTTTAAATTACAGCGCCGGGTGATCTCCCAGGCAATCCATTTCGGTTCAAAATCCATTTCTTTCTCCATAGGGTTAAAACAGGAAATGATATCGGATACTATATTGTCTTTTCCGGGAAGATGAAAGGCAAAAAAAAAGTGCAGCTTTTCAGCAGCTCTCCAGGCGCTGTTGAAAAGCTGCATTCTGGAGGACACTGATTGATGGCCGCGAGTTTTATCCTGCAGGCTAACGACTTCTGAATTCTTCCTTTCTGCAACTTGACAAGGAAAATAGCGCTACTTATTGTTCGGACTGATTGCAATGTACCAGAAAATGACAGCAAAAAGAGAGTGCGGGCCGTTTGGCTGATAACACGCCTATATTAGTATATGGAGGAAGGGGTGAACGAGGAAAAAAAAGAAGAGGAAATTTTGGAAGAGGTGGAGTCTTTAGAGGAAGATTTTTCTGAAGGAGAGGAAGTCCAGGCAGAGAAAGATTCTGCAAAAGAACTGGCCGAGGCATTGGCTGACGCGGCAGAGCAGAAAGACAACATGCTCCGTATTGCCGCTGAGTTTGAAAATTACAAGAAGCGGATGAACAGGGAGCGGGCCACTGCTCAGAAGTATGCCGGAGAGCCGATCTTTCGGGAAATCCTGTTGGTGGTAGATAACCTTGAACGCGCAGTCAGCCAAGGAAAAGCAGGGGAAGTGGATGCGGAAATGGGTATGGCGGCTCTCCTTGAAGGGGTGCAGCTCACCCTGAAGAGTCTGCTCTCCATTCTGGAAAAGTTTGAGGTGAAGCCCATTGAGAGTATTGCTCAGCCTTTTGATCCCTCTGTCCAGGAGGCGTTGACCATGGAGGCAAGTGATACAGTTCCTGCCAACCATGTGTTGAATGAGTTTGAAAAGGGCTACCAGTACAAAGATCGTCTGCTCCGTGCGGCCAAGGTTATTGTTTCATCCGGAGATCAGAGTTCTTGATGAAAAAATATCACCAGGAGACGCTGTCAACTGCTTGACAAACCAAAGATGATGAGCACTGTAGCAAGTGTTGTCATGAACATTTAACCGGGCTTTACAGGGAGAAAGAGTATTTTGTCTGTTACCCCTGCCCGGTGATACTCAAAACTAAAATAGAACATAACGCTTCCCGTTAGCTGGAGGCGATTTCATACTTCGAGATAAGGAGATATGCCATGGGAAAGATAATTGGAATTGACCTGGGAACAACAAATTCATGCGTGGCAGTGATGGAGGGTGGCGACCCCACAGTTATTGCCAATGTGGAAGGCAATCGAACCACGCCTTCTATTGTTGCATTTGCAGATAATAACGAGCGACTGGTCGGTCAGGTTGCAAAACGTCAGGCCGTTACCAATCCGGAGCGTACCCTGTATGCCATCAAGCGTCTTATCGGCCGTAAGTATACAGATGCTGAGGTACAGAAATCTGTTGAAGTCAGTCCCTTTAAGATAATGGAAGGGAAAGGCGGCAGGTCTGCCATCGAGGTGGAAGGGAACTCCTACACCCCGGCAGAGGTCTCAGCCATGATCCTCGGCAAGATGAAACAGACTGCCGAAGAGTACCTTGGTGAAGAGGTGACCGATGCCGTGGTTACCGTACCGGCATACTTTAATGATGCCCAGCGTCAGGCCACTAAAGATGCCGGCAAGATTGCAGGGCTCAATGTGCAGCGTATCATCAACGAGCCCACTGCAGCGTCTCTTGCCTATGGTCTTGAGAAAAAGGGCGAAGAGAAAATCGCAGTCTTTGATCTTGGCGGCGGTACCTTTGATGTCTCCATCCTCGAGATCGGTGACGGTGTTTTTGAAGTGAAGTCCACCCACGGTGACACCTTCCTCGGTGGTGAAGACTTTGACATGCGTATCGTCAACTGGCTGGCCGACGAGTTTAATCGGGATCAGGGGATTGACCTGCGTACCGATAAAATGGCTCTCCAGCGCCTCAAAGAGGAGGGGGAAAAGGCCAAAATGGAGCTTTCCACCACCATGGAGACCGAAATCAACCTCCCCTTTATCACTGCAGACGCCACCGGCCCCAAACATCTGAATATGAAGCTGACCCGGGCCAAGTATGAGAGCCTAGTCGATGATCTGGTGGAGCGCACTGTGGGCCCCTGTCAGACTGCGCTCAAGGATGCGGGGCTCACCGCTTCAGACATTGATGAGGTCATTCTGGTAGGTGGTATGAGCCGGATGCCCAAGGTGCAGGAGAAGGTAAAAGAAATCTTTGGCAAAGATCCCCATAAGGGCGTGAACCCTGACGAAGTGGTTGCTATTGGCGCGGCCATTCAGGGCGGTGTCCTGGGTGGTCATGTGAAAGACGTTCTCCTCCTCGACGTTACTCCTCTCTCCCTTGGTATCGAGACCCTGGGGGGAGTAACGACCAAGCTGATTGAGAAGAATACCACGGTTCCCACCAAAAAGAGCCAGGTCTTCTCCACAGCGGCTGATAATCAGCCGGCGGTTTCTATCCATGTGCTCCAGGGGGAGCGTGGAATGGCGCAGGATAATAAGACCATCGGTCGTTTCGAGCTCTCCGACATTCCGCCTGCCCCTCGTGGCGTACCGCAGATCGAGGTTTCTTTTGATCTGGATGCCAATGGTATCCTCCATGTTTCAGCCAAGGATATGGGGACCAACAAGGAGCAGTCTATCCGCATCACCGCCTCATCCGGACTCTCCGAGGAGGAGATCGAGAAGATGAAGCAGGATGCCGAGCTCCATGCCGATGAAGACAAGAAACGTAAAGAGCTCGTCGATGCCCGTAACAACGCTGACGGGCTGGTGCATGCCTCCGGCAAATCACTGAAAGATCTCGGTGATAAGGTGGATGAAGAGACCAAGGCCAATGTAGAGCGTGAGATGGAAAATGTGAAAAAGGCCATTGAAGGTGACGATACGGATGCTATCAATGCTGCCGTGGAAGAACTGACCAAGGCCTCCCATAAGCTGGCCGAGCTCATGTATGCCCAGGCATCCCAGGAAAGCCCTGATGCTGGCGGCGCTGCAGGTGCGGCTGGTGGCGATACCGGTGCTCAGCAGGATGATGATGTCGTTGATGCAGACTTTGAAGAGGTCAAAGACGACAAGAAATAATCCTGCTCAATGATCGGCTGTCAATGACAAACGAACAGGCAACAAAAAAGGGGGAATCCGGAAAAATCCGGATTCCCCCTTTTTTTAGGTTTGACCAGCTACATAAGTGGAGTAGTATGGGCCACCACACTGAACACTAAACACTGAAAACTTCCCTCTTATAATTATGAAAATTTTATCAGGTATCCAACCATCCGGTCAGCTTCACATTGGTAACTATTTTGGGGCGATGAAGACCATGATTTCCCATATGGAAGATTCTGACCTGTATGTCTTTATCGTTGATCTCCATGCCCTTACCTCGGTCCATGATCAGCAGAAATTGGCCATAGGGACCTTGGAGGCGGCAGCCGACTTCCTGGCCTTGGGGTTAGACCCGGATAAGTGCACCTTCTGGGTGCAGTCCGATGTCCCTGAGGTCTGTGAACTTGCTTGGATACTCTCAACCCTCACGCCCATGGGGCTCATGGAGCGCTGCCATTCTTATAAGGATAAGGTGGCCAAGGGGATTGACGCCAGTCACGGCCTTTTTTCCTATCCTGTGCTCATGGCTGCCGATATCCTCCTCTATCAGGCAGATCGTGTACCGGTGGGGAAGGATCAGAAACAGCACTTGGAGGTGGCAAGGGATATTGCTCAGAAGTTCAACACTACTTTTGGTGAAACCTTTATCATTCCCGAGCCTGCCATCAGTGAGACCACAGCCATTGTCCCCGGCCTCGACGGACAGAAGATGTCCAAGTCCTATGGCAACACCATTCCCATTTTTCTTGAAGGAAAACCCTTGAAGAAAAAGGTGATGGCCATTCAAACCGATGCCACTCCAGTGGAAGATCCAAAAGATCCGGATAGTTGTAACCTGTTTGCCATCTTCAAGCTTTTTGCCAGTCCGGAGCGATTGGAGGAGGTGAGGAACTTGTATCTGGGCGGCGGGGCAGCCTACGGGTATATCAAACTCGAGCTGCTCGACCTGATCAGTGATTATTTTGCTGAGGCCCGAAGGAAAAAGGCCGAGTATCTGGCAGATCCTGAGATGCTCCGTGCTATTCTGCACAAAGGAGCGGGTAAGGCCCGGGAAAAGGCTGCTGTGACCCTGGATTTGGTTCGTGAGCGGGTGGGGTTGAAGTACTAAGATATTGTTACGGTGAGTCCCAACAAATCGATTGTATCGATTTTCTTTTTTCAAGCACCATCCGCCGATGACGTTGCTACCCCTTTGTGTTGAGCTGAGAGAATAAGTTCGTGTTGAGGGGGGTGTTGACGGGTATGCGCCCTGATCAACCTGGCTTGCTCAACGCAGAGTTGTTCCTATCATTGTTTGGCGTTCCTTGGCAGTTCTGCCATGCATCTGTTCATCCGAAGTCAAAAAAACAGGGCGACCATTTGTTGTTTTTTTCTACCCTGGAATATACTCATTTGTCATCAAACATTATATCTCACTCCAGAGGTTGGTATGTATGCAAGAGTTATCATTGTAACGACTTGGATTTTTACTATTTTCTGCATTCTCAGCCCTGCAGGTATCCAGGCGGGAGAGAGTGACGGACATCCCTTTCTCCTGGTGGAAGATCCCTGGCCTCCCTATACCTTGGGAGAGGCAGGGGATATCCCTGAAAGCGGGATGATTGTTGAACTGATGCAGGAGCTTTTCCAGCGTATCGACTACCCCATTCGTATGGAGCTTTACCCCTGGAAACGTTGCATCTTCATGGTGAAAAATGAGAAGGCCGATGGGCTGATGCTCACCGTGAAGACACCTGAGCGGGATGAATTTGCTTATTTCCCTGAGCCTTTCTTTGCCAGTGGTATCCTGTTCTTTCACCGACAAGATAAAGAGTTCTCCTGGAAAAGCCTGGAGGATCTCAAGGGCTTGACCATAGGGGTTGTGGCCGGATCAAAATATTCCCAGGAGTTTCAGGATGCCATCAGCACCTATCAGCTGAAGACCGAGGTGGTGAATTCCATTCAAATTAATTTTAATAAGCTGAAGGCCGGGCGGATCGATATCACCCCGGTGCTGGATGTGGTCGCGGCTCAGATGATTGAAGACAACCCGGAATTCGCTGGTCAGTTTGCAGCTGCGCAAAAGCCGCTGAAGATTACCCCTATGCAGATGGCTATTGCCCGCTCATCAATGATGATGAGCTATAGCGGGCAGATTGAGCAGACCATTCGGGAAATGAAAGAGGACGGTACTGTGGAGAGGATTTATAAAAAATATGTTCATGCATCTCCGAGACAGGCTGATTATACTCCGCATGGAAAAGGCCAGCCCGTTCAGGAAAAATGATTTTCCTGCGCTTAGGTGCAGGATCTCAGGGAATTGGGCCGGTTTGAAAAGGACGCCACTCCTTCTTCCGTGAAAATAAGGTATTGTTTTAAGGTAAAAACATCTGGCCTTACAGGCTAGGTCAGAGCCAATCGGCTCAGTCCTTTTGTTTATGTATCCTCTTCATTTTCTTTGCTGAATGTGATGGTCTTCAGGGTGCAAAAAAATTCTCTCTTGTTGTACAAAAACGTGCCTCTTAAGGAAACTCAGCTACAAGTTAGTAACTTAGTCATGAGAAACATTTCACAGGCTGGAGTATTGTGGTAATTGCCCTAAGGTCGTTTCGTCTCTTGTTCTGTCATTCCGGTGAAGGCCGGAATGACGTCCTAGGTTGGTTGAGTCTCGTATAGAATCACTTACAAAAAAAAAACAAAGGCCTGGCTGGAAACTTGTTCCAGCCAGGCCTTGTGATGACACTTTTCTTAGTCTTCAGTCTTACTAGAAACCTATCAGCTCTACATCAAAGACCATGGTGGCATTAGGCGGGATAGGGCCGCGTCCTGAGGGACCGTAGCCGAGATTCGCCGGAATAATGAGAACCCGTTTTTCTCCTTTTTTCATGGTGAGCAGGGCTTCGTCCCAACCCTTGATGACTCGTCCCTGTCCCACGGGGAAATCAATCGGGGTACCGCGGTCTACGGAAGAATCAAATTTAGTGCCGTCCAGCAGCTTACCGGTGTAATGGACTTTGACCATGGCGCCAGCAGAAGGAGTTTCGCCTGTTCCCTCAGCGACCACCACGTACTTGAGTCCGGAAGGAGTGGTGACGGCATCGGGCCACTGTTTTTTGATTTTGGCAACTGATTCTTCCATGGCTGCCAGTTCTTTTTCCTGTGCCCGTTGTTCCATGGTGGAGAGCAAGGAGTCAAAGGCAGCCTGATCGCTCTTAAATGCTTTAGCTTTGTCACCAACGCGGATGATCTCCAGGCTTTTGATCTTATCGCCCTGCTGGATTTTATTGACTACATCCTGGCCGGAAACCACATGGCCAAAGACCGTGTGTTTGCCGTCAAGGTGGGGGGTGGGTACATGGGTGATGAAGAACTGGCTGCCGTTGGTGCCTGGTCCGGAGTTAGCCATGGAGAGGATGCCAGGGCCTTTGTGGCGAAGGCTGGGGTCGATCTCGTCAGGGAAGGTGTAGCCGGGGCCACCGGTGCCGGTGCCAAGGGGGCATCCGCCCTGAATCATGAAATCGGCGATGACCCGATGAAAGTTGAGTCCATCATAAAAACGAACACCATCTTTTCCTGCGCCGCCGCCAAGTTTTTTGGTGCCTTCGGCAAGTCCTACAAAGTTGGCCACGGTAAGCGGGGTTTTTTCGTATTCAAGGATACAGATGATATCGCCTTTCTCAGTGATGAATTTGGCGTAGAGGCCATCTGCTAATTTGTTTTCTGCCATTACAGTATCTCCAAGTGAATTAAATAGAAGAAAAAGTGCTGTGAACAATGAAAGTATTATCTTATGCATGAATTCTCCTTCTGGAAAGGGGGGGGAGTAAGAAAAGTCAGATTGCTTTACAATCTAGCGTCTATCAATACCAAATCAGGTGGAAAATCCAAGGAGAAAAGCAGGTGGTGAGGAGAGAGGATTGGCCAGCAGACATTCTCTAGCTGGATTTTGGGGGGGAATCCCCGATTCCTGTTGACTCATGCCCTCTTTCTGAGTTAAATATTGTGATTTTTGTCTACACTGTTTGTCTTGTGCGGGGGTGTGATTGGCAAAGGGGGGCTGTCCGGAGGAGAGGCCGGGAGTGTACATTTTCTATCAGTTGCTGGCTTGTGCACTGTTTCTCTTTATCTTTCCGTTTCTCCTGTTTTTTCGTGTATGCCGTCAATAGAGTATCTTTTTAGATTAGAGTTTCAATGTTCAATATTCAGAATCTTTTTTCTGCAATAGAGTTTTGCCTCAACAGATGAATCAGGCTCCGTCAGGTGCCGTTTACCCAAAAGCGAAGTACAGGGGAAATATATGAAAGCAGTGATTGCCTTGGAAGATGGAACGCTCTTTGAGGGACGTTCCTTTACCGGATCCGGCGAGGCCGTTGGCGAAATCGTCTTCAATACCTCCATGAGTGGATATCAGGAGATTCTCACCGATCCTTCCTATACCGGTCAGATTGTAACCATGACCTACCCCTTAATAGGTAATTATGGAGTGAATGCAGCAGATATGGAATCTGCATCCGTTCACCCCAGGTCCTTTCTTGTGAAAGAGTATAATGCCTATCCCTCTAACTTTCGTTCTGAGCAGACCCTTGCTGATTTTCTCAAGGAGTACGGGGTGCTGGGTGTCGAAGGTTTTGATACCCGGGCCCTGGTTCGTCACATCCGTACTAAAGGGGCCATGAGGGGCATTGTTTCCACTGAGGACATGGACCGCGATTCTCTGGTTGCCCGGGCTCGCGCATGGACAGGACTGGTGGGGCAGGATATGGTGAGCAGGGTGACCTGCAGCGAGCCCTACGGCTGGGCAGATAATGGGCCGGTTGCAGGAACTGATTTTGCCACGGCCCAGGCTGGTATTGCTGATCCGCTTAAGATTGTGGCCTTTGACTTTGGCCTGAAATACAATCAATCACGAATCTTTACTGAGAAAGGCTGTCAGGTGCAAGTGGTTCCGGCTTCAACCGATGCCGAGACTGTTCTGGCCATGAATCCGGACGGAATTTTCCTCTCCAACGGCCCTGGTGACCCAGAGGGTGTCCCTGGAGTGGTGGAGAATATCCGGAAACTGCTGGGTACAAAACCCATCTTCGGTATCTGTCTGGGACATCAGCTCCTTGGTCTTGCCTACGGCGGCTCTACCTACAAACTGAAATTTGGCCATCGGGGCGGGAATCAGCCGGTCAAGGATCTGAGCACGGGGAAGGTGGAGATCACTTCTCAGAATCACGGGTTCTGTGTGGACATGGACAGCCTTAATCCCGACGAGGTGGAGCTCACCCATATTAATCTCAACGATGGCTCCGTGGAGGGGATGCGCCATAAAAAATACCAGGCCTTCTCTGTACAGTACCATCCGGAGCATGCACCCGGCCCCCATGATGCCATGTATCTCTTTGACCGTTTTATTGACATGATACGCAAGTAGCCAGATGACTGGCTGAGAAAACAGAGGCGCTGAAAACTGATTTATGCCCCCTTAGGGTGAAACTGAAAATTAAAAACTGTCCCCATGCCAAAACGAACAGACATTAAGAAAATTCTCATCATTGGTTCCGGTCCTATCATTATCAGCCAGGCCTGTGAATTCGATTACTCCGGTGCCCAGGCTGTCAAGGCCTTGAAGGAAGAGGGCTACGAGGTAGTGCTTATCAACTCCAATCCGGCCACCATTATGACCGATCCGGAGCTTGCCGACTGTACCTATATCGAGCCCATCACTCCGGAGATGGTGATCAAGGTCATTGAAAAGGAACGTCCCGATGCCCTGCTTCCCACCCTGGGTGGCCAGACTGCGCTCAATACCGCCATCAAGGTGGCAGAGACCGGAATCCTTGAGAAGTACAACGTGGAGATGCTGGCTGCCAAGATCGATGTCATCAAAAAGGCAGAGGGCAGGGAAGAGTTCAAGGCCGCCATGGAGGACATCGGCCTCAATGTTCCAAAATCCGCCATTGTCCATACCCTGGAAGATGCCATGAGAGCAGGGGAGGATATCGGATTCCCCATTATTGTGCGGCCCAGTTTTACCCTGGGCGGGACCGGCGGTGGAGTGGCCTATAACCGTCAGGAGCTGGAAGAGCTTTCTTCCTCGGGTCTAGACCTTTCCATGACCACTGAGATCATGCTTGAGCGCAGCCTGCTGGGCTGGAAAGAATATGAACTGGAGGTGATGCGTGACTCCAAGGACAACGTAGTCATCATCTGCTCCATCGAAAATATTGATGCCATGGGTGTGCATACCGGTGATTCTATTACCGTGGCTCCTGCTCAGACCCTTACTGACCGTGAGTATCAGGATATGCGGGACGCGGCCATTGCCATAATCCGCGAGATAGGAGTAGAGACCGGTGGTTCCAATGTTCAGTTTGCCGTGAATCCAGAAGACGGGGAGCTGATGATCATCGAGATGAACCCCCGGGTCTCCAGGAGTTCAGCACTGGCCTCCAAGGCCACTGGATTTCCCATTGCCAAGATTGCCGCCAAGCTGGCCGTTGGTTATACCCTGGATGAGATCAAAAATGATATCACCGAGAAGACCTATGCCTCCTTTGAACCCACCATTGATTATTGTGTGGTGAAGATTCCGCGCTGGACCTTTGAAAAATTTCCAGAGGCCAAGGATGAGCTGACCACAGCGATGAAGTCGGTGGGCGAGACCATGGCCATTGGCCGAACCTTCAAAGAGGCCTTTCAGAAAGGTATGCGCTCGCTGGAGACCGGCAGGTTTGGCTTTGGCGGTGACGGTAAGGACGAGCTGACACACCTGGATATGGAAGATCTGGAAACAGGACTGCGGCAGCCAAGCTCCAAGCGGGTCTGTTACCTCTATGAGGGGCTGAAGCGCGGCCTTTCCATTGAAAGGATCTTTGAGCTCACCCAGATCGATCCCTGGTATCTGAGAAATTTTCAACAGATTGTGGAGATGGAGAAAACCATCCGCGAACGCGGTTTTCAGGGGCTGGACAGTGACTTTCTCCGCCGCTGCAAGGAGTGTGGATTCTCTGATCATCAGCTCGCCTTTCTCACCGGCACATCAAGTAAGGATGTTCGTGACCTGCGGCAAAAGTTTGCCGTTACACCGGTCTACAAACTGGTGGATACCTGTGCTGCTGAATTTGAGTCCTACACGCCTTACTATTACTCCACCTATGAGCAGGAGAATGAGGCAGCTGCCACGGAGAAGAAGAAGATCATTATCCTGGGCGGTGGCCCCAACCGCATT
>CAYPEU010000046.1:0-17862 GCA_964409855.1 uncultured Desulfocapsa sp.
CCCTTTGTCCATCGTCTGGCAAAACAGCTGTCCCTTAGCGGTACCATTATCAATACCGACCAGGGCGTTGTCATCGAGGCTGAAGGCGAAGAGGAAGCCATTCAGGGATTTATTGAGACTCTCTGTTCCGAACCACCTCCGCTGGCCCGTATCAGTTCCCTGGAACAGCATCCCCACCAGACCCTGAAAAAATTCACAGCGTTCTCCATCCTCAAAAGTCTCTGCACAGACAGTAGCAGGACGATCATCCCGGCAGATATTGCTCTCTGCAAAGAGTGTCTGCAGGATATCCATGACCCGAAAAACAGACGTTTTGCCTACCCGTTCACCAACTGCACCAACTGCGGGCCGCGCTTCACCATTGTGGAATCCATTCCCTATGACCGTCCCAACACCTCCATGAGACAGTTTCCGCTCTGTTCTGCCTGCAGGACAGAGTATGAAACCCCGGAAGACCGTCGATTCCATGCCCAGCCCAATGCCTGCCCACACTGCGGGCCACAGTTGTCATGGCATGACGACTGCGGAACACAGCTTATTGTCTCCTCTCCCCTTTACGAGGCAGCCCAGGCCCTAAGCCAGGGAAAGGTCGTGGCTCTCAGGGGCCTGGGTGGTTTTCACCTGGCCGTGGATGCGGACTCGGAGTCGGCGGTGGAGCGACTTCGCAGGCACAAGGGGCGAAAGTCCAAACCCCTGGCAGTGATGGCCGCGAATCTGGAAGAGGCGGCCAGGATCTGCCGGATAAGCACAGAGGCGGGCAACCTGCTCTCAGGAGTGGAGCACCCCATTGTCCTGCTTCCGCGTAAAAAGGGACAACTGAGTGAAGCCCTCACGCCTGGTATTGATGAAATCGGGGTCATACTGCCCTATACCCCCCTCCATCGGCTTCTCTTCCAGCAGGCAGACTGCCCGCAAATCCTGGTCATGACCAGCGGCAACAGGAGTGGTGCCCCAATCTTCATTGGTAACGATGCGGCCCTGACTGGCCTTGCAGAGATTGCAGACTGCTTCCTTCTTCACAACAGGGAGATTGTCGCCCGCGTCGATGACTCGGTGGCTAGGATCACCCTGCGCGGCCCGCAACTCCTGCGCCGAGCCCGCGGCTATGTCCCTTCAGCAACACCCCTTCCCTGGCAGTTGCCGCAGGTTATGGCCTGTGGGGGGGGACTCAAGTCCACCTTCTGCCTGACCCGTGATCAGGATGCCTTTCTCAGTCAGCACATCGGCGACCTTTTTAATCTGGAATCTCTGGATTTTTATAAAGAAAGCATCTATCATTTCAAAAGGCTTCTCCAGGTCGAGCCAGAGGCAGTGGCCTGCGACCTCCACCCCGATTACCTGAGCAGCCATTATGCAAGAGAGCAGGGCCTGCCCCTGTACAAAGTGCAACACCACCATGCTCATGCTGCAGCAGTACTGGTTGAACATAGCATCCAGGAGAAAGTCCTGGCCCTGGTCCTGGACGGCAGTGGGCTTGGCGACGACAATACCGTATGGGGCGGAGAGATTCTGGAGGCAGACTGCTCCAACTACAGACGGATCGGCTCCCTGGCACCTATGCTTCTTCCAGGCGGTGATGCTGCTGCCGAGGCCCCCTGGCGCATGGGACTCTCCCTGCTCCACCACGCCCTTGGCAGTGCAGGAATGAGAGAATCACAACTCCCCCGGGGACTCAACCAGGTGGACAGCAAAAAACGACTGGCCCTGCAGCAGATGATGGAGCAGGGCTTCAACTGTCCCCTCACCTCCAGCTGCGGTCGGCTCTTTGATGGGATCGCCACACTCCTTGACGTTTGTCTGGAAACGGATTACGAAGGCCAGGCTGCCATGGAGCTTGAGTCTCTGGCCCACCAGGCAAAGAGCAGTCAGTCACTGAAAGCACTTCTGCAGAGTTGCAGCTGGGAACCGGAAATCACACGTGCTGACAATCGCCTGATACTGCAGCAGGCTGGGCTGATCCGACAACTCCTTGATCAGCTGGCAGAGGGAAAGAAACCTGCCCAGATCGCCCTTGATTTCCACCTTTGCCTTGTTCAGGGCCTCTGTTTCTGCCTGCGTCAGCTTGCTGAAGAAACAGGAATACGCAGCATCGTCCTCGCTGGCGGCTGCATGCAGAACAGGCTTCTCCTTGAAGGTCTCTTTATTCTTCTGGAACAGGAACAGTTCGTGGTCCATACCGGGGAAACAATCCCGGTAAATGATGGCGGCATCTCCCTGGGACAGGCAGTTATCGGAGGTTTGCGCCATGTGTCTGGCAGTACCCATGAAGGTCCTTGAAATCCAGGGCAGTCCGGATGATTTTCTCTCAGGCCAGACCGCAATGGTCGATGCCGACGGGATCAGGAAGGAAACCCGGCTTGATATTGTGGACCGCTGGCCCGAGATTGGTGACTACCTGATCATCCATGCCGGTTTTGCCATCCACACCCTGGATGGTGAGGAGGCAAAGACCAATCTCCGCCTCATGCGCGAGATGGCGGAGAAGGTGGAAGCCCGAGAAACAGCAGGCAGCAGCTCATGAAATATGTTGATGAATTCCGGGATCAGGGTCTGGCAGCGCCTCTCCTTGAAGAGCTGCATCGCTCAGTAAGCAGACCTTTCCGGATCATGGAGGTCTGCGGCACTCATACCATGGCCATTTTCCGCAGTGGCCTGCGCTCCCTGCTCCCGGGAGGAGTGGAACTGGTCTCCGGCCCCGGCTGTCCGGTCTGCGTCACCTCTGCTTCCCATATCGATGCTATCCTGGCCATGGCTGCAATGGATAATGTCCGGATCGCCCTCTTTGGTGACCTGTTCCGTGTTCCCGGCAGCAGCGGCCTGTCTCTGGCCCATGCCTCTTCTCAGGGAGCCAGGGTGGATATTGTCTACTCTCCCATGGACAGTCTGGAGCTTGCCCGCATCCACCCGGAAGAGTTGATTATCTTTTTGGGGGTCGGTTTTGAGACCACCACCCCTGGAATCGCGGCGACCATCATGGCCGCGAAAAACAGCGGAGTTGACAATTTTGCAGTCTTTTCCACCCACAAGGTCATGCCCCCACCGCTTATGGCCCTGCTCGACGACCCGGAACTGCAGATTGATGGACTCCTCTGCCCCGGCCATGTGAGCAGTATCATCGGGGCCAAGGCCTACCAGCCCCTTGTCGACAACTATGACTTGGCCTGCGTGGTGGGCGGCTTTGAGCCGGCAGATATCCTCCAGGCCCTGATCATGCTGGCCAGACAAGTGGGTCAGGGAAAGGCCCAAGTGGAAAATGCGTATACCCGGGCTGTTGACTGGGAGGGGAATAGCAGGGCCCGGCAGATGGTCAATGAGATCTTTGAACCCGCTGATATGGAATGGCGCGGCCTGGGCATGATCCCCCAGAGCGGCCTGGCCATTCGAGAGAGCTATGCTCATTACGATGCGGTAAAACGACTGGACATCACCCTGACACCTGCCGAGGAACCAAAAGGCTGTCGCTGCGGGGAGATCCTCAAAGGGAAAGAGCAGCCTCCCCAGTGTCCTTTATTCGGTAGTCGTTGCACCCCCACCAATCCTGTGGGCCCCTGTATGGTCTCCAGTGAAGGAACCTGTGCCGCCTTTTACAAGTATGGCGGGTGAGGTGAAAATAAAAATCCGGGCCCAGAGGATCTGGGCTTGAGGACCCCTTGAAGGGACAATTTACTTCTTCCCATTGGCCCTGGCTGAGCACCACAGAAGATGCCGATTCAGGAGTTTGAACTGTCTGAGCGAAGCGAGCTTTCAAAGTCCCGACAGCTTCGAGGAGCGCAAGGAAGTCCGAAGGACCCAGGGACACGGGTGGCCTTTCTTTTGCTTCGTTTTCTTTCACCCTGACGGGTATAAAGGGCCGCAAAGAAAATGAAGAGGTACATTACAGCAACGGCTGAACCGGCTGACTCTGACCTGGTCCTGGAAGACCAGATCACTTTGTAATAAAACAGTTGTGGAGTATTGCATAAAAAATGAATTCGAAAAACTGTATATTGCTTGATCACGGCAGCGGAGGTATTGCCAGTCAGGAACTGATTTCCGGGCTTTTTCTCAAGCATCTGGATAATGATGTCCTTGCCTCTCTGGAAGACAGTGCTGTGCTCGACAACCAGCCGGGAAAGCTGGCCTTCAGCACAGACAGTTATGTGGTAGATCCGATATTTTTCCCGGGCGGTGATATCGGCACCCTGGCCGTTCATGGCACCATCAATGATTTGGCCATGCGCGGGGCCAGCCCCCTCTGTCTGAGCCTTGGCCTCATCCTCGAGGAGGGACTGGATCTGGAGGAGCTGGAGCGTGTCATCGCCTCCATTGGAGCGGTCTCCAAAGAGGCGGGCGTTCCCATTATCACCGGTGACACCAAGGTCGTTCCCAGGGGCAAGGGTGACAAGATTTTTATCAACACCTCGGGCATCGGCATTGTCACTGAAGGAGTCAATGTCTCCTCAACCATGGCCCAGGCAGGGGATGTTATCCTCCTCTCCGGTTCCATGGGAGATCATGGAATCACCATCATGACCCGCCGGGCGGGAATCACTCTTGACGGAGATCTTGCCAGTGACTCGGCCCCTCTCCATGAACTGGTATCTCTCCTGCTTGACACCCTTCCTTCCGGAAGTCTGCACACCCTCCGGGATCCAACCCGAGGCGGAGTGGCCACCTCACTCAATGAAATCGCCACAGCCAGTGGTCTCTCGGCAGAAATTCAGGAAGCAGCTCTTCCCATAAACAATGAAGTACGAGCTGCCTGCGAGATCATGGGACTTGATCCCCTCTATCTTGCCAATGAAGGGAAGTGTCTTGTTCTGGTTGCACCAGAGCAGGCGGAAAAAGCCCTGCAGCTCATGCAATCCACTTCCGTGGGAAAAAAGAGTGGAATTATCGGGAGCCTGAAAACAGGAACACCTGGCCAAGTCGTGTTGCGTACTGCCATTGGCGGTTCCAGAGTCATTACCCCCCTGCACGGGGAACCCCTACCCAGAATCTGCTAAAGGAAAGGAATGGAAAAAGAGAATAAAAAGACAGGCATTCTGGGCATTGGCAATCTCCTCCTCTCTGACGAGAGCTTCGGCATCCACGTTGTCCAACACCTTGAGGAGCAGTACCGCTTTCCCGATTCCGTTACTGTCCTTGACGGGGGAACAGCCGGTATTTACATGGCCCCCTTTCTCGAAACACATGACCCGGTGTTTGTTGTAGATGTGGTCAACCTCCAGAATGCCGCACCCGGAAGTCTCTACACGTTCACGGCCAAAGAGGCAAGAAACGGCTCCATGCAGACGCGGATGTCACCGCATCAACTGGGGATCCTTGAGATCCTCGATATCTGTAAGCTGCGTGATATAAGCCCTGAGACCGTTGAATTTTTCTGTGTGGTGCCGGAAAGTTTGGCCACCGGTCTTGAGATGTCTGATTCCGTGGCCTCTCAAGTTGAAAAAATCAGTGATCTGCTCGTGCAGAGACTCAGAGGACTGGGACACAAAATTGAGGGAAAAGAGACAGGCAGCCATGCATGAGATGTCCCTGGTCCAAGGCTTGCTCAGCCAGCTTCACGACCTTGCCCGCGAGCATAAGAAAACCAAGGTGATCACTGTACGCATGGAAATCGGCCCCCTTTCCGGGGTAGTTATCGACTCCTTTCAATTCGGTTTTGACATCCTCTCCAAAGAAGCCCCATTGACCCGAGAGGCCAGCCTGGTCATAGAAAGTTCGCCAGCCACCTATCGCTGCTGTGGCTGCGGTTTAGAGGTGGAAGCGGAGAAGAGGCCGGACACCTGTCCTGCCTGTACAGAAACCCTGCTCATCCCGGAAGGAGGAGATGAGATTATTCTCCGCCAGGTAGAAATGGAATAAAGCTCCGGGTCCAGAGACCACAGACTTGATGAGCCCTTGAAGGAGCAACTTTACTTCTTCCCATTGGCCCTGGCTGAGCACCACAGAAGATGCCGATTAAGGAGTTTGAACTGTCTGAGCGAAGCGAGTTTTCAAACTCCCGGCAGCTTCGAGGAGCGCAAGGAAGTCCGAAGGACCCAGGGACACGGTGGCCCTTTCTTTTGCTTCCTTTTCTTTGGGCAAACAAAGAAAAGGAAGAGGTACATTACAGGAATAGATGAGCTGGCTGAATATTGTCAAAAATTAACAAACCGGTAGCAAAACAACAATGTTTTGCCAACATATAGAATCCCAGAAAATTGGAAAGGTATATTTATGTGCGACTCATGCGGCTGTGACCTCACTCCCGGCCATTCCCACGATTCAAAGGTGATTGAAGTTCATCAGAGCCTGCTCGCCGCCAATACGGCCATGGCAGTAAAAAACAGGGCCCACATTGAAAAGATGGGAGCAGTGGCCATCAACATGATTTCCAGCCCTGGCTCCGGCAAGACCACGCTCCTGGAAAAAACCATTGAGGCCCTGGGAGGCAGTCTCCGAATCGGTGTGATAGAGGGAGATATTGAAACAGACAGGGATGCGGAACGCATCCGCGCCAAGGGTGTGCCGGTGATCCAGCTGACCACGGGCGGGGCCTGCCACCTGGACGCTGCCCAGATCCACAAGGGCCTGCACCTCCTGGAAAAGGAACCTGATGGCGACCAGCTCGACCTGCTCTTTATTGAAAACGTGGGCAATCTTGTCTGCCCGGCCACCTTTGATCTGGGAGAACACCACCGACTGGTCCTGGTCTCAGTACCGGAAGGCCCGGACAAACCGGCAAAATACCCCAAGGCCTTTATCAGCTCTCAACTCTTTATCATCTCCAAGACCGATCTCCTTCCCTACTTTGACTTCCCTGTTGAGGAGGCCAGGGCCGAGGCCCTGCAGCTGAACCCTGAATTGGAGGTCATCCCCCTCTCCTCCACCAGCGGAGAGGGATTTGAGCAGTGGCTTGAGTATTTAAAACGGGTTTGCGGCAACTGACAACAAACCCGATGTAACTCCTCACAAACTTTTTCTCTATGTTCTTGATAGAAAAACTGTGCTATAACTATACCACGGTGTGATATTATTGATACGCTACACAGGGGGAAAAAGAAATGCGGTATCCAGCAATTGTTGCACTGTTTGTATTCTGTTCATTGATCTGTTCCGTTCATTCCGCTGAAGCAAGGCCAGGGAAGCGTTACGATGAACGAACGAAGATGTGCCGTATTATCGCTGATGGAGCCCTTGACTGGGAAAGTGAAGCCTGGGGCCTGGGGGGATCAAATTCCGGGAAGTGTGCAAGAGCTGCCATTCAAAAAAGAATGATCAAGGCGCCCCTTTTGTCCATGTAGAATCCTATACTTCCATGGCATGGAATACAATCTTCAGCAAGCGCAACAAGAAATGCGCCCTGAATGGCTCCTGGGACGTTCTCAGCGAAGATGAATTACAGCTGGTCAATGACTATCTCTACCGAAACGGTAACTGGAGCTATGATCCAAATTCTGCTGACTCCTGCTGATGATCTGCATTCTCCCGGTCGGGAGAAACAATAAAAAAAGCTTTGGCTGAGCAGATGCTTGTCAAAGCTTTTTTTATCAATTGTAAGTTGCCTGGCCCTGAAGCCATGGACAGAGAACAGAGCCTGTCACACTGCAGGAGATTTTCCGAAAAAGGAGTGAACTTCACCCCTGAAGCTGTTTGATTTCTGCCAAAATCTCTTGGCCGCCGTTTTCCAGAATATAATTTCCCAGTCGCTCACCAATTGCGTCAGCCTGGTCTCTTGGCCCTTTTTCTGTATGAATGAGTACCGTTTCTCCATCCAGACTGGCCAGGCCCCCGCGCAGGACAATCTGCTCTCTGTCAAGAACGGCCAGGCCAAAGGCCGGGATGGAACACCCCCCTTCCATGGTCCGCAGATAGGCGCGTTCGGCGAGCAGACAATCTTCTGAGTCCACGTTGTTGAGGCAGGCCCGGACTTTCTCCTGTTTTTCCGGATCCAAGCTCTCTGCCGCCTCAATGGCGATGCAGCCCTGTCCCACCGGAGGAATGAACTCTTCTTCGGAAAAGATCTTGATGATCATATCATCATACTCCATGCGCTTGACCCCGGCATAGGCGAGCATGAGCGCATCGCAGACGCCGTCCTCCATTTTTTGGATCCTGGTCTGCAGGTTGCCACGCATCTCCACTGTTTCCACGTGGGGGTAGAAATGCTTGAGAAGGGCAATGCGCCGTACAGAAGAGGTGCCGATTCGAATCTTGCGGCTCGTATCGTCCAGGTCTATGGACTTATCTCCGGAGACCAGGACATCATTGACCTTTTCCCGGTCGGTAAAGGCAATGAGCCCAAAACCTGCAGGGAGGACGGACTGCATATCCTTGGCACTGTGCACAGCTATATCGGTTGCTCCGCCACTCAGCTGGTCTTCGAGTTCTTCGGTGAAGACCCCCTTACTGCCGATCTTGGCAATGGAGACATCCAGAATCTTGTCGCCCTTGGTCTCCATGGAACTGATCACCGTCTTCAGGCCGCTCTCTTCGAGCATGGCGGCAACGGTGTTCGTCTGCCACATGGCAAGTTTACTCTTTCTTGATCCGATATGTATTGTGGTCATGGTCTGTCCTGTCTAAAAAACCGATAGGTTACAGAATTCAGGAGTCAGAATTCAGCATGACCTTACCCGGCTTCGCCAGAACGAAACAGCACAGGCAAGAATACACCCCATTTTGCCATGCACCGATGGCGCCTGACTGAATTCTGAATACTGACACCTTAACTCTGACTTCTTCATCCTTGCTGAAAACCGAATAACGAGTCAATTTCCAACCATAAGAGCATTACTCTACCATAAGCAATAAATCAAAAAAAGGCATGATTGCAAAGAAATGCGGAAACCGTTATCATAAGCCATGCGCTTTTTACTCTATAACATACGCTACGCCACTGGCCATGGTGTAAGATATCATCTGCCCCTGCCCTTCACCGGATTTTTCAAACAGACCGGGAACACCCTTGACCGGATCGTGGCCTTTATCCGTTCTATGAATCCCGATGTCATAGCCCTCATTGAAGTTGATTCCGGCTCCTACCGTTCCGGGAAGTGCTGCCAGGCCGAGGCCATCGCCAAAAAACTGGACCACTTTCATGTGGTGGAAACCAAGTATGGCGACAGGTCGCTGGCCAACCGCATCCCCGTACTGAATAAGCAGAGTAATGCCCTGCTCACCAACAGGGCAATCAGCAGACATCACTTTCACTATTTTAATGAGGGGGTCAAACGGCTGGTCATTGAGGTGGAACTCGAGAAGGTCTCTATCTTCATTGTTCACCTCTCCCTGAAATTCAAGCACAGACAGCAGCAGCTTGAGCATCTCCATCGCCTCCTCGCGCACAGCGAAAAACCGATGATCGTGGCCGGTGATTTCAACACCTTTGGCGGAGATCGTGAACTCCAGCTTTTTATGGCGGCCTCAGGGCTTGTCAATGCCAACCTCACACGACTACCGTCACATCCCAGCCATGCGCCCAAACGTCACCTGGATTTCATCTTCCATAGTCCTGAACTCAGAGTCTCAAGCTTTTTCATCCCCGATATCCGCCTCTCCGACCATGCCCCGTTGATCTGTGACTTTGAGAGTCCCTGACCGTTTGCCTTCACAAAGGGGCAAGCTTACCTCAAAACAGGATCCCTCCCTGATTTTGCTCGTCACCAGGATCTGCCCGCCATGGGCCTCAACCACTGCCTTGACGTAGTTCAATCCCAAGCCTAAGCCCTGACGACTGCGGCTGCGATCACCGCGGTACAACCGTTCCCAGATGCGGTCAATTTCTGTGGCGGAAATCCCCATACCATCATCACAAAAGCGGACCACAGCCTGGTCGTTTCTCTGCTCAACATCAATCGTCACTGTTCCGGATTCATGACCATATTTTATCCCGTTATCAAGAAGATTGGCCCACACCTGACTGATGCGAGTTTTGTCACCCCGGACACAGATCCCTTCTTTCCCTTTACAGGAGACAGCGATCTGTGCTTCTTCCGCCACATATTGATAGAGGCTCATCACCTCCTCCAGCGTCTTCATAAGATCCAGTTCTTCCAATTCCAGACGCATGGTGCCGGCCTCGGCCTCGGCCACACTCATCATGACTTTGAGCATGGAGAGTACCCGCTCCGATTCCTCCAGGCAGTCAGAAAGCGCGTTGCGATACTGCTCCGGATCATCTCTCTCAGACTGCAGGGCATACTCCGCCACTGCCCGCAATCTGGTCATGGGCGTTCTCAGGTCATGGGCGACATTATCCAGTGAAGACTGCATCTCCTGGATCAACTGCCTGTTCTGGCGAAAGAGCTGCTCTAGCTGCTGATACAACGGGGTGAGTTCCTCATACTGCTTGCGTCTCTGCGGGAGCGGCAGCGCCTTTTGTCCCAGGACCCTTCTTATATCATCCTGGAGTTGCTGCAAAGGCTGCGTCTGCAGATACCTCAGGAAAAAAGAAAGGACAAGAGAGGGAAGGACAGCCAGGAGAAAACACCACAGAGAGACGCTCACCGCTCTTTCGTATATAGCAATTCCTGCGCTGGTGTCATCTTTACCGGCCTGGACCACTCCTCCACCGGCAAGCTTCCTGGAAACCAGGTGCCAGGTGCCGGAATCAGCCGGTTGCAGAAGATCTACCCAAACTCCATTGGCCAGGGGATCCAAATCCACCAGTCCGGTGAAATTCATCGTTGTGTTGCCGGTAAAGAGCACTTGATCCCGCTCTCTCACAAGACGGATAAAATCCATCTCCCGGGGAACTTCTCTTTCCAGGGTAAGATCTCCTCTGGAATTGACTCCGCTTCTTTGAAGATAGGTGTCAAGGCCGAGCTGCAGACGCTGTACCCCATGGTTCTGAATCTGACTTTTCAGGATCTGGAGATGAGCAAAGAGAAAAAGGCCGGAAAGCAGCCAGAAAAAAAGGAAGAAAAAGAGGGGCCTTCCTGGTCTGAGGTTGAGCAACAGGCGGTTATTCAGCGCGAAGGACATAGCCCATGCCTCTCACAGTATGGATGAGTTTGACACCATATCCCTTGTCCACCCGGTTACGCAGGCGGCAGACCAGGACATCAATCACATTAGTCTGGGGGTCAAAATTGTACTCATAGATCCTTTCCAATATGGATGTCTTGGAAAGCACACGTCCTGGATTGCGCATGAGGAGTTCCAGGAGTGCATACTCCTTGGCAGGAAGATCGATCTTCTCCCCCTGTCGCCTTACCTCGCGCTTCAGCGGGTCAAGATGCAATTCTCCCACAGTGAGTGTTCCGGTCTCTGCACCTTGCTGACCGCGTCGGAGGAGGGCCTGAATACGTGCCAGCAGCTCGTTAAAGGAGAAGGGCTTGACCATGTAGTCATCCCCGCCGCGCTGCAACCCTTCAACGCGATCATCCACAGACTGCCGGGCACTGAGGATAAGGACAGGGATCTGGATGCCCCGCGCCCTGATCCGTTCAATCAGGCTCAGACCGTCAAGGCCCGGGAGCATAATATCAATCACTGCCGCCTCATAGGGCTCAGTCAGGGCAAGGGAGAGACCGTCCAGGCCATCATGACAGATATCCACACTGAATCCTGCCTCCTGCAGACCCCTTTCCAGGAAGGACGCAATTTTTTTGTCATCTTCAACAACGAGAAGGCGCATAACGTTTGTAACAGGGGATAAGTGATGGTGGAGCGTTCAAAAAAGTCACCTCACAGCTCACATCGATTTTTCATTCAGGCAGATTACCGTGGCACAGCGGCCGGTCTGACCGTCACCCTGGCGGCAGGCCCGGCGATAGGAAAAATGGTCTGCAGAGCACGAGGTACAGCATCCGGAGATGGTGATATTTTGTCCTTCCACTCCTGCCTGGAGAAGCTGCATCCTGGAAATCTGCCAGAAATCGAAATAATTCTCCCGCACCTGATAGGCAAGAAAAGAGGGAGGCAGTTCACTGGCGTGATTTATAAACTCAGCACAACAGGGGCCAAGAGAGGGGCTGATGGTTGCCTGGAGCATTGACGGCTTCGTTCCATAGAAGGCCTTCATCGCCTGCACCGTTTTCCCAAGAATATCGGTGACACTCCCCTTCCAGCCGCAATGGACGGCAGCGATTGCCGGCCCTGTGGGATCGTAGAGAGTCACTGCCTGGCAATCGGCCTGCTGTATCATCAGGCCGATACCGGAAATATCCGTCATCAGGGCGTCGTAGCCATCTACTTCAAGGTCTTCATCGAGGCCCTCTTCAGCCACAAAAATAGCATCACCATGCACCTGCCTGGCGGAAAGGAGATGAGCAAAGGGACCTTGTCTCTTGAGTCGCTCACGGTTGCTGGCAACAGAATGCGACTCATCCCCCACCCCGTAACTGAGATTCAGAGAATTATAGGGCGGGCGGCTGACCCCTCCATGCCGATCTGTTGACACGATAATGGGTCTGCTCTCGCTCCTGTCGTCTTGCAGGTAAGCCACCATCTTCAACCCAGGAAACAATAATAAAAATGGGGAAGGTCCCCAAAAGGAACCTTCCCCAAAGATACTACAGTGCTTGAAGCAGAAATCAGTCTAACCCCGATACAATAAAAAGTAACTCGGGATAAGTACCTTAACGAAATAATTTTTTACGAAAAATTATTTCTCAGTTACTAAAAGTATGCCTCAAAGGTCAGGTAAACCTGATCTGCGTTATCAACAGGATCAAGCCCCACCGAATTTAAAGCGCCCATGTAGGCAGCATTATCCAGGTCATATGGCCTCAGGTTCCAATCCATGGAGCCGGAGTAATCATACTGGTAACGCTGATATCCTAAACGCATAAAGGTCTTGGCGTATTTGGAGATGGCCTCACCTGTGGGCAGGTCATAGATTCCGTAGACCTCAAAGACATGACCACGGGTAGCAAGTTTAGATGCGTAAAAATCATCATGACCGGGGCTCATGGAAAGCCAGTATTCGGAACCGTAGTTCCACTCAGCACCAAGTTTCAGGCCAACGGAATCGATGTCGTAACGGGCACCGAGGTAAACGGAATAACCGTTTTCTGAATCGGTATGCGGTGTGGTTTCCGCATCGCCCATACCCATCTGAGCCAATGCACCTTGAATCATGGCTGGAGACAAGCCCATGGCTGCCATTTGCTGAGCAGCTCCCATTCCTACCGCATCATTGAACATACCATTCTCGTTTGGATCTGTCCTGGACCAACCCGCTACACCAAAGATATTCACAGGTCCGATCTTGTCCTCATAAACAACTGAAGTATGTAAAATATCACCAACATTTAGCTGAGGGCCAAACTGCTCCGGAGCAAAAGCGTTCACCAGATCACTGCTGAAGCTCGGATAGTTAAAGACATCGAATGCCACGAATGACTGAAGGTATGCAAAGCGATTGCCCTTTTTCATGAAATCCCAGCTGAGGCCGGCAAAATCCGTATCATTCAGATTCGCGGGAGAATCCTGAGCTACCAGTCCATCCTCGAATCCACGTCCATAGCAGAAACGGACACGACCGGTTCCCAGGGCCTCGTTACCCCAACGATAGGCCCAGCCCATGGAAATACCATCAAATGGCCAATCCATGTAGAGTGACGGCGTTGCCAGACGTTGATCCATATTCATGCGAAGCTCGGCAGGGGGACCATCAGTGGTGGGACGGCGACCAATGGAGAACCATATGGGCGCTCCGCCGATGTTGTTCCAGTTTACAAAGGCACGATCAACATACAGGGCGCTATCGCTGACTGAACGGGTAGTGTTCCCATCAAACAGGGGAAACTGTCCACCAACAAAGGGGCTGATATCGTTTCTAGCCGGGGTTTGCATACCCCAAGCCTTATACATGGCAAGACGAGCCTTAAACTCAACATTCTCAGTGGCCTTGACACGCATGTTCAGACGAAAACGATTGGTCCAGTTGGTATCATTATCGTAGTTGACACCGGAAGCGCCTTCAGCGTTATAGTAGTCCAGGCGGGCACGGAAATCGCCGTAGAATTTGATGCGAGCAGCCAGGTCCCAGCTATCGGAACGCTCTTCCATATCACTAACGGTATCGGCCAGATCATCAAAATCTGCCTTGCTCACAGCACCTACACCTTCCTCGGCCATTTGAGCTTTCAGCTGATCCAGCTGCAGACTCAACTCTTCAATTTTCCGCTCCAGATCATTGGCATTTGCTCCACCGCTTGCAGAAGCTACTGCAGGCAGCGCGATCAGACCGGCAAGAGCCAACATGGAAAATTTTTTCACCATCTTGTTTCCTCCTTCCTCTTTAAATGTTACGACTCGGCCCTCCTGAAAAGCCAAAGCCGACGTCCAACCTGCCAATCCATCTAAATAATAGAGTGTAACAGCTTGAACTGTTCCGTCTAACATGTACATGCTGTTCTGGTACAAAAGTAACAACTCGTACAAATTTTTTTACTTCAATTCCCTGTACTATCGTATTTGCTCGTCCGTGTCAACCGATTATCCATATTTTTCTGAGTGTTGTCATTTATTTTTCCCCTATAATGTTCACAGCGTGGTATTTCCTTTTTCTCCACCACAACATATGGTATAAAAAACCACTATTTCTTTTCTCAATCCCTGACAATATTCCATGAACATCCCCATTATCATAAGCGCATTCGGCACCACCTCCAAGGCCCTGAGTACCTACACCTTCCTTGACTCCCAAATCCGTAACAGTTTTTCCGGACACGAAATCCTGTGGAGTTTTTCCTCTCGCGTTATTACCTCAAAAAAAAGTGAAAAAGATGAACGGGAATATCCCAGCCCGGAGGCGATCTTAGAGAAACTCTCTCAGCAAGGTTGCACGCAGGCAGTGCTGCAGTCTGCGCACCTGTGGCCCGGTCATGAATTCCATAAACTTGTCCAGATAGCACGGGCCTGTCCGCTCAGGGTATCCATGGGTATGCCCTTACTCAGCACGCCAGCGGATTATGAAAAAATTTGTGGTTGCCTGGACGGTATCGCCCATGAACACTCCAATCAGGCTCTGATTATTGCTGGTCATGGCACCAGCCATCCCGCCTGGAGCGGATATTTTGCTCTTGAACATTTCCTGGAGAAGCGTTTTGGAAAACGAATCTTTCTCGCCCTGCTGAAAGGCTATCCATCGCCGGCAGAGATGGTCAAACGCGTTCAGAAAGCAGGCTTTGACTCAGCCTGTCTTATTCCCTTTATGCTGCTGGCTGGCAGACATTTCGAGCGGGAATTGACCGGGCCTGATCCGGATTCGTGGAAGTCACAACTGGCAAAAGCCGGCGTTTCCCTATCTGCCATAGACCATGGTTTGGGAATGCTGGAAGGAGTGGGGGAAATCTACTGCGATCACATCAGCAGGGCTCTGGAAAACTGTTCAACTCCGCATCCCCGGTAACACCAGGCGCTTCATCAAATTGCCGGGCAACCACCCATGCAAGACAGATGGTTCACCATGACACCCGCAGCCAGTTACGACCACTTTTTTTGGGCCGGTGGAATAAATTATCTGCAACCATTCTCATCTGCCCGGGTTGTCCGGCTTCTCTCCACAGACACCGATTGATTCCGAGAAATGTTCTTGGCAAGCACTATTTTTTCTGTTGCATGACGGACTGTGGTGCCGAGCACAGAGAACTGAAAACAGTGCCTGTACCAGTCGCCCATCTGCCGGGTGACAACCCAGATCCCAGACAGACCGTTCTCTTGGGCCCACTGCTCCCAGTATCGAACCAAGAGGGAAGCAACCCCCCTGCGGCGAAATTCCGGAAGGACCATGAGACCGGTGCCGCAGGCATAGTTCCGCAGAAGATCGACTGCGGCTGCATCCACTCCTTCCGGCGCCTCTGAGTGATTGATGATGGTGGCAAATCCGATTATGTTATTCCCATGTTCGGCAAGAAAAAGGGCCCGATCCGGCTTGGCAGCATAGCGTTGCAGCTTATCCAGGAAGACATGGACCAGCTTGGGATCCATATCTCTGCTCAAGTCGTGGAAGGCCCTCTCCACATCACTTGGAAGTGCTGGGAAAATGGTGCAGGAAAATGGCGCAGATGGCTCAGAGTTCATCGAGAATTGCGGCCCTTTTTTGCTCATACTCTTCCTGGGTAAGCAACTGCTCCTTATGGAGCAGATCAATGACCCGGAGGCGTTGCTCAACTGTTTGTGGTGGCGCAGCGGATGAAGAGGATGAAGGCGATATTGCAATTTTTCGGGTATCACGCACAGGCACGACACGCAGAGCAAAAGAAAGCACCTTTTCCATCCAACTGCAGCCTCCCACGGTAAAACTGCAGCTGGCGCCTTTCGTATCATTGGTCTCGGCCGCCCAGACCAGGGAGTCACGAATGGTAATTGCCCCCTCGTCTTTCTTGATCCCGGCCTCATACAGGGCTGCCAATTCTGTTTTCTTAGGCAATCGCCAGTCGTTGTGCCCACCGCCTGTGTAGGAACGGCAGTATTCCCTGGCTGCCGACCATGTCAGGGACTGCCCATTGTCGGCAGCCGCCCACATGAGCCCTGTTTCCTCATCAAGTACTGTCCCATCGTTGTAGGTCACAAAACGTTGCTTTTCGTCGCCTGGACGTGCACAGGCGCAAAGCAGCAGCAAAGGCAAAACTATCAAACATCTTCGTATCATATTTCTCCCTGAAAAAAAGATCGAATCATCAGCTCCCGTTGTAGCCCATGGCAAGCCCTAATGCCAGGGAGAAACGTCTGTCAAAATGGGCCGCTATCCCGTCAACGCTGAAAGGACACTAGAGACTTTTTACAACTTCTCGTATCTCCAGGCAAACTCGTTGATAGCAGGCCAGCTCTTCTTCCTCGCTGCCTGCATTTTTTGCCAGTTGCGGGGGGTCATCAAAGGGGTGATGCATTACCTTGGCACCCCCTGGAAACAGGGGACAGTTCTCATCAGCATGGCCACAGACAGTAATGACCAGGTCAAAATCTATGTCCGCCAGCTCCTCCACATGTTTTGACCAGTGACTGTTGATATCCACTCCCGCCTCCTGCATGGCCTTGACGGCCATAGGGTTCAGGCCATGGACCTCTATTCCTGCCGACCAGGCCTCAATGCGCTCCCCATGCAGATGACGGGCCCAGCCCTCTGCCATCTGAGAGCGGCAGGAATTTCCGGTACAGAGGAAGAGGATTTTTTTGCGTTTTTCAGCCATTGTCAATCTCGATGGTTCAGAGGAAGTGAGCCGCTGATCTCGTCCACCGCCCGGCGGATATCGGCCAGGCATCACCTGCCCTTTGGATTTGTCTCCTGGCAGCGGCACTCCCCGGCCCTGGAAGCGGCCGCAATCGTTTCCAGAATGGTGGATCTCCCATTTTTTCTGAAATCCTCTTCAATATCCTTACGGCTGTGAACAAAACAGTAGCAGAGCAGTTCTTCTTTTGCAGGCATGATACTCTCCTCAGATCATTCCTGTTCAGGTAAGTGGGCTGAAGGCCAGCCACTGAACACCCCAATGATTATAACAGGTTGTTAAAAAGGAATCCAGTGAAGAGGATTCCTCCTCCCACCACCATGATGAATGTTTCAGGCAGATGAACCGTTTTCCAACCCTGACGTTTCCCTGCTCAGCCATTCCAAGGCGGCCTCACGCCATATTGCCGAACCCTTCAACCCCTTTCCTGATCCGTTCAAGCTGGTCTGCCAGATCAGCGATTTCGGTATCCCAGTACTCCCCTGACCCAAATCCAGGAACAATGGGGGCAGTGCCGTCAGCAAGGTACTGATAGGTCAGCCAGGCACTATAGTGGAGGAAGCGCATGGCTCGCAGCGGCTCAATGAGGCGGAAACTGCGCCGGTCAAAATGGTGGAATGTTTCATAGCCTTCCAGGAAGAGATCGATCTCAAGGAGGGATTCTTCGGGAGTTCCGGGAAGGAGCATCCACAGGTCCTGGACCGGCGGACCCATG
>CAYPEU010000046.1:17872-22261 GCA_964409855.1 uncultured Desulfocapsa sp.
ATCATCAAAATCAATGAGATAGAAAGATTCCCCCGGGCGGTGGATGATGTTGGAGAAATGGCAGTCTCCATGGATTCTGCTCAGTGTTATCTCCTTGAACAGCGGGGCGATCTCATCAATAATCTCACTGCACAACGATGAAAACCTGCCGGCAGTCTCCGGCTGGGCAATGACTCCGCTCTCCAGAATAAAGTCTACCTGCTCCCTTGTTGAATGCTCCGGAGCCATGGTCAGCCTGTCCTGGGAGGGGTGAACAGCACCCACCGCATGACAACGACCGAGCAGACGCCCAAGCTCCAGCCACTGATCTTCACTGAACTCATCGGAACTGCGCCCCCCGCAGCGGGGGAAGATGCTGAAAAAAAGTCCCTGGTGCTCAGCAAGGGTTCCTCCATTGGCCAACACCAGAGGCGGAATTACCGGAATCTCATGCCGGTCAAGCTCAAGGAGGAAGTCGTGCTCATCCTGCAATGCCGTTTGCGACCAGCGACCCGGTCGGTAAAACTTCACCACCAAACCTCTGCCGTCCACGGTTTCCAGCTCAAAAACACGGTTGATATAGCTGTTCAGCGGTCTGCAGAGATTCGTGCAGGGGAGTTGCAGGCCTGATTCAACAAGATTGAGTACGGTTTCTGGCCCAAGTTCCGGAAACGCATGGGGCCGGCGCCTCTTTTCCTGATCACTCATGCTCTGTAGCCTCTGTCCTCAGGCAAATTATCTTTTCTGGCATTCTCTACGGCCAGCTGATCGCAACGTTCGTTCAATGGGTGGCCCGCATGTCCCTTGACCCAGTGAAAAGTGATGTCCAACTCCTCTACGAGGTCGAGCAGCTGTGTCCAGAGATCGGAGTTCAGGGCCGGCTTGTTGTCGGATTTCAGCCAGCCACGCCTGCGCCAGCCCTTGGCCCAGCCTTTGCTGATACCGTTGACCACATAGCTGGAATCAGAGTAGAGAGCAACCGGCTTGTCACGCACCGGCAGGGCCTCGATACCCTTGATGCAGGCCATAAGCTCCATCCGATTATTGGTGGTGAGCCGATAGCCGCCAAAGAGTTCCCGCGCTTGCCCCTCTGCAAGGATGATTGCCCCATACCCGCCAGGCCCTGGATTGTTGAGGGCCCCGCCATCGGTGTATATTTCCACCCGGTCCACAGGAATTGCAGGCTGCTCCTGCCGTACTCTTTTCTTGACCTGCCCCTTCCGCTTCACCTGCCACTCAGGATTCGCCATCCATGCCTCTGCCTCGGAACGCAGGGCAAACCCCTTGTACCTGGCACCGGCAAAGCCCTTGACCTGGGCCTCGGCCTCTGGCCAGGAAGTGTAGATTCCGGGCCTCCGGCCAGTGGCCACTGCATAAAACTTTTTCCCAGCCATACGCCTCCAACACAAAAGCAAAAAAAAACCGCCAGAGAGAGAACTCCCTGGCGGTTTTGTTCATCCTATCCGCTTGCTTCAGTTGATCAAACCAATTACAAAAAAACCTACAATAACAAAGACAAAGAAAACTCCAACCTTTATGCAGACTGAATGATCTTCTTCCGGTGTATCGTGTCCGTGTCCACTCATCCTGAGCTCCTCCTTCTGTTTCTGATTATATCAAAAAAAGTCTTGCGAGTATATGAACAATTTTACAGTAATTTGTCGATCTCTTTTTTCATCCCCCTGCAATTAAGGCAGGGACCTTGACTTCACCCTGCTCATCTTTTTTCAACACTCCTTGCATTCTTCATCAGCAGTCCGAGTCTTTCAGCTGCCCACCCCTGACGGACGGATGCAGCTGCGAGCTCCTTAATCTCTTTTGCCGACCAGGCCGAGCAGAACTGATCAGGAAAAGGAGATAAAACTTAACTCAGGCTGTAAGTCTTTCACCCTGTTCTCCCAGAGGGGGCATTGCTTACGGATACACTCCTTATTTTTCAGATACTGCTTGCAGCGGATTATCCCTTTTGCCTCCAAGGTCACTGGCAGCACCTCGGCTGACAGCCTGGCTGTTTCTGTGAGGGCAAGCCAGGTTTCCCGCTGACAACAGCGGCCGCCGCGGTAGTGGGCAATGGAGGAGAGGATCTCTCCGCTGAAGGCCTGGGCCGTCTGCCTGGGTGAGGGAGTCAGGGGTGTGGCTGCCAGGATGGTTGAGACCGCAATCCCGGCCCCGATCGCCGCTCCGCAGGCGCCCCAGAAACCGCAGACCCCGCCGGGAATATCAGCCCCCCTGCTGATACCGGTGAGTATGCTCTCTTCTTTGATTTCTCCTCCGCTGTTCCGGTAGCAGGCCAGGATAATGCCCGGAATCATGGCATGGTGTTCCGGGCCGTGCATGGGAATGGCCGGATGGTTGCGGATCAGTTCAAGCAGTCTGAGGAGATCCTTTTCCTCTGTGCTGGTGCAGATGGTCCTGATCACCTCGATTCCGTTTTCCCGGTGACAGCTGTCGCAGACAAAGTGGTCCTGCTCACAGCACGCATTTGCTGACTGGACGCGTCCGCAGTAGCTGCAGCGCATCTCCTGGACATCGGTGAAGTAGTGCAGTTCTTCACCGCAGACCATGCAGCCCTCATTCTTCCGCTCTTTCTCCGGCTGTTCATCGCTGCTGTCGCAACATCCGGAGGGGTCTTGGTCGCAGCAGCTTTGGGCAGGAGCGATCTCGCTCTGCGGTGAACAGCAGGAATTCTCCATTATCAAGTTGGTCACCGCCCCTTTTTCATCAAGGACAAAAACAGAATCATCCAGCAGGGCTGCCTCTTCTGCCGGGATGGAGGTCCGTCTGCCTTTGACCAGCAGGATGCCGGATTCAGTATGAACCGCACCAAAGGGGCCACCATAGATCACGTCCACCAGTCCCTCTTCTTTCCCCAGGCCGGCTGGACGCAGGGCCTCATAGGTGAGGGAGAAAAAGTCCATTCCCTCCACCTGCCGGTAGGGAAAACGCTTAAGCAAACGGATGGAGCCAAATCCCGCCCCCTCCATCATGGTCACCAGTTCCTCCTGCTGCATGGCCCCGCCCAGACACTCTCCGCGATAGCGGACATTATTCCTGATTGCAGCAGGAATGGCTGTGTCGGTGACAATGTCCGAGACCACCAACCTGCCTCCGGGCCTGAGCACACGGAAGATCTCCTGGTAGGTCATCCGCTTGTCTGGACTGAGATTGATCACGCAGTTGGAGATAACAACATCTGCAATCCCGTTGTCCAGGGGGATCTGCTCGAGAAATCCTTTACGAAACTCCACATTGTCATAGCCCAGACGTTCAGCCACTTCTCTTCGTGACTCGTTGGCCAGGCGCAGCATCTCATCGGTCATATCAATGCCGTAGACCCTGCCGCTTTTTCCAACAGAGGCAGAGGCCATGAAACACTCAACCCCGGAACCGGAACCGAGATCCACCAGGGTCTCGCCCTGCTTCGGAGCACCGTCGGTTACCGGAGACCCGCAGCCGTAGGAGCGCTTGCGGGTCTCGCCGGGAATAAAATCCGCTTCGGCCTGGGCTGGTGCAAGGGGGTTGACGATATCCTCGTTGGCGGCAAGGGCTGCCTGACCATAAAATTCCCTGACTGAGCTGTGCCCGAGATCCGAGGCCAGGGAGATCAGACAGTTGCAGTGGGTCAGGGCCACATCAGAGCTGTTCTCTTCATCAGGACAGTCATAGCGGACATCACCCATGCGCAGACGGATCGCACTTTTTCCCTCTGCTTGGTAGCGATCGGCCTGGTCAACAATGAGCTGCAGGGCAATGCGATTGTAGAGCTCCACGTAAGGATCATGCCCCACCCACTGTCCGCTGCGCATAAAACTGTGATCAATATCACCGCCACCCACTAGGAACTTCAGGGGATTGGATTGATACCCGGGAGAGTCGACCAGCGAGCTCCTGCGCAGTTCCTCCAGGACCGGGCTCGTCTGCCATACCTCTGCCAGCCCTTGATCCAGATGGCCGCAGGCACACTCCTCCAGACCCACCAAGGCCGGTGACGGATAGATGATATTGTCCGGTCCCACGGCCAGTGATTCCCAACCGGTGTTGGAGAGGTCATAACGGGTGCCGGGAGTGGAAAAGACCTGACTGCGCAGGGTCTCGATATTGTCGATGGTCAGCCCCAGCTCATCTGCCCGTTGCCAGGCAGCCAGGAGCTGGGGAAAGATGGTATCCGAATCGATAAACTGCTCTGCACTGCCCTTGCCCCGGATAAAATGATAGAGGAGGTGAATACTTGCAGCCCCCACCTCTGCGGCCACATCCACCAGCTGCACCAGATCCTCTATATTTTCACCACTGAGCGCCACCGAGAGGGTAACCGGTATCTCCGCCTCTTGCAGGGCCGTGAGATTTTCCATCGTTTTACCATAACTGCCGCGCCCCCGCAGTCTGTCATGGGCCTCCTCCAGACCGTCA
>CAYPEU010000047.1:0-22114 GCA_964409855.1 uncultured Desulfocapsa sp.
TGGCAATACCTGCAGCCATGGCCAGGGGATTTCCGGAAAGGGTGCCGGCCTGGTAGACGGGCCCGTCCGGGGCAATCTGATCCATGATTTCCGCCTTACCGCCGTAAGCACCAACCGGCAGCCCGCCACCGATTATCTTCCCAAGACAGGTCAGATCCGGCATAATGCCAAAATGCTCCTGGGCCCCGCCGTAGGACAGGCGAAAACCGGTAATCACCTCATCAAAGATCAGAACAATCCCCAGTTCAGCGGTCAGATCCCGCAGTTTTTGGAGAAATGTTTTGCCGGGAGCGACACAGCCCATGTTGCCGGCAACAGGCTCCACAATGACACAGGCGATGGTATCGCCTTTCTCCCGAAGGGTCTGTTCCAGGACCTCCTCGTTGTTGTAGGGGATAGAGATGGTATTTTTGACAACATCCTCGGGCACGCCAGGACTTCCAGGAATCCCCAGGGTGATGACTCCTGAACCGGCCTTGACCAGGAAAGAATCAGCATGCCCATGGTAACAGCCGTCAAACTTGACGATCACATCCTTTCCGGTAAAACCCCGGGCCAGGCGAACCGCACTCATGGTTGCCTCGGTACCGGAATTGACAAAACGAACCTTTTCCAGGGACGGAACCGCCTCCACCACCATGGAGGCAAGGGCCATTTCTTTGGTGGTTGGGGCTCCGAAGGAGGTTCCGTCCGTTGCCGCCTCAACAATCGCCTCAATGATCTCCGGCTGTGCATGTCCGTGGATCATCGGCCCCCAGGAGCAGACGAAATCCACATATTCATTTCCATCCACATCGTACACCGTGGACCCTTTGGCCTTCTGGATAAAGACCGGATCACAGCCAACAGAACGGCAGGCCCTGACCGGGCTGTTCACTCCGCCGGGAATCACTTTTTTTGCCATCTCAAACATCTTTTCAGAAATAGTTGTATTCATTTCGACTCCCTGAAATATCTTTTTGACACCTGCTTAAGGCCATCTTGAACGAAAATCCAAATTTTTCAAGACACCCTTCACGACAATACATTCGTAAAAAAACAAGCCCTTGGGACAGTTATACAGAAAACTTTCCGTCCACCATATTGCACACCAATTACAAGATCACCTTTGACCTCAAGATGCCACCAATATTTTGACATTTGGAACGAAGAAAGCACAAATCAAGAAGAAAACGAGATAATCAGTCATCCTGTCTCTCCTGAATCTGAAATAGTGATTTCCGTTCCACGTCTCCCTCAAGAGACAAACATAGCATGAGTTGCAAAAATCTGTCAAACAGCTTCCAACTCTTGACCTTTTTCCCATCCATACACACTGTTGGGTAACCATGTTTTTTGTGTACTCGATTTTGCTTGTCATGAAAACGACCAAAGAGTACACTATGATGGTATTTATTATGGATTTTTTCCGCTTCCCGGAAGAGGCGTCAGCGCTATCCAAAACCTCAAGCAGATTGGAGAAAAACAATGGCCAGCGATAAAGTAAAATTGGTAAGTGATGGTGAATTTGATTCAGTAATTGCCTCGGACACCCCGTGTCTCATTGACTTCTGGGCCCCCCTGGTGTGGTCCATGCAAGGCCATTGGCCCGGTTGTCGAAGCCCTGGCAGATGAATATGAGGGACGGGTAACGATCTGCAAAATGAATGTGGATGACAACCCAGCCACCCCCGGTAAATTCGGAATTCGTGCCATCCCCACCCTGATCCTTTTCAAAAGTGGGGAAAAGGTGGACCAGATCACCGGTGCTGTGGGCAAAACCCAGTTGTTGGATCTCATCGAAAAGGCCCTTTAGTCATTGGCCAAACCCCTTCTCCACTGGAAAGGGGTTTAACAACTCTCTACCTCGTTACCGAATTTCCTTATGGCAACAACGCATCACAAACTCATCATCGTCGGTGGCGGCCCTGCCGGGTTGACTGCCGGCCTGTATGCGGCAAGGGCCAGAATGGATCACCTGTTGGTGGAAAAAGGTGCTGAGGGGGGACAGGTCCTGCTCACCGACTGGATCGATAATTACCCCGGTTTTCCAGAGGGTATCTCCGGTTTTGAACTTGCAGAAAAGATGACGGCCCAGGCCAAACGATTTGAACTGAACTCCCTGTTCGGCAACGTCGTCTCCATGGATCTCTCCTCCCCGATCAAGCGTCTGGAACTGGAGAGCGGAGACAGCCTAAGCTGTGATTCCTTGATCATCACCACCGGAGCGCGGCCACGTGGCCTTGGTGTTCCCGGAGAAAAAGAGCTTACCGGCAAAGGTGTTTCCTACTGCGCCACCTGTGACGCCCCCTTTTACCGCAACCTGCACGTTGCTGTGGTCGGAGGAGGAAACACGGCTGTCCAGGAAGCAGCACATCTCACCAAATTTGCCGATAAGGTCACCCTTATCCACCGTCGGGACGAATTGCGGGCCACAAAGATCGTCCAGGAAAAGGCCTTTGCCAATACAAAAATCGATTTTATCTGGGACACCACCGTCACCGCCATTGAAGGGAAAGACGGAGTCGAACAGCTTCGCCTCCTGAAAACCAACGGAGAGGAGTCCAGGCTGCAAGTCGACGGTATCTTTGTCCTCATCGGAGTCCTCCCCAACAACGAAATGCTGCCCCTCACCGATCTTGCTGCCGACCCAGACGGATTCATCCCCACGGACTGTGAAACCAGGACAGCTGTCCCCGGTGTCATGGCTGCAGGGGACATCCGCAGTAAAGAAGTACGCCAGGTAGTCAACGCAGCAGGTGAAGGAGCCACTGCCGTCCTGGCCGCCGAAAACTATCTGACCAATCTCAGCTGAATATTAACGACTATGCCCTCTCTTTTTTCTCGTATGATCAAGCAATCATCTTCCCTGCAACAGCTCATGAAACCAACATTTATTCTCCTCATCCTCTTCTCTTTGAGTGGCTGCGCCACCCTGGAGTCCTGGTTTGGCAGCGGAGAAAAAGTTCGACTTTCGGCACCAACCCTGGCCAGTAAGGGGATGGATGAATATTCCCAGGGAAATTACTATAAGGCACGCAAGTATTTCGATGAGATCCTGGACTATTATCCATTCAGTCCGGAAGCGATGCTGGCGGAACTCAAGGGAGCCGACAGTAACTACTTTATGGAGCATTACCAGGAAGCCCTCATGCTCTACCGCGAGTTTGAAGAACGCCACCCTACCAATGAGGCAATCCCCTACGTCATGTACCAGATTGCCATGTGCCATTACCAGCAGATCGACCGGATCGACCGCGACACCAGCGGAGCGGAAATGGCAATCAAAGAATTTTCCATACTTCTCCGTGCCTTTCCCGATTCACCTTACACCAATGAGGCCAAGGCAAGAATCCGGGCTGCCAATGAGTTCCTGGTCAACCACGAATATTTTGTAGTGGAGTTCTACCTGCGCACCGAAAAGTATAGTGAGGCCCTGACACGCCTCCGGTATCTCCTGAGCACCTACCCTGACGCCACCATCACCCCCAAGGCAAAGGAACTGTTAGAACGTCTGGAGGCGGGAGACCCCCCTGGTTTCCACCTCTCCTCCTGGGTCAAGGACTCCCTTTTACCTGATTGGACACTTTTCACCGATGACGAGGACAGTGCCCTCCAGGCGCCCCCGAAAACAGAGTGATCAGCAACACCCACTCCCCTGGAAAAGCTTAAAGGATACCTGAAACAGAGAGAAAAGGAGAGAACCCTCTCCTTTTCTCAAACGATGGCGTTCTCATCTTCTTCCGCCAGGATACCAGCCCCCAGGGAAACCTCCATGGCCCTGACAGGACAGACGGGAACGCAGAGAGAGCAGGCAGTACATTTATCTGGATCAAACAGCACCTCCATTCCAGGCCGCTGGATAAAAAGCGCCCCCACAGGGCAGATGCCGGTACAGGCCCCGCACTGAAAACATTTTTCATCATCCCTGCGGATGACGGCGGCCAGACGCTCCACCTTCACCCCAAAGGACTTCAGAAATTCCAGCCCCTGGTTCACACTGTCCTTGATTCCCTTTAATTCCAAAACCATGACCCCTTCCCGATGGGGAAGAATATCGGCCTTCAGGATATTGAATTCCACATCATACTGTTTGACCAGTTGGTAAATCATGGGCTCATTACTGGTCTCTTTGGGAAAACGTAATATATAAATTCGTGTAGCCATACCACACCTCTTGCGTAGATTTATCGTTACCACATTGTTTCTTTTACTCAACTCACACGTCTCGCTCCAGCAAACCCTGATCCACCTGCCTCAGAAGCTGCTGCAGGGGGGCATCGGTATCTAGCTCGAGCACCTCTTCTTCAGCCGTTACAGGCTGAAAACGTTCCTTCTGGGCAAGATAGATCTCCCAGCGTCCATCTGATACAGCACCTCTGTCTTTTGCCCGCTCTGCCAATCGCCTTTTTACCACCTCTTCACCACAGAAACAGTGGACAAAAAGGAGACGCACTCGATCAGCAAAACGGTCTCGCAGCAGTTCTCTCTCTTGTTGAGACTGATAGGAACCATCGAGGACCACACAGGCCCGGGGGTCTGCTTGAAAATGTTTATCAGCAAGATCAAGCAGAGTATCATAGGTACGCCTGCTAAAGGCAGGAGTGTAGATCCCCTGATCCACTTCCTCCTCCTGTTTGGCCTGAGGAGTGATCCCAGCCAGTGCTTTACGTACCCTGTCTGAATTATAGTAGGGCAGCCCGTATTGCTCTGCCCAGGCAGAGGCCAGGTAGCTCTTTCCAGTGGCTATCATCCCGAAAAACACAAGGAGGAGGCCGGAAGGGTATTCATCTTTACTTTGCTGCTGCATACTTCTCAGCCAGAAGAAAATATTTTTTTGCCTGCAGGACACACTGGGCAGCCGTTTCTGCGTCCACTGCCGGATCACTTGCCGTAAAGAGCCCTATCTTGCCCCGCACGTATGCCCGATAACACTTATAAAAGTCGAGCATGGCGAACAGTCCGGAATCCTCAGATTTTGCAGCAAACTGCTCGATAAAATAGCGAGAGATCTCGTCAAGACCGTGGAAATCCAGGTCCATGGCCAGGAAGGCAACATCGGCAGCCACATCCGTATAGCGAAAACGTTCGTTAAACTCAATGCAGTCAAAGATATACACAGGATCTGCCAGGCAGATATTCGCCGAGTACATATCGCCGTGACAGTCCCGGATCCTGCCTGCATCGATGCGTTCCTGAAAACGATCGCTGTGGGAAAGAAATTCTTTGGCATAGCTGCTGATGGTGTCAAACTGCCTGCGAGTGAGGGCTCCCTGGTCAACAAAGACCTCTGTCTGCTCAAAATTTTCCAGGACATTGACAGCAACAGAATCGGCTGTCCCGAATTTTTGGATTGCTTTATCCCCTGCGGCCTGCTGATAAAAAGGCACCAGGGTATCAATGATGGAGTCAAGATGCGTCTTGCTCAGTTCACCTGCACCCATGACCCTGCCCATCATTTTCTCTTCCGGCATCCTTGCCATCCTGATACCATACTCCACGACCTTTCCGGAGCCGTTCAGGCAAAGCCCCTCCCCCTCTTCATTCACGGTGACCAGTTCTTCATAGAGGTCAGGACAGAGCCTGCGATTGAGCTGCAGTTCCTGCTCACAGAAAAATTTCCGTTTCTCAAGGGTAGAAAAATTTAAAAAACCGAAATCAACGGGTTTCTTCCACTTATAGACAAAATCGCCGGCAAGGAGGACAAAGGAAATATGGGTCTGCACCAGGCTGATATCCGCTGCCGGGTGCGGATAACTGCTTTCCTGTTGCAGGTATCTGATATAGGCAGGAAGATTTGCATCACTCATCAACAACTCCTTGTGGTTCATTGCAAAAAATTGGTTCACTGGAACAAAATCACAAAAATAGTCATAGTACCAGAATCCCTCCTCAGAGTAAACTCTGACAAAAGCTTTACCTTATTTTGTTATCATGATACGTTCCATTTCCATGAATCAGGACACCATACAAGAACTCCTCTCCGGGGTGCAGCAAGGGACATGTTCCGTTGAGCAGGCCCTGCAGCAGCTGCGCCATCTCCCTGGCCAGCAGATCAAAGATGCCTGTATCGATCACCACCGAAACCTGCGAACCGGGACTCCTGAAGTCATTTATGGTGCCTCGAAAAGCAGCGAACAGATCATTGATATCGCCAGGACCTTTCTTGAGCAGCACTCCCTGTTCCTTGCCACCCGGGTTGATGCGGACAAGGCCCGCCTGGTCATGACCGAGCTCCCGGAACTGAGCTACCACAGCCAGGCCAAGATGCTCACCTGCAACCAGCAGCAGCCTGACCCAGACCAGATCCAGGGGACCATCGCTATTCTCTGCGCCGGAACCTCCGATATTCCAGTGGCCGAAGAGGCCCGGGTAACAGCTGAAAGCCTGGGCAACCCGGTTGCCAGCCATTACGATGTCGGTGTCGCCGGTCTCCACCGCCTATTTAACAGACAGGAACTTATCACCTCTGCCTCTGCCATCATCGTGGTGGCCGGTATGGAGGGAGCCCTGCCCAGTGTAGTCAGCGGCCTGTGCAGCTGTCCAGTGGTGGGTGTGCCCACATCAGTGGGCTATGGAACCAGCTTTGGCGGAATCACAGCCCTGCTTGGAATGCTCAACAGCTGCGCTCCCGGATTAGGGGTCGTCAATATCGACAATGGGTTTGGGGCCGCCTGCCTTGCCTCTTCCATCAACAGGAAAAGATAACTCTTCAGCAGTGCAGCAGATATTTTAAAATTTTGCCATCCACCCGAAGAGGTATGAGAAAAGAGAAAATAGTGCGGAAACCTTGCAAGATTCAGGCAGTACGGTATAATCCAATCGGTTTAACGTCTTACAGATCTCTTTCTTGCTTTTTTTGACAAAAAATTGAAAAAGACAAATACTGAACAGACTTTTTTTATTTCCACTAAGACACCTGCACCTGTCAAAGGCCGACTGAAAGCAAAGGCCTTCAGGGCCAATAGAATACATTTTCTTTGAAAATCAATCGCTCTCCATTTTCACCACCACGAATCCAGGAATTTTGAATGAACACAGCACTCAAACTGAAAATCAGCGCGCTCTTCTTTCTCATCATCCTCTCGATTGTCACCATCATTCCTTCCTTTTACGCCTCGACACCTGACTGGTGGAAAAAGTACATGGCCCCTGAGGGCTTACGCCTGGGTCTTGATCTGCAGGGTGGTATGCACCTGGTCCTTCAAGTCAACCTGGACAAGGCAGAGGAAGATTCCCTTGAACTCGCTGCCACAGAGCTGAAAGACAGTCTCCAGGAGCAATCCATCAGTGCGGTACGAACAAAATCGGCCCCGGGAACCATCATTTTCACCCTCCCCAACTCCAGCGCGGTGGATACAGTCAACAGGGTGGTGAAAGACAGTTTTCCCAATATCAATGTGAAGGTGGATGCCAAGGAAGGGTCGTTTCCCAAGATTACCATCACCCTCCAGGACTCGGAAATCGATTTTATCCGTACCCATGCAGTGGAGCAGTCTCTTGAAATCATCCGGAATCGTATTGATCAATTCGGTGTAGCAGAACCGGTGATCATTCGCCAGGGAGAGGCAGAGATAGTGGTCCAGTTGCCCGGCGTCAAGGATCCCAAGCGTGCCCTCAAACTTCTGGGTGAGACGGCCCAGCTCGAGTTCAAGCGGGTGGCGGATGGTGCAGGACTCAACATTGGCCTGCTTGCCGAAGAGATTCGAGTAGCCGGGCAGTGGGATGGCGAGTGGAGCAGCGTTGAAGAAGTTGAAAAGCTGAACCGGGCTCTACAGAACCGCTTGCCTAAAGACACCAAGATCTATATCGAGAAAGACACGGACAGCCAGACCGGCAAAGAGATCATTCGCCCCATTCTCCTGGAAGAAAAGATCCTGATGACCGGAGAAATGGTGAAAAATGCCCAGGTACGGATCTCCAATCAGTTTAATGAACCCTATGTCTCCATCGATTTTACTTCCAAGGGTGGAAAGGTCTTTGCCAAACTCACTGAAGCCAATGTGGGCAAACGCATGGCCATAGTCCTGGACAATGTAGTGCGCTCAGCCCCGGTAATTCGGGAAAAGATCCTTGGCGGATCTGCCCAGATATCAGGCAGTTTCACCCATGAAGATGCTGCCGACCTGGCCATTGTTCTGCGTGTCGGAGCCCTTCCCGCACCAGTAGATATCATTCAGAACATGACGGTCGGAGCCAGCCTCGGACAGGATTCCATCAACAAGGGAATGACTGCCGGAGTATTCGGTGCCATCATAATCCTCGGCTTCATGGCCATCTACTATCGCCTCTCCGGCATCATTGCCAACTCCGCTCTGATCCTCAACATCATCTTTCTCTTCACCGGTCTTGCCATCCTCAATGCCACCCTGACCCTGCCGGGTATTGCCGGTATCATCCTCTCCATTGGTATGGCCGTGGATGCCAACGTCCTTATCTTTGAACGGATGCGCGAAGAGTACAACCTAGGGAAATCGGTTAAATCAAGTGTTGATGGAGGCTTTGCCAAGGCCTTCTGGACCATTGTCGATTCCCAGGTCACAACGCTCATCACAGCCATGGCCCTTTTCATGTTCGGTACCGGACCCATCAAAGGCTTTGCGGTTACCCTCTCTTTAGGTATTATCTTCAACCTCTTTACCGCTCTTTTCTGTTCGCGGCTCATCTTCGACACCCTCTACTCGGCCCGCTCCCTGAAAAAGCTGGCCTTCCTGCAGTTTGTCAAGAAGCCGAATCTGAATTTTATGCATTTGAAAAATCTGGCCTTTGCTCTCTCCGGTCTCCTGGTGGCTGTGGGACTCATCGCCTTTATCCAGATTGCCCAAGGCAAGGCCAACATGGGTGTTGATTTTTCCGGCGGCTCCCTGCTCCAGTATCAGGCAAGCAAGGATTTCACCATGGACGAGGTACGCAAGGCCTTTGCCAGGAACGATATGAAGGACATTAATCTGCAGGAGGTGGAAGGAGAACACCGGCTGATCGTCAAGATCAAACGCTCGGAACAGTTCATCGGCAATCTCAGTGAAGAGATCACCGGACTCCTGCAAGCGGAACTGCAGGGCAAACAGTTTATCCTGGAAAGTCAGTCGGAAATCGGCTCATCGGTCAGTGCCGTGTTGAGGAACAAGGCCATCCAGGCCATCTTTATCTCTCTGTTAGGTGTTATTATCTACCTGGCCATGCGTTTTGATATCCGTTTCGGCCTCGCTGCCGCCATTGCCACCTTTCATGATGTCATCGTGGTCCTGGGTATCTGCTGGCTCCTCAACTTGGAAATCACCCTCCTCATCGTGACCGCCCTCCTCACCCTGGCCGGTTACTCCCTGAACGACTCGGTGGTTGTCTTTGACAGGATTCGGGAGAATATGCAGAAATCAGAAACCCACTCCCTGCTCCAGCAGATCAACAGGAGTATCAATGAGGTCATGAGCCGCACATTTGTCACCTCTCTGACCACAGGCATGGTGCTTCTCTCCCTTTTCTTTTTCGGCGGCTCTGTCATCCATGACTTCTCTCTTGCCCTGCTCCTTGGTGTCCTGGTGGGAACCTACTCATCCATCTTTATTGCCAGCCCGGTTCTGACTCTGTGGCCTGGTAAAAAGGATTGAATCCATGGACAAGGTTCAGCTCCCGAAAAATGTCACCCGGATCCAGGAAGATGAGGAATTCTTCTTTTCCTGTCATCCAGGCGTGGACTGTTTCACCGACTGTTGCCGACAGCTTGAATTGGCCTTGACGCCTTACGATGTACTGCGTTTAAAACAGGAGACGGGTCTCCACTCCAATACCTTTCTTGAGCGTTATGTGATCCAGGAGCAGGAGGCAGATGAACCCTTTCCCCACTTCTATCTCACCATGGTTGATGACGGCCGGGCCTCCTGCGTCTTTGTTTCGGACCAGGGCTGTACCGTGTACCAGGGGAGACCAGGTGCCTGCCGTGCCTACCCCATGGGCCGGGCTGCCATACGGCAGGAGGGCAACTCCATGCAGCAATTCTTTGTTCTCTTAAAAGAAACACACTGCCACGGATTCCAGGAAAACGAGGCGCAGACAGCAATAAAATACAGCCTGAATCAGGGTTTGAAAAGATACAACGAATTGAATGACCGGGTGGCTTCACTGCTCCAGCATGAAAAGATACGTGGCGGCATGCAACTGACTGACAAACAGAATGAGTTCTTTGTTCTGGCACTCTACAACCTCGACAGCTTCCGGGAACAACTCGAGGCGGATGAACTGCCGAACCAGGAACACTATCTTTCTCAAAGAGAGTCCTATACCGATGATGAGCAGCTGCTCCTCTTTGCAGTGGAGTGGTTACAGGGGGTACTTTTTCAAGAATGAAACTCAAGGTTGTCATCTTTGACTGTGACGGAGTTATGTTTGACTCCAAGTCTGCCAATCAGACCTATTACAACCAGTTGCTCCAGCACTTTAACTACCCTCCCATGGACCTGGAAGAACTGGAGTTTGTCCATATCCACAACGTGATGGAGTCAACCCGGCACATCTTTCGTCACTACCCCGACCAAGACCTGCAGGCAGTTGACCACTACCGAAAAGAGATAGGCTATGCTCCCTTCCTCAAATACATGAAGATGGAGGAAGACCTCATTGAATTTCTCAACATCTGCACCCCGCACTATCAGTTGGCAATCTCCACCAACCGCACCAACACCATGGAGCCGATCCTGGATATCTTCCACCTCCGCGACTACTTCACCAAGGTCATGACAGCGGAAAATGCCAAGCGTCCCAAACCTGCGCCGGATGCCTTGCTCGAGATTCTCGCCCATTGTGACTGTCAGGCGGAAGAGGCAATCTATATCGGCGATTCCATCATTGACCGTCACCACTCCGAGGCCTGCAATATGCGACTCATCGCTTTTAAGAACGCAGATCTTTCTGCAGAATATCATGTTAACAGCTTCCTGGAAATTCTGACTCTGCCTCCATTCCTCAATTCCATTGACTGATGTTATTCCCTTTCCATGAACTCGTCGACTTAGTGAGCAGCCATGAACAAGACCATCAATCAACTTGAAACTGTCCTTCAGGAACTAACCGATTACTTTGCCGGCATCCCTCAAATCAGCGTCTCCCCCGGAGAGGAAAGACCTCCAGAGCACTATACTGTTACCTATCAGATAGAAGGGGTGTGCAAGGAAGAAGGCGGCGAGGTCTATCCCTGCGACAGTCACGTGGTTTCCTTGTGGCTTCCCTTTGCTTTTCCTCAATTTCCTCCCAACTGCCGTCCGGAGAGCCCCACCTTTCATCCTGACTTTGATTCTTCTGCCATATGTATCGGTGACTTTTGGGAAGCTGATCAATCCATTATCAAGCTTATCCTCCATATCGGTCATATGATATCCGGTGAAATCTACTCGGTCATCAATCCCTTCAATGAGGAAGCAGCAGAGTGGTATCAGGAAAACAGCGATCGTCTCCCCTTTGACACCGGAAGCTTCGACCAGGCTTCCGCCCCTGCGTCTCCAGCACTATTGGACACCAAAGAAGAGGAAGCTGCAAAAGAAACTGAAGAGGATGAGACAGAGATCCTGGATGATGATTTTGGAGACCCCCTTTCTCTTGCCAGGGAGGAAGAGCCCCCTTCCGTTCAAGAAGCCATTGATACTGACCTCCTGCATCTCATGGCCCAGAAAAGACGTTTTAGTGCCCTTTCCCAGGAACTCCAGTCCACCCCCACTCACTTCAATGGGCGTGAGGAGCTGGAAGAACAGGCAGTCAAGGCCATGGACACGGCCACAGCCCTCTACCGCGAAGCGGATGACCTGGAAGAGCAGGGAGAGCCGATAAAGGCCATGGAACAGTACCAGGCCGTTGGTGAACTGGTCTCCGACTACCCCCTTCTCCAAGAAGCACAAGAGAGGGTTCAGCAGTCCATCAATCTCTTAAGTGACCTGGCAACAGAAGGACCAGAGGATGAAGAAGATGAGCCATTATCTTCTGAACCGACTTCGGCTCCTGAGGAAAAAAGGACCTTTTACGAAGAGGAAAAAAAGACAGCGACAGGAAGCAGGTGGTTACTGTATGCCATGGGAGGGGGAAGTGTTGCCCTTCTGGCGACCATTGCCCTTGGCTATTTCTCCCTCGCTTCAAACCTGGAAAAAGCAGAACTCACTTTTGCAGAATGCCGATCCCTGCTGGACGCAAAAAAGTTTAAAGGTGCAGAACAGAAATGTGAAGAAGCACTAGACATCCTTTCAAATGTACGGCTCATCAAAGAGGATGAAAAAAAACGGCTCAACCAGAACATCCGCACCCTCCTTGAATCTGAGACGCTTCAACAGGGACGGGCAGGGAATACGCTTCTGGATGGAAAATTTGTCTCTCAATCAACAAAAAAATCAATAGTGGCATTCAATGAGGCAAAAACCACTGGGGATACCTCTTTCCAGCAGGATATCTGGCAGGAAGCGATCGTGGCCTACGAAGCGGCACTGGAAGTGGCGGCAAAGACATCAGCCATTGACCAGACCCTGCTTGTCGAGGTAGGCAAGAAGCTGACGCTGGCCCGTCTCAACGCCATGATGCAGGCCGGAGAAAAATCTTTATCCATCTCTGACTGGAACGGCGCCGCAGTACATTTTGGTAAAGCATTACAACTCACCAAAGCAAATCCCGATGTCTCCCAGGAAGACATTGCTCAGCTGGAACTCCTTTCATACCAGGCAAAGTTCAACATCCTGCAGAAGCAAGGTCATGATTCCTTCGCCAATACAGATTGGCTATCAGCCTTGGAGAGCTATCAGCAAGCTATGAAAATGGTGACAACAATGGATCTTTCCGAATCAGATACCATTTCCACTCTCCATGCAAACATTGCCCGAACTAAAATTTACATGACCGTGGAAAAAGGAAAAGAGGCCTTTGCTGCTGCGCGTTGGGATGATGCCATCGCCCACTATGAACAGGCCATTCTCCTCCTTGAAGAGAACAATAAGCTGCTCGGTCAGGCGAACAGTGCAGAGAGCCTTGAAAAACTCTCCCGGATTATGCTTCATGCCTCTATCATCCGCGACAAAGAGAAGGTGGCAAGGTTTCTCAAGGACGAAGAATATGGCTCTGCACTTGCAAAACTGCAGGAGATAAAAGATGGTATCACTGCCAGCCAGTTTGCAGAAGAATCTGAATTCCAGGTTATGGTGCAGGAAATTTCCAGCCAAATGAAGGATGCAGACAAGCAGCTGCTTATCATCGACAAAACAGCATACCTCAATGACAATTTTGAAACACTGTTTCTGCAACACTACCCTGCAACAGCTCGTTCCCTGCTCAGTTCACCCAAGGTAGAGTATTTGAAGAAAATCGAGGACAAACTTCTGTTCAGAATGCAGTGTACTGAGCAGAGCGGAGGAAGACCGCTCCGGTTGCAGTTGGATTACCTCTACTCTCCAGCAAATGACCAGTGGCAGTTCTACAGCGAGGCAGAATAAACTGTTCAGGTGCAGACTAGACTGCACCTGAGTCAATCAAGGGTGGTGATGGTGATGACCGCCTTCACCACCCTTGATTGCCCCACCTGCAGCTGCCAGGGCCCTTTCCAGGTGTTTCCCAACATTCTCCATACCAATGAGCGCAGCAGCGAGATGCGAGCTGACCTCCTCTGCTGCTTCACTCTCTGCTGCCAGGGCAGCCCATTTCCGACACTCTTCAGCATGGCCGCTGTTATGCTCAATCCAGTGCGGAAGCAATACCTGTAATTTTTCCAAGTGATTCATTTATTCCTCTCCTCTCTCTTCTTCTCATACATCGATCTGCTCTTCTTGTGGGAGCAAAAAAAAAACAAGACTAGCGGGTGCCTTGAAAAAAATTGGATTTTCAAGACAGCCTGGCCTCAATTATGGTGCGGAAGTTTCCGTCACAGATCCCAAAAAGACCTTCCCTCCAAGAAAGTCGATGGACTGCACCTGCACTCCCGGCACAAATTTAGGTTCCTCAAAAAAAGTACTCACCTCAACCCCGCCCTTCTGGACTTCCAGCCTGGTAACGCTTTCCATCACCAGTTCTTCCTTTTCATTTTCAACCACAAGCACACTCATCTGACACATATTTCTTTCCTCATACTAAAAAGCGAAATTCACCTTTACCTAACAGATCATGGAGATGCAGAATACCGATCAACTCTGCATTCTCACCAACAATGGGCAAAATCGTTATTTCATGCTGCTGCATGATGCTGAGGGCATCCACCGCCTGTACGCTGCCCTGAATGGCGATGGGATCGGCAGTCATCATCTCATCGACCTTGGCAGTAGACAAGTCCCTTCTTTCCACCATCGCGCGCCTGACATCACCATCAGTAACAATCCCCCTGACCTTACACCCTTCATCGGTAATGAGCACAGCGCCCAGATTTTCCCGGTTGAGTACTGCCACTGCCGAGGCGGCCGGGGTCCCCATCCCTACTGATGGGATGGCATCACCCTTTAACATCACCTCGCTGACATTGACTTTCAGCCGCTCACCAAGACTACCGCCTGGATGATTCTCACGAAAATCAGCGGCCCTGAACTGTTTGCGCTTGAGAAGCACCACGGCAAGGGCATCCCCCATGGCAAGCGTCGCAGTGGTACTGGCAGTTGGAGCAAGGCCAAGGGGACACGCCTCCATGGGCACATGAATATCCAGGACAATATCGCTGGACCTGGCCAGAGTGGACTCCCGCCCACCGGTCATGGCAATGATGGTTGTGCCCCTCTTTTTCAGACTCACCAGCAGCCCGTTGAGCTCGCTTGTCTCACCTGAATAGGAGATGGCAACGACCACGTCAGAGGGAGCAACCATCCCCAGATCACCATGCATGGCCTCCACCGGATGGAGGAAAAAAGATGGGGTTCCGGTGGAATTGAGCGTCGCAGATATCTTCTGCCCAATAATCCCGGACTTTCCAATACCGGTTATAACCAGTCTGCTGGGACAGGAAAATATGACCTGCACCGCCTGGTTGAATTCCTCTCCGATACGTTCTCGGACTGCAGCCAGACCTTGCTCTTCAATGGCCAAAACCTCTTGAGCTTCTTCTATGGACATATCCCACTCCTTACGGATGCACCTGCCAGGGCGTCAAAGCTTTTTCTAACAGCTCAGCGGGAGGAACTCCTGGGTTCCCCTCTGTACTGTAAGAGTTTACCAGTATCACCGATTCGCCGGATCAGACAGGCGAACCTATTGCCCGCTCTATGAGCGAGCCTGATCGGGCGAAGCTGGAAGGCAGGTGAACTGTTACACTATTTTGACAACAACTCGGCCCTTCACCTTTGCCGCCAGTATTTCCCCGATCTTTTTATCAAGTTCGTCTAAAGTAATCACTGTTGCGAGATCGGCAAGCTGATCCAGGGCCCATTCACCTGCCATCTTTTTCCAAAGCACTGTTCGCACAGGAACCGGGCATTGGGCAGAGTCTATACCTGTCAAGGTTACGGCCCGCAGAATAAAAGGATAGACAGTCAGCTGAAGGTCTGCAGAGGCTGCATTGCCGCAACAGGTCACGGTGGAACCGTAACAACTTCCCTTGATCACCGTCTCCAGATATTTCCCCCCAACGGTATCCACTGCTCCAGCCCATTTTTCCTTGAGCAGCAGCTTGTTATTCTCCTGGACAAACTCCTCTCTGTTCAGGATTTCACTGGCACCAAGACCCAGCAGAAATTTCCCTGCGTCCTTCCCCGTCACAGCGGTCACCTCAAATCCAAGCTTTGCCAGAATTGCCACCGCCACTGAACCCACTCCGCCGGATGCTCCGGTCACCAGAATTTTTCCTTTTTGCGGCAAGGCCCCATTTTCAAGGAGCTTGGCAACGCACTGGGCAGCAGTAAAACCGGCTGTTCCCCAGCTCATACACTCTTCAAAACTCATCTCTTCAGGCAGGGGAACCAGCCACTCTTTGGGAGCAGTGAGGTACTCAGCAAATCCACCACCATGGTTCATCCCCAGATCAAAACCTGATGCAATAACCCTATCCCCAGGACGAAAAGACGCAGCGGGTGAGCTTACCACCACCCCGACTGCATCAATACCAGGCACATGCGGATATCGTCTGGTCACACCACGGTTCCCTGAGGCGGAAAGGGCATCCTTATAGTTCAAGGATGAATAATGCACCTTAATCAATACCTCATCATCCGGGAGATCAGCAAGATCCAGTGCCTTTATCTCGCGGACAAAGTCACCATTTTCCAGTTCCCTTGCCACCAGCGCCCTGTATGTTGCTTCCTCTTTTTCCATATGCCCATTCCCCTTTCTCGATAACTCTGCAAAAGGCATGACTCTGGTATTGGACAATTTGCTGTTATCTGCCCTTTTTCCTTGACAACAACGGTCAATCAGCGTCATAGTTAAAGATTGTTTTTTATCGTTACGCATTGTTACTCTGCACCCTATCATATTCCCTAAATATTTTCACAGCTGCAAAAAATTACCACTAAAATCTCAAGGGAGACCTTTTCATGTTACATCACCTTTTCACCTCTGAATCTGTTTCAGAGGGCCATCCTGATAAAGTAGCCGATCAGATCTCGGATGCCATACTTGACTCTATCCTCAAACAGGATCCGGCAGGACGTGTTGCCTGTGAAACAATGGTTACCACAGGAATGGCCATTATCGCCGGTGAAATAACCACCAATGCCTATGTAGACATGCCCGATGTCGTTCGTCAGACCATTCGTTCCATCGGTTACAACTCATCTGAAATGGGTTTTGACTGGCAATCCTGTGCAGTGCTCACCTCCATTGACAAACAATCCGCTGATATCGCCATGGGTGTTGATGAAGGCAGTGGAATGGACCTGGACCAGGGTGCCGGTGATCAGGGACTGATGTTTGGCTATGCCTGTGACGAAACACGGGTACTCATGCCCATGCCCGTTACCTATGCCCATCGGCTGACAAAATGTCAGGCCGATGTTCGCAAGGCCGGTCAACTCCCCTGGCTCCGCCCTGATGCCAAGAGCCAGGTCACCATCGAGTATATAGACAACAAACCCAAACGCATTGAAGCGGTTGTGCTCTCCACCCAGCATGAAGAGTCTGTCTCCCATAAAGATCTCCAGGAAGGGGTCATGGAACTGATCATCAAGCCCACCCTTCCTGTTGACATGGTCGATGAGAATACCAAGTACTTCATCAACCCCACCGGGAGATTTGTCATTGGCGGCCCAGTTGGAGATTGCGGAGTGACTGGGAGAAAGATTATCGTCGACACCTATGGCGGTAAAGGCTCCCATGGCGGCGGCGCCTTTTCCGGTAAAGATCCCTCCAAGGTTGACCGCTCCTCTTCCTATATGGGTCGTTATGTTGCCAAAAATATCGTGGCAGCAGGCATAGCCTCAGAGGTAGAGGTACAGATCGCCTATGCCATCGGTATCTCTCAGCCGGTGTCCATCAATGTGAACAGCTTTGGCACAGGAAAGCTCGATGATGATGCCATCAAGGCCCTGATCAGCCGCCATTTTGACCTGCGGCCCAAGGCCATAGTCCAGCAACTGAACCTTCTTCGGCCCATCTACCAGGCAACAGCCGCTTATGGCCACTTTGGCCGTGAGCTGGATGATTTTACCTGGGAACGGACCGATAAGGCAGAAGCCCTGAAGGCCGACGCCGGGCTGTAACAGCTTTTCCAATATCTGATTACCCAACCCATCTGCCGTCTAGAACGGTAGATGGGTCTTTGTTTTTCATAAGACCATCAATAAAGGATACTACAATGAGTGATTATAAAGTTGCTGATATGTCCCTTGCCGCCTGGGGACGCGAAGAGGTAAAAATTGCCGAAACAGAGATGCCTGGCCTCATGTCTTTGCGCGAGGAATATCGTGCTTCCCAGCCCTTAAAGGGCGCACGTATCGCCGGTTGTCTGCATATGACCATCCAGACCGCAGTGCTCATGGAGACCCTGGTTGACCTGGGCGCTGAGATTCGCTGGTCATCATGTAATATTTTTTCCACCCAGGATCATGCTGCAGCTGCCATGGCAGAGGCAGGCATCCCCACCTTTGCCTGGAAAGGTGAGACTGAGGAAGAGTTCTGGTGGTGCATTGACCAGACCATCTTTGGCCCTGACGGATGGCGCCCCAACATGATCCTCGACGATGGCGGTGACCTTACTTTCATCATGCATGACAAATACAAGGATGAAATGAAGGACGTTAAAGGCATCAGCGAAGAGACCACCACCGGTGTGCACCGCCTCAATGAAATGGCGCGTGACAACGAACTGATGTGTCCCTCCTTTAATGTCAACGATTCCGTTACCAAATCTAAGTTTGATAACCTCTACGGTTGTCGTGAATCCCTCATTGACGGCATCAAGCGTGCCACGGACGTGATGATTGCCGGCAAGAACGCGGTTATTGTCGGCTATGGAGATGTGGGCAAGGGTTGTGCCCAGGCCTTACGCGGAATGGGAGCTACGGTGTACGTCACAGAGGTCGACCCCATCTGTGCACTCCAGGCTGCCATGGAGGGCTACCAGGTAACGACCATGGATGAGATCGCCTCAAAAGGCAATATCTATGTCACCTGTACCGGAAACCTCAATGTTATCACCAGGGCCCATATGGAACAGATGCCTGATGAGGCCATAGTCTGTAACATTGGCCACTTTGATTCCGAGATTGATATTGCCGGAATCAAGGATCTTCCCTGGGAGAATATCAAACCCCAAGTCGATCATGTCGTCTTCCCGGATGGCAAGAAAATCATCGTCCTTGCCGAAGGGCGCCTGGTCAACCTTGGCTGTGCCACCGGCCACCCAAGCTTTGTCATGAGCAACTCCTTCACCAATCAGGTCCTGGCCCAGATTGAGCTGTGGCAGAACTCTGACAAGTATGAGAACAAGGTCTACTTCCTTCCCAAAAACCTTGACGAGAAGGTAGCGAGACTGCATCTGGAGAAGATCGGTGTCCACCTCACCACCATGAGCAAGGAACAGGCCGACTATATTGGTGTTCCTGTTGAAGGCCCGTATAAACCGCACTATTACAGATACTAATTTGCACGTACAACACACAGCAGGGGCCGTCCCTGGGGTGAATATGTCAAACATTCGCCCGCAGGGGCAGGCTTCTACTGTGGATCGGCCAGCTGGACATCTCCAGACAATATCTCATGCACCTTTCCCTCCTGGTCCCTGGCCAGGAGCTGTCCATTTTCATCGGGTCCCAGTCCCCTGCCTCTGATCACCTTTTTCTCCCTTGTGATCCACTGCATCTCCTTGCCAAGGAGAAGATCCCGTTTTCTCCATTCCTTCAATATCTCGGCAAAGCCTTGCTCCTCATGCAGTGCCAGATGGGTCAGCAGTGATTGATGGATTTTCTCATACAGATCCATGACCTGCCAACTCCTTCCGGTCTCGATAAAGAGTGAAGTAGACTTCCATTGCAGGGCTTCAGGAAAGGCCTGAAGAGGAGTATTGACGTTAAGGCCAATCCCAACAATGACAAAGCAATTTTTTTCCTCTATATGAAGAGACGATGATTCCACTAGAATTCCCCCGCATTTCTTTCCCTCGCAATAGAGGTCATTGGGCCATTTGAGACCAAAGGGACGGGTGGTGAGTGTTTCAATAACAGAACAGAGAGCAAGGCCTGCGGTAAGGGTAATTCTGGGAAATTCAAGGGGAGGGAGAGAGGGCCTGAGAATAATCGAGCAGTAGAGACCGGTCCCAGGGGGCGAGATCCACTCCCTTCCCAGTCTCCCTCTTCCATGACTCTGCTGTTCTGCAAGCACTCCAAAACCATGGACTGCTCCTTTTAGGGCCAGGGCATAGGCATCTTCATTGGTTGACTTTGTCTCAGGCAGGAACAGCAGATTATCCATGGTCTTTACTCAAGGCAAAAAAAAAGATACAGAGCAAAAGCTCTGTACCTTTTAAAAACAAGGGCGAACAGGAAAACAGAGGTTAATTAAATACCCTCATCTCCCTCTTCATCCTTGATACGATCAGGACGGGCATACATGGTGGTAGAACCAGAGGACCAGAACATTAGTTCCCCTTCTTTTACCAGGTCATTGGCCAGATTCTTGATCTTGCGAGGCTTAGAATCAGGATCGCATTTGTAGAAATCTTTCACATACAGCTGAGGTTTCGGGGCCTTGGTGGCCTTTTCTATCATTGCTGCTTTGATATCTTCATCACTCATTGCCATAACACGTACTCCTGTAAAAAAAAGTGTTATCAGGCAAGTGGCCAAAAAGCACACTCGGAGAACAGCGTTCCCCGAGTGCAACTATAAGGTCAATTACTTGATGTGGCTGGTGTACTTGAACTGAGTCGTTGTACGCCAGGTATCGTATGCCAGACGGTAATCGTCGATGGACTTGATGGTAAAGGGAATATTACATTTTTCAAAGAACTTCTCCCAACCAATACGCTCGGCCCACTCACCAACACGCTCGTACTTATTGGCGTCTTTGGCATAGGTCTCCAGGATATTCTTTACTGCGTCAACGGTCTCAGGCCAGCGTGGCGGGGTGTTGGGCAGGAAGGGAATAACCAGTTTGGAGAATTTAGGGGCTGATCTCGCATTGGAAACCTTACCACCAACGAGGATGGCAATACCATCACCATCAGGATCAGCAAGAGGCATAGCAGGACACATGGTATAACAGTTACCACAGAACATACAGCGCTCTTCATTAACCTTAACGGTCTTGATCTCTTTACCGTCAACCTCAGCCTTGGATGGTTTTACAGCACCAAGAGGACAGGAGGCGATGGCAAGGGGAAGCTCACAAACACCGGTGATACGAGTATGATCGATCATAGGTGGCTTACGATGAACACCAAGGATGGCGATATCGGAAGCATGTACAGCACCACACATGTTCAGACAACAGGCAAGAGCAATACGAACCTGTGCAGGCAACTTCATGGTAACGAAGTAGTCAAACAGATCATCCATTACCGCCTTAACAACACCGGAAGCGTCAGTTGCTGGGGTGTGACAATGTACCCAACCCTGAGTATGAACGATATTGGTTACACCGGCTCCGGTTCCACCTACGGGGAACTTGTTGCCGCGTGAAGCAAGATCGTCCAGCAGGGGCTGAACCTTATCTTTGGAATCTACCATGAACTCAACGTTATTTCTGGTGGTGAAACGCAGGAAACCGTCGCAGTGTGCATCAGCGATATCGCACATCTCATAAATAAGTTCTGTGGAAATCAGACGGGCAGCACCAACACGTACGGTCCAGCACTCGTCTCCACTTTCAGCTTTATGCATCAGAACGCCGGCCTGTGGGATCTCATGATAGAGCCATTTCCCCTTGTTCTTTGCAATAACCGGGGGATGGAATTTTGAATAATGTGGGGGACCAATGTCTGTAATCCTGTCCGCCATGGGATTTTCGGGATCGTAACCCATAATTATAACCTCCTTGAATATGTACTCAAGCGTAACTTATTGCTTGATTAATGTTCTTATGCAGCGTGACGTTTACGGAATTCTTGAACATCGCGCTCAAAACCACCAGGAACTTCCTCTGACTGCCAGAAGACGTAGGGGTTAGAGCGAGGCTCTTTAACATGCTGCGGAATTGGATCCAGACCCATAACCTTAATAAAGGTAGGCAGGCCAATACGCTGCATGGTCTCACCAACACGCTCACGGTTTTTACCAACTTCCATCCACCAGTCCCAGATATTCTCGATAAAATCGATGAGATTCTCGAACTCGTTGTCAGCAGAAACTTCCATAAAAGGAACAACCAGGGTAGCGAACTGAGCACCATCAAGGATAGGAGCTTTAGCACCAACACAGACAGAAGCACCTTGCACTACGCCAGGACGCAGAGCACGAGGCATAACGTTGATGCAATGCATACAACGGGTGCACTCAGCGTTGTCGATTTTCAGCTCATCGCCTTCCATCCACATACAGTCGGTGGGGCAGAGGTCAATAACTTCTTTCTGGATATCAAATGCACCCCAGTCACCATCGGCGTGAGAACCACCGTTGGAGGGAACATTTCCGGCAACGTACTCTTTCACGGCAGCCTGGTCGATACGAATATCGTCTTTCCAGGTACCGATAACCGCCACATCTGAACGAGCAATGGCAGCAACACAGTCGTTAGGACAACCGGAAAACTTAAATTTGAATTTGTA
>CAYPEU010000048.1:0-22105 GCA_964409855.1 uncultured Desulfocapsa sp.
GGCCTTCTAAGCCGTAGGTCGCAGGTTCGAATCCTGCTTGGCGTACCAGAAACATTGAAAACGGGATTGAAAGTGTAAGGCTTTCAATCCCGTTTTTTTATTTGGTGGTAACTTTGTTTGTTGCCGCTATTCTGGGGGTAATGTCCAGTTGCAGGATGTTGGGGCGGAGTTGAATGTCTACAATATCCATGGAGATGTTCAGGATTTTATTGCCTGTGTCTGCCATGATGGGTCTGAGTTTTTCGATTTGCAGGGGGAATTCCCGGTTGTTGAAGAGGAGGGCGAGGGCGGCGGCAACATCTGCCTTCTTGCTGTTTGCTGACTGCATCTCGGTGATGACCGGTTTGAGATACAGGGTTTGGCTGGGGGCGTCAAAACGTATGGTGGCATCGCATTGAAAGTTCAAGGTGAGGGTGCCGATTTTCAAGCGAATGTCATGGTCGCCAATCTTGGTGACCAGGTTCAGTTTGTGCCCGGACAAGGTTATATGGCTGGAGAGCTTGTTTTCCAGGAGCTGCAGCTTGTCGATCTTGTCAATGGATACGGCTCCGAGCACTGTTTTGGACTGCACTCCGAATTTTAGGGGGAGGATCTTGTGGATCGCCTCTCTGAGTACGCTGTCCGGCAGGTTCATGGTAATGGTTTCCTGCTGGGGGGAGGCAATGGACGCCGTTGCAGTCAGCAAGACAAAAAGAAGGGACATAACCCATGTTTTCAGAGGATTCATGGAGAACTCCTGTGAGAATTTCTGCGGAATTTGTGATAGATCAGTGAGTGTGTCCAGATGAGCAGGGCGAGCAGCAGACCTGCATAGGATGCAAGGTTACGATAAGGCCGGTGGACATGAAATGCACTCAGTTCAATGGTTTTTTCGTCGACAAAGCGGCCTTGGATGGAGAGAGTGGTTGATTCTGTTGCAGGCGGGTTGGTAATCTTGAACTGTTCGCCCGTGTAACTTTTAACGGTATGATTATTCACAACATATCGATCCCGGTCCAGGGCAACTTCTTTTCCTGTTCTTGTTTGCGAGCTGCTCAGGGTTTTGCTGTAACGGGTGTCTGTTTCGTATGCTCCAGAGATCAGCAGAGGAGGGCTGAGGAAATAGAGGCTGAGGCAGGTAACGAGGCAGAGTGCTTTGCTTGCACCGGGCCATTGAAGATGCAGACCGCCCTGAATCGCTTTTCGCCAGGAAGTGATGAGGGTGAGCACACCGATCCCGGTGAGCAGGTAACTGGAGAAATGCTCTGGCCAGAACAGGTTGAAGTTGGTGAGCTGCCAGGAAAAGGGGACCAGGAGGTGGACTCCGTTTCCCCATTTGATCTGGGTGGCATCGAGAAGCAGGTGGAAGAGGCTGTTTGTTGCGAGGATGATAAAAATCATCCTGCTGTGGCGGCTCAGCATGGCCAGCGCCAGGGAGAGGATGAGACAATAGGCAAGGCTGGCCTGAGTGGTTGTATACAGTTTCAGGGCAACCTGGTCTATGGCTGGCAAGGTGGAGAGAATGCGCTGGACAATCCAGGGGATGTCAGGGATAATACAGCCTGCAATAACCCACTGCAGCGGTGCTTCTTTCAATCCAAGCCGGGTCAGCGGTATCTGTAGTCCGATATGGGCCAGTGTGTTGGGCACGAATTGTTTCCGGTGAAGATTTAAAAAAATAAAAGATGAGCGTCTAACATCGAACGTTCAATGTTGAATGCAAAGAGTTGGATCACTGATCGTCATCAGGTAATGCCATAGACCCGTAAGATATTCAATTGAAAAGTATGCCTACGCCATCTCTCACCGTTGCTGCAGATTGCCTCCTGGAAGACATCCCCTTTGCCCTGGAAAAGGCAGTAAAGGATCGCTTGACCATTGACAATCCCAAGTATGTGTCCGCTAAAAAATATGGCCGCTGGGTGGGAAAGCAGTTGAAACCCAAGCTGAAGTATTATGAACCTGTGCCGGGCGGGATTCGTTTTCCGCGCGGATTTGCCAACCAGGCTGTACTGCTGTGTCGCGACTATCTCAAACAAACTCCGAAAATTCATGATCAACGTCTGCTTCTGCCTGAAGTGGATTTCTCTTTCACCGGACTCTTGCGTCCCTACCAGGAGGCCGCGGTTGCAGCCGCGGAAAAACGTTCTTTTGGGGTGCTCGAAGCCGGGACCGGCAGCGGCAAGACGGTGATGGCCCTGGCTATTATTGCTGCCCGCCGTCAGCCCACCCTGGTGGTGGTGCATACCAAGGAACTGCTTTATCAGTGGCAGGAACGTATTCAGGAGTTTCTTGGCTGCTCGGCCGGACTGGTGGGAGACGGTCATTTTGAGGTGCGGCCCATCAGTGTGGCCATTGTCAACACCGCTCGGAAACGGGTGCAGGAGCTGACTCCCTGTTTTGGTCACCTGGTGGTGGATGAATGCCACCGGGTCCCGGCAGCACTTTTCACCGATGTGGTGAGCAATTTTCCCGGCCATTATCTCCTTGGCCTGTCCGCAACTGCCTTTCGCAGTGATGAGGGGTTGACCAAGCTTATCTATTTTTACATGGGCGACAGGTTTCACCGGGTGGATCAGGGGGAACTGGAAGCCACTGGTGCCATTGTCAAACCGGAGCTGGTTCGGCGGAAAACACGCTTTCAGTATCGTTATCGCGGCGATTATCAGCCCCTGATAACGGCCTTGACCCAGGATGCAAGTCGCAATCAGCAGATCATTGACGATGTTGTTCAGGTCTGCCACATGGAAAATAGTGGAACCCTTCTTCTGGTCTCGGATCGGATCAGTCATTGCCAGGTCTTTGAAAAAGGTCTCAAGGAGCGTGGAGTCGAGGTGGGTATGCTCACCGGACAGACCTCTGCAGACCAGCGGGCTGCAATTGTAAAAGAGGTGCAGGAAGGGAAGATCAAGGTCCTGGTGGCCACCCTGCAGCTCATCGGAGAAGGCTTTGACTGTCCGGGGTTGAGCACACTTTTTCTCACCACTCCCATCACCTTTGAAGGGAGGCTGCTCCAGGTCCTGGGGCGGATCATGCGTCCGGCCGAGGGCAAGAAGGCCCGGGTCTTTGATTATGTCGATGAGGCGGTCTCCGTGCTCAACCGTTCGGCCAGGAGCCGCAGGAAAATTCTCGATTCGTTTTGATTTGTCTGATTTATGGGAAACGGTGGCTGGCCTCCCTAATTATCTTGCCAAGGGCGTGAGATTTTGTTATTCTGTTCGGTTTCTGTGCTCCGAGTTGGGGCGTGTTGAAAGCATCCGCATACGAACGGATGCTTTTTTTATTTTGCAGTCCATGAGTTGAATGGACTGCATGGGTTTTTAAAGAGGCAGACAGAAGATGGAACAGGATAAGATTCGGAACGTGGCCATTATCGCTCACGTTGATCATGGCAAGACCACCCTGGTAGATGAGTTATTCAAACACTCCGGGATATTCAGGGAGAACCAGCAGGTGGCCGAGCGGATGATGGACTCCATGGATCTGGAGCGGGAGCGCGGGATCACCATCACTGCCAAGAACGGATCCTATGAGTATAAGGATTTCTGGATCAATATCATTGACACACCGGGCCATGCTGATTTCGGCGGCCAGGTGGAGCGCGTACTGCGTATGGCCGATGGTGCTCTGCTCGTGGTGGATGCCCAGGAAGGCCCCATGCCGCAGACCTATTTCGTCTTGAAAAAGGCCCTGGAAAATCATCTGCCGGTTATTGTTGTCATTAACAAGATCGACAAACCAGCGGCCCGTTGTGACTGGGTGGTTGACCAGGTCTTTGACCTCTTTGTCAAGCTCAATGCCCCTGATGATACTCTGGATTTTCCCATTGTCTATGCCTCCGCCAAGGAGGGGTATGCCCTGAAAGAGCATACCGACCCCATAGAAGACGGCGGCAATATGCATGTTGTTTCAGAGATGATCGTGGATCATATCCCGGCACCCACCGGTTCTGCTGATGCCTCTTTACAGATGCAGGTGGGAACCATTGATTACTCCCCTTACCTGGGCCGCCTCGGTATTGGCAAGGTGGTGAACGGCACCATGTCCATCAACCAGCCCATTGTGGTTGCCCGTCGGGACGGTTCAATCAAGCCGGTACGAATTACCAAGATTTATCGTTTCTCCTGTGATGAAAAGGTACCAACAGAGACGGCCAACACTGGAGAGATCGTGGCAGTGGCTGGAATGGAAGATGTGACTGTGGGGGTTACCTTTACTGATCCTGATGATCCGCAGCCCTTGCCACTGATTGATATCGATCCACCCACCATCTCCATGAATTTTATCCCCAATGACTCACCCTTTGCCGGTAAGGAAGGGAAATTTGTCACCTCCCGTCATATTGAAGAACGGTTGAAGCGGGAGACTCTGGCCGATGTGGCCCTGCAGTATGAACCCCTCACCGATGGTGTGGGATTTCGCGTCTCCGGGCGCGGTGAACTGCACCTTTCCATCCTCATTGAAAAGATGCGGCGGGAAGACTACGAGTTGCAGGTAACCCGGCCCCAGGTAATTCTGAAAAATGAAGACGGGCAGACCCTTGAGCCTTACGAGGAACTCACCGTTGACGTGGATGAGCAGTTCCAGGGCCCGGTTATCGAGAAGCTCGGTAAATTGCGTGGTCAGTTGGAAGAGATGAACACCCAGAACGGTATGGTGCGTATGAAGTTCAAGATTCCCACCAGGGGACTGCTCGGCTACCGCTCTGAGTTTATGACTGATACCAAGGGCATGGGCATGATGAGTTATGTCTTTGCCGAATACGGCCCCTGGGCCGGAGAGATCAAGAACCGGATAAACGGTGTGCTGCTGGTAAAAGAGCCCTGTACTGCTGTGGCCTATGCCCTGTTCAACCTCCAGGAGCGTGGGAAGTTGTTTGTGGGTCCTGGAGCCCCCCTGTACCAGGGACAAATCGTCGGCGAGTGCTCCAGGCCGTCAGACCTGGTGGTCAATCCTGCCAAGGGCAAGAAGTTGACCAACATGCGGGCCTCCGGGTCTGATGAGGCAGTGATCCTTACTCCCCCTAAGGTTATGACCCTGGAAGATTGCATCGCCTATATCAATGATGACGAACTGGTGGAAGTGACCCCGGAGTCCATTCGCCTCCGCAAAAAGGTCACTGTGCGCACTCGGGGGTAATAGTTGTGCAAGATATTGTTTTTCTCATTATTGCCGGGCTTGCCGGCATTGGCACATTTGCCCTTCTTGCCAAAAAATACGGCAGTGACTGTGTTCCCTGACTCATGTTTTATGGAGGCCTGGGCGCAGGTTTCGCGGTATTTTCACTGCTCAAGTGGATTTTCTAGGGCTGGGTAGGGTGTCGGGTTTCATCCCTCAAGGGGGTACAAGCGCTTCGCTAACCCGACAAAAAACTGCTCCAGCCGCGTGTGAATTGTCACCAGCCAGCTTTCAGCCTTTCTTCTTCTTGAAAGCAAAATAATCGGCCACGATTTTGGCGTGGTCAAAGGCCATCGGAGGCAGGTTCTCTTCGGTATAGAGGCCGACTTCGGCAGCGTCGTCTCCTGCTATGGGCTGTGTGTCGGCCTGGGCAATGAAGATCGTTGAGGCTGTATGCTGCCGCGGATCGCGGTTTGGGTCGGAATAGGTTCGGAACTGCTGCAGATTCTCCACCACCAGCCCTGCCTCTTCTTCTGCCTCTCTCACCGCAGCTGTCTCGTAAGATTCTCCATAATCAACAAATCCTCCAGGCAGGGCCCAGCCATGGGGTGGATTCTTTCGTTTGATAAGAACGATGGCCTCCCCTATCTCGATGATGATATCCACAGTGGGAACTGGATTGCGATAGACCGGGATCTTTTTATTACAGTGGGGACAGAGCATAAGGAAATCGGGGCAAGAGTGTTAATCTTCTCTGTTAAAAAGGATTCGTCGTGATTGTCAGAAGGAGAGTTTCTCCTCTATCTCCCGCCAGCTGCTGACCGTTTGCAGCCCATGTCTGCCCTGATTCCAGGGTTGATTGTAAACAATGGGAGTGATGCCGCTTTCGGTGAGCTGCAGGCAGGTCTCTACCCGGTCATCGACAAAGTATTGCAGCTGGTGTTCCTGGATGTAACGACCTTTGTCATCGTGGTCACCCATGGCCACCAGGTTTATCTTCTTGCAGGCCCTGGCCGGAAAGAAGTGATCCAGCCAGTCGGTAACCGGCTGTTGCAGGGATCTGGCGGTGATGATCGTTACCGTCGCTTTTTCGGCCATACTTGTGATGGTCTCCACCGCTCCTGACATGGGTTGGAGCCCGCTTCCAAGGGAATCTTTGAGGATGGCACAAAAGATCTGTTCCACCAGGGAAGGGGGGATGTTCAAACATTCCTCAACCTGGAAACTGGTGATATCCTCCAGTCGGAAAGAACAGTGGTTGTATTCATGGCAGGCAAGACGGATAAAGGCCTCGGCTATATCGGCAATCACCCCGTCCAGGTCAAAACCTATTTCGTGACTTTTGATTTTCATTGTCATCTATTGGCTGGCAAGATATCGTTTTTCAATGCTCTTTATCTGAGCAATGAGCTCATCGTTAAGTGGGGTGGCAACGTTGTTTTTTTTGCCCAGCCGGCTTACTGCTCCGTTTATGGCATCGATCTCAGTGGGGCGGTTGTTGCGGATGTCCTGCAGCATGGAAGAGATGTTGCGGGATGTGCTTTTGCAGACGGTAAGCGTTGCAGCCACTGGATCTTCTTCTATGGCTATTCCCATGGCGTTGGCAACATTTTCCGCCTCCCGAACCAGACCCTTAAGCTTGCCTCGGGCTGCACAGGAGGTAAGGAGCTGGCCGTTTGTCCGGTTATACACGCCAGTCAATCCATTGATCCCCACGTTGACAAAGAGTTTGGCCCAGAGCCGTGTTTGAATGTCGCTGGAGACAGAACTGTCTATACCGCTCTTTTCGAGGCGTGCTGCCAGCAGCTGTAGGCGCTCGTCCTCTGTCCTGTTTCCAGGGGAGAGAAATCCGAGATAGGTGTGGCCTCTGCCCGCATGGCGGATATGGCCGGGAGCCAGGCGTGTTGCCCCCTCTGAGCTTGTGGCATAGGCCGGGACTGCGGGCAGCAGTTTCTGCTCGCCATAGAACAGGTGGCCGATGCCGTTTTGGAGAAAGAGGAGCAGGGTGTCGGGGCCGAGGAGAGGAGTTGCGAACTGGAGGCTCTCTTTCAGATCATGGGATTTGACACAGGAGAGCAGTACATCCAAGTGGCCGATGGATTCGGGAGCAGCACTTACCGGGACCGGGCAACGCTCTGTTGCCGTATCAGACTCGTAGAGGATGCCCTGTTTGTTGAGCTCGGCTGCCCGTTCAGTTCTGTGGTCAATGATAAGGATTTCGTCCTGCTCATTGCCGGCTAGAAATAGCCTGGCGGCAAAGAGACAACCGAGGGCTCCCGGGCCAATGATACCGATACGCACACTCTTCTCCTAACCGCAGCCTCTTGGTATTACCTGGTTACCATCGAAGCCAGCCAATGACTGCAGGAGCCAGGAAGGCTGGGCTCCTGCAGAGATAAACAGCCCTGGCTTGCCGGACAATATTGGAGTCCAGCTCGTCAGGTTGTGAAACAGGCAAAAATTATTTGACAGTCTTGGCCTCTTCTACAATGGCCACATACTTGTACCCTGCACCAAAGTCTTTATTGGCAGTCAGGACTCCTTCGATGGTGATGATATCGTCGTTTTTCACCTCTTCCGTGGTGGTGATGACGAGGTCATGAGTGTTGTTCATGGGGTCACCTGTTCCATCCTGAAGGTGGATCCAGTTGCGTCCCATGATCATGGGGCTGTATTTGACCACTTTACCCTGAATGCGGACAGTCTTGCCGTTCAGTTCTTCGGTTTTTGTAAAGATTTCTTCGATGGTATAGCTGTTTTCACCAGCAGCTTTTTCCACCTTGACCTCACTAAAGGGGGCCATGGCTCCCAGGCTTCCACCTGATCCGGCCTGAGGCTGCTGCTGCATGGCAGGGGCACCACCTTCAGCCTGGACGGCACTGGCAAAGGAGTCATCTCCACCCTGTTTTTCCTTGGGAGTATGGGGGTTGGTCATGCCGCCCTGCATTCCACCCTGTCCTCCTCCTTTCGCTCCTGCTATACCTGACGAAAAGATAATGCTGTCAAAGGTTCGGTTCAGGGTCTTGCTGGAGAAATTTTTCATGGCCATACCTGGAGAGCAGGTAACCTGATCACCAACCTTGACTGGACTCTGAGGGATGGCTACCCATGGCTGGCTGATGCCGGTGTCGAGCTTCATATAGGTGTAGCCGCCGGCATCCATGGTCTCCAGGATTTTGCCACTGAGAGCTCTCTCCGCGTTGGCACTGGGGGCAGCAGGCTGGGCAGCTACAGAGGCGGCTGCTGATTTATCGGTTGTTGCTTTTTCTGTCTTTGTTTCCTGGTCTGCGTTACTGCACGCGGCAAGGCTGAGAAAAAGGCAGATTGTGATTCCACTGGTGATGTTTTTTTTCATTGCTGCTTGTCCTTATAAATAGAGAAAAAAGGTTATGGTGCTGCTGCACCCTTTATTGTTTAATCATCTTCCACGAGAAAGGCGACAAATTCAAGGATCGATTTTGCCCACAGGTCATAGGCATGGGGGGTCAGATGGATGCCATCAGCCTGGAAAAAGTCTGAATTTGCCTTGAACTTGGAAAACATGTCAAGGTAACAGGATCCAGTCTGTAGGGTCAGGTTTTCAATCTGTTTGTTGATCCGTTCCAGGGTGTCCTGATTGAGCCAGGGCATCTGGAAGGGGAGAAGGCTGTTGGTGATGACCTCGGTCGTCGGGTAATGAGAGGTCAGCTGAACAATGATCTGGCGCAGGGTCTCCAGGTAGCTGTAATCTTCAATGAGCAGATTATTGGTCCCGATCATCAGCAGGATGAGTTCGGGGGAGGAAACGGTCTCGGTAATGGTCGGGATCCTGCCCAGAAGTCCCTGGGCTGTCTCACCCGGAACCCCATAATTAAGGATCTGGAAATGATGCATCCGCTCCTGCCAGTTGAAATCAGCGATGAGTGAATCACCGACAAAAAGAAAAGTTCCCTGTGCCATGAAGTGTTTTGCCTGTTTTTTGGGGCTGATTAATCTTCTGAGTTTGTACTCTTTTCCAAGAGTGGGTGAGACAGTAAGTATTTTTTATTACCATGACAAGCATACCATATGCAAAAACTTATTTTCTTATAGTCCCTAGGCGTCCGGTATTGACTGGAGCACAACAGCGGCCATGGCCTTGACCTGAATTGTGTCGCCCGCTTTCCTCTTTGCAGCCCGGCTTGGAGGGGGGAAGTCGAAAGGTGACACCCTTGCGGTATCGATGATCTGCTTCCATAGCTTTCGTCCTCCTGGCGGCGGGGGAATGACAAAAGCAGCAGTTTTATTGTGGCGGCCGCTGAGCATGACGAAAAAATCATCATCTTTCTGTTCGCCATTTTTTTTCCCTCGCAGAAGAAAGGCCAGGGTGCGACACTCCTCTGACCAGTCCTCTTCTCCCGGCCGCAAGGATTGCCAGATGATATCAGGTCCCTCTGTACCCGCATGCGGACTGAAAAAGTCGTGACGGCGAAAGATCTGGTTTTCTTTGCGCAGCTTGAGGCATTTGCTAAAGAAGCGGAGCAGCCCCTTGTTGCTGCGGGCCAGATCCCAGTCGAGCCAACTGCTTCTGTTGTCCTGGCACCAACAGTTGTTGTTGCCATCCTGGCTGCGGCCGAATTCGTCACCAGCCGTGAGCATGGGAACCCCCTGGGAGAGGATAAGGATCAGGGCCATACTGCGCATGCGCCGGAAACGAAAGTCCAGGATCTCCGCATTATCTGTCTTCCCTTCTACCCCGCTGTTCCAGCTGATGTTGTGATTGTCTCCGTCACGGTTTTTTTCTCCATTCCTGCGGTTATGCTTTTGGTTATAGCTCACCAGGTCATAGAGGGTGAAGCCGTCGTGGCTGGTGATAAAGTTGACGGAGTTGCACGGGGTACGGGAATTGGACTGGTAGAGATCGGAACTGCCGGCAATACGTGTGGCCAGGTTGGCAACCGAGTTGGTGTGGCCTGACATAAAGGCACGGATGTCATCCCGGAATTTGCCGTTCCACTCGGCCCAGCGGACATCAGTGGAAAAACTGCCGACCTGATAGAGTCCTGCCGCATCCCAGGCCTCGGCGATGATCTTGGTGTCGCGAAGGATGGGGTCCTGGGCAATTATCTCGACCATGGGCGGGTTGGCAAGCACGTGTCCCTGGCGGTCACGGCCAAGGATGGAGGCCAGGTCAAAGCGAAATCCATCCACATGCATTTCTATAACCCAGTAGCGCAGGGATTCCCGGATGAATTCTCTGACCACCGGGTGGTTGCAGTTAAAGGTGTTGCCGCAGCCCGAAAAATTCAGATAGTCACGACTCTGTTGGTCCAGGAGATAGTAAATGGGGTTGTCGATACCCCGGAAACTGGTGGTATTCCCCTGATAGCCGCCCTCTCCGGTGTGATTGTAAACCATGTCGAGGATGACCTCGATGCCTGCCTGGTGCAGGGCAAGGACCATGGTCTTGAACTCGTTGATATGGTCGTCTGGCTTGGAAGCGTAGCCGGCCTTGAGGGCAAAGAAGGAGGTTGGACTATAGCCCCAGTAGTTCTTCAGCCTCTCTCCGCTATCCGGATCAAAAAAGACATTGTCGTTTTCATCCCATTCCGTCACCGGCATCAGCTCCACTGCTGTGACGCCCAGTTTTTTTAAATAAGGAATTTTCTCCACGATCCCCAGGAAGGTTCCCGGATGTTTCACGCCTGAACTCGTATCTCTTGTAAAGCCGCGAACATGCAGTTCGTAGATAACAGAGTCCACCATGGGTATTTTCAATGGCCTGTCATTCTGCCAGTCAAAATCATGCTTGATGAGATGGCAGAGAGGTGAGCTCCCGCCTGGAAAGTCTTCTCCCCATTTGCGTCCGCTTAAGGAGTGCGAGAGCGGGTCGAGAAGGATCTGTTCTCGGTCGTATATTATTCCCTGCTTCTCGATATCTGTAACACCATCAAAACGGTAGCCGTAGCAGATATCCCACTCTTCTGTGACCAGAAAAATATGCCAGATATCACCGGTGCGGTTCACCTTGGGGTCCAGTTTCAATTCATGCAGGGCAGGGCTTCCATTGGAGGAGCAGCCCAGTTCAATGACAAGGGTCACTCCTTGGGCATGCCGGGAGAAGACAGCAAAGTTGATGCCGTGATCAAGGACTGTGGCACCACCGGGCAGGGGGAAACCCCGTTCAAGAGGAAAAGGATATTTTTTCTTGCTCATTTCGATAATGGGAATTATAATCAAATTATTCAACGCTGAGATCAAAGATGACTCTCGGTCGTTTTTGTAAGAATACACCAGCAGAAGAAAAAGCAGAACTACTTTGTGGGTGCCTCTTCCTCAAGAGTGTTTATGGCACCGACAGGGAAAATACAAAACTGGCCGTACATTGCTGCCGCCACAGAAAAGGAGATTGTCATGGGTATGTTTCAGAAGTTGAAGATCGGTGGTACCGTCACCCCGGCAATCGATTGGGAAATGACTCCTGATATGACCTTTGGAACATTCGAGTCCTGGGGGGGGGGCGGGAGCGGGTACGGAGCAGGATAAGCAATAACGAACGAATCTATTACTTTTTTATCGACAACTGGGAAGAGGAACCCAAGCTCTGTCTCATGGAGCGCGGGGTCAAGTACGCCAGGGTGCTGGCGGAGATCAGGGCCCCGGAACAGATGATCAAGGCCTGTGTCAAGGCCCAGGGAACTTCATCCCTTTTTGAAAAGAGCTACGCCATTAATGCTGACATCAAGGAGTGGCTTATTTGGAATGTTCTGGAAACAGATGACAGCTCCGCAGTCATTCCTGTGCATGAAGAGAAGCAGGTGGAAGAAATGGGTGCCCCCCTGCCTCTTCTTAGCGATTCAGATTATCAGGGTGAAGTGAAAGCGTTGCCGCCGGAGCACCCCTTTATCAATGATGACGAGATTGCCCCTCTTATTCAAAAATGGAATTTTTTCGATGGGGCGCATAACCTGGAAGGAAGTTTTGAAAACGTATTGGCGGATACGGGGGACGGTCTGACGGTAGTGGATCAACGCACCGGACTCATGTGGCAGCGAGCCGGTCTGGACATCACCTCTGTACGATCCATGCAGCGGAAGATCGAGAAGCTGAACAAAGATGGCTTTGCCGGGTATCATGATTGGCGAATGCCGACCATGGAAGAGGCCATGTCCATCATGGAGACCGAGGCCAACAGCAAAGGAATTCACCTCCATCTCTGTTTCTCCAAGGAACAGCCCTTTATATTTGTGGCAGCACAGCGCAAACCAGGCGGCTACTGGTTTGTCGATTACAAGCAGGGGCGTGCCTTCTGGTCCTCTGGTACTATCCCCGGTGGTTTTGCCAGGCTTTGCAGAAAAGCATAGTTGTCCATTCCTCCTCCTCTCTACCCGGGAGGGAATATTCTCCCGGGTAGCTTTTCTGATTTTGGCGATTTTTAATCTCTGTCCAAAATAACTCTAAAGAGAGTGGCAAAGAAAACAAAATTTGCCATTTTTGTAGTTTTTTCCTATGATAATAAGCGGAATAGGGCAATTCATTCCTTCCTTGAGGAACGTTGCATCTATCCACCTTTTAGAGATATGGTTTTGATCCCATGAGATAGGAAAAGTTTGCTAATGCGCATCGGGCAGGGTTTATTGAAAATAAATTGTCTCTTGCCTCCCTCCTCCCATCCCCTCTTTTTTCTTTCGTTCTCCTGTCTGCTGTTCGTGTTATTTCCTTCCGGCTGTCGCCATATTGTCCAGGAAGATATCCAACCTGCGGTTTCTCCAAATCCATCCTACACGATCAGCCTGTCTACGCCTGAAAAAGAGCGGTTGCCGCAGTGGTGGCTGGTCTTTGATGATCAGCTTCTGGGTGAATATATTCAGAGGGCCTTGGCCGGAAACTTCACCCTGCAGGAAGGGTATGCCAGGCTCAAACAGGCCCGATTTTTTCAGATGCAGACAGACTCCCGTTTGTATCCCTCTCTCACTGGCCGGGTGAGCGCTGATGCGATTCTGGATTCGGACGGTGAAGATGACGACAGCAGTGGTGTCGGTGTCGAGTTGGCATGGGAAGTTGATCTCTGGGGAAGACTTTCATCGGCTGCCAAGGCCGCAGCCTTTGAGACACAGGCGGCAGAGGATGATGTGCAGGGGCTGGCCCTGCTTCTCAGCACAGAGGTGGCAGATACCTATTATCAACTTATTGAGCAGTCCCTTTACCAGGAGTTGCTGAAAAGACAGATAACGGCCAATGAAACCTCCCTGAATTTGATCAAACTCCGTTTTGCCAATGGTGCCGCGTCCCTGGTCGATGTCTATCAACAGCAGGAACTTGTGGCCTCGGTCAGGGCTCAGCTTCCCTTGAACGAGGCACAAATCATTGTCCTGCGCAACAGGTTGTCTGTGCTCCTGGGGCAGGCGCCGGAGTCCAGTTCCATGTCTCTTGGCCGCTCTCTGCCGCGGATACCTTCCCTGCCGCAATTGGGTATTCCTGCACATCTGCTGCAGAACAGACCGGATCTTCGCCAGCTCCAGCGAGAACTGGTGGCAGCAGATTACCGGGTGGCTGAGGCCGTGGCCGATCGGCTGCCAACCATCAAGGTCGGCAGCTCTGCAGGCTTTGTCAACGGTGACTTCCTCTTGTCGCTCTTTGCTGATGCGCTGGTCACCATTGTTGACTGGGGGGAGAAAAAAAGTGAAGTCGAAAAGCAGCGGGCAGTGGTGGAGGAGAAAATGGCCAGTTATTCCCAGAGATATCTGGTGGCCATTGAAGAGGTGGAAAACAGTCTCTGGCAGGAGCGACAGCACGAGCAGCTGCTTGCTGCCCTGAATGAGCAGTTGGTCATCTCCCGGGCAACGCTTCGCGAGACCCGCAATCGCTATATACAGGGCATAACCGATTATCTTCCGGTGCTTGCCGCCCTGGTTTCACTCCAGGACTTGGAGCGGACCATACTGCAGCGGCAACAGGAACAGGTCTCCTATCGCCTCCGTCTCTACCGGGCCCTGGGCGGAAATGTCTTAGCATCTGAAGATCAGAATGTTATTACTGAAAACTAAGAATTAAAGATCATCTCTTATGAAAATTTTTTTCTCTCTCCTTGTCCTCCTGCTGGCAGCAGGGGTGTCATTCTGGCTCTATGGCCATAAGCCGCAGACGAAAAAGGTCAAGCCGCAGCGTCCTGTACCAGTGGTGAGGACAGTGGATGTGCAGGCAAGCAGGGAGCCTGTGGTCTTTGAGGCCGCAGGTACTGTGATTCCGGCTCAACGAGTGGAGCTGCTCAGCGAAGTGGAGGGGCGCATCATTGAACAGAATGCTGAACTGGTCCCAGGCGGAATCATCAGCAAGGATGAACTGTTGATTCAGATTGATCCCCTGGACTATCGCCTGCAGGTCAGTGAGCGCCAGGCTGATGTGGCCACGGCTAAGTACGAACAGGAGGTGGAAGAGGGGAGACAGATCATTGCCCGTCAGGAGTGGCAGCTCCTGGAAAAAGAACTCCTGGGTGATCTGGTCAGTAAGAATCTGGCCCTGCGCGAACCCCATTTGAAAAATGCCCGGGCCCGTCTTGAGGCTGCCAGGAGTCGTCTTGCTGCCGCAGAGCTTGCTGAAAAAAGAACCTCGATCCGCGCCCCGTTTAGCGGATTGGTCCTGGAAGAGTCTGTGGAAAAGGGACAGTTTGTCGGACGGCAGACAGCCATTGCAACCCTGGTCTCAACAGATGAGTTCTGGGTCCAGGTCTCAGTCCCTCTCTCTCTCCTTGATCGGCTTCGTTTCCCTGACAAACATGGAGGAAAGGGCAGCCCGGCCAGGGTTGTCCTGGAAAAGGGGTATGGAGGGAAACCGACCATCCGTGAGGGGGCACTTTTCAAGCTGCTGGCAGACCTTGATCCTAAGGGACGGATGGCCAGGCTCCTGGTTACGATTCAGGACCCCTTCAATCTGCAGGAGGAGAAAACAACAGTCCGCGAAAGCGGAAAACAGGGTGAGAAGATCCTGCTTGGCAGCTTTGTCAAGGTCCAGATCGATGCCGGTGTACTCGATACTGTGTATGTCATTCCCCGTGAGGCGCTGCGCGAGGGTGACCGCTTGTGGCTGGTGAACGGAGAGGGGATCTTGGATATCCGTGAAGTCAAGGTCCTGTGGCGGCGTGTGGGCGAGGTATTGGTGGATACGCAGCTGGCACCTGATGAACGGATAATTATCAGCCGTCTGCAGTCTCCGGTCCCTGGAATGGTGGTCCGCGACAACAGTCGTCCGGACCTGCGACAGGATCGCAGGGAATAAGGGGGAAGGATCGTGCGTATAACTCCACCCCGGGAACAGGGCCTGCTTTCCTGGATGGCAGGCAACCATGTGGCCGCCAATCTGCTGATGCTGCTCTTTGTTGTCGGTGGTCTGCTCTCCGCCACCATGATCACCCAGGAGGTCTTTCCCAGTTATGACCTCGATATTGTCACTGTCTCAGTGCGTTATCCCGGTGCCAGCCCGGAAGAGGTGGAAGAGGGAATTGTCCTGGCCGTGGAAGAAGAGGTCCGGGCCCTGGAGAATGTGGAACGGGTGAGCTCGGTTGCCCGGGAAGGCAGTGCCTTGATCAGCGTGGAACTGCTTTCCGGGGCTGATCCCAATAAGAGTCTGCAGGATATCAAAAACAGTGTCGATCGGATCAGCTCACTGCCCGAAGACGTGGAACGGCCCCTGATCAGCCTCAAAACCCGGCGCCGGGAGGTCTTGCGCCTAGCCCTGTATGGTGACCTGGATGAGCGCTCCCTCTTTGGTCTGGCCGAGACCATTCGTGAGGAGCTCATTGACCTCCCTGAGGTCACTCAGGTAGAATTGAATGGGACCCGGGACCCGGAACTGGCCATAGAGGTGTCGCGGAATATCCTCCGTTCCCATAACCTTACCCTGGGAGATGTGGCCGAGAGTGTGAGAAAACGGTCCGTGGATGTTCCTGCAGGCGGAATCAAGACTCCGGGCGGTGAGGTCCTGCTGCGAACCACTGAGCGACGAGAACTGGCCAGTGAATTTTCCGACCTGGTCCTGGTCAGCCGCGAGGACGGAACCGAACTCACCCTGGGAGAAGTTGCTGACATTAACGAGGGCTTTGAGGAGAGTGATCGGGAGGGTTATTATAATGGGAAACGGGCGGTCCTGCTCTATGTCTACAGGACCGGAGACCAGACTCCCATAGATATTTCCAGGGCCGTTCATGCCTATATGGAGGAGCTGGCATCCACTCTGCCTTCCACGGTGAATCTTAAGGCCTACAGGGATCGATCAGAGCTCTACAAGGACCGGATGGAGCTCCTTCTTACGAACGGTCTGCTCGGTCTTTGCCTGGTCCTGCTTATCCTCGGTCTTTTCCTTGAGCCACGTCTGGCCTTCTGGGTCTCCATGGGAGTGCCTATCTCCATCATTGGTTCCTTTCTCATCCTCTTTTTTGTCGGCGGCAGTATTAACATGGTCTCCATGTTTGCCTTTATCATTACCTTGGGGATTGTGGTGGACGATGCGGTGGTGGTGGGCGAAAATATCTTTTATAAGCGGCAGCAGGGGCTTGAACCGCTCCAGGCCTCGGTTGAGGGGGTAAGGGAGATGTATGCCCCGGTTCTCATCGCCGTTGCCACCAACATCATCGCCTTTCTTCCCCTCTTTTTTGTCTCCGGATCCACTGGTCGCTTTTTTGCCATCCTCCCGGCCGTGGTTATCTCTGTCTTTCTTATTTCCCTGGTGGAATGTCTCTACGTGCTTCCTGCCCACCTCAACTACAGCAAACAGCAGCGCGAGGGGAGACTGTTTCAGGGTCTGGCCCAGGTCCCTCGTTTCTGTGGCCGTCAGCTCGATCGTTTTGTGAACGGTCCTTTTGCCAGGATCCTGCGCCTGGTTCTTTCTTCCCGCTATCTGGTGGCCGCTGCCTCCCTGGCTGTACTGATCATCGCCTATTCTTACTGGGACAGCGGCTGGATCAACTTTTCGTTCCGTCCCAATATCCAGACCGACTCCATCGATGCTGAGATAGAACTGCCCTATGGGGTCAGTATGGAGGAGGTAAAAGAGGTTGCACGGAAGGTGGAAGAGGGTGGAATGCGGGCCGTGGAGAAGAATGGAGGCAGGGAAATCCTGGTTGGAATGCGCACCGATATAGGCCGGGGAGGCAGCAACCGTGCAGAGGTCTCCTTCACTCTGAGCCCCCAGGATCAGCGGCACATCACCACCCGGGAATTCAGCATGTTGTGGCGAAAGGAGGTCGGGGAGATTGCAGGGCTGGAGAAGCTCTTTTTCGATTACCTGGTTGGTCCGGGGGGATCAGCCGCCATCAATGTGGAACTCACCCATCCTGACCCCCAAACCCTGGAGCTTGCTGCCGCAGATCTGGCTGCTGCCCTCTCCCAGTATAAGGGAGTGACCGATATCAATGACGGCTTTGGTCGGGGAAAGGAACAGTATGATTTTAAGATGCTTCCCGAAGGACGAGCTGTGGGGCTGACCGCCAAGGAGCTTGGCAGCCAGATCAGGCATGCCTTTTATGGAGCAGAGGCCCTGAGGCAACAGCGGGGAAGAAATGAACTCAAGGTCGTGGTCCGTCTGCCCGAGGCCGAGAGGCGATCGCTCTTCCATCTGGAGCAGCTGCTTATCCGGACCCCGGAAGGCGGAGAGATTCCCCTGGACCGTGCGGCCAGGATGATCCAGAGCCGGGCCTATACCGAGATCAACCGGGTGGACGGCAAGCGGGTCTTGAATGTCACGGCCAATGTACTTGCAGGCAAGGCCAATGAGAATAAGATCCTGGCCAGTCTGAAAAGTGATTTCCTGCCCCAACTCCTTGCCAGGTACAGCGGGCTCAGCTACTCCTTTCAGGGCAGGCAGCGGGAGAAGCGTGAGGCAGTGCATGATCTTCTTGCAGGAATCGGCTTCAGCCTGCCGGCCATCTTCTGCCTGCTGGCCATCCTCTTTCGCAGTTACGGTCAGGCCCTGCTGGTGATGATCTCCATTCCCTTCGGCCTGGTCAGCGCCCTGCTCGGTCATATTATTATGGGCTATAACCTGAGTATTATCTCCATCTTCGGCATGATTGCCCTCTGCGGAGTGGTCATCAATGGAGGGCTGGTATTCATGGTGACCGCCAACCGGTACCGGGATGAGGGGAGGGCTGTTACCGAGGCAGCGCTTAAGGCCTCTATCCGCCGTTTTCGTCCCATTATGCTAACCTCACTCACTACCTTTTTCGGTCTGGCCCCCATGATCTTCGAGCAATCGGTTCAGGCCCGTTTTCTTATTCCCATGGCCATTTCCCTGGGGTACGGGATTCTCTTTACCACCATTATTGTCCTCTTTCTCATGCCCGCCCTCTACCTTATCTACTATGATGTGCGGGGCCTGGGAGGAAGAGAAAAGGAGCAGCAGGGATGAAGACAGTCGGTCTGATCGGCGGAATGAGCTGGGAATCCACAGCCCTTTACTATCAACTTTTCAACCAGGGGATACGAGAGAGGCTGGGCTCCCTGCATTCTGCCCGGATCTTTCTGGCCAGTGTCGATTTTCATGAAATTGAGGAGATGCAGCAGCAAGGACGCTGGGAGGAGGCCGGTGTTCTCCTGGCCGACCTGGGGGCCAGGCTGGAGCAGGCCGGAGCTGATCTTGTTCTCCTCTGTACCAACACTATGCACAAGGTGGCACCCCAGATTGAGGCAGCCCTTTCCATTCCCTTCCTCCACCTGGCCGATGCCACTGGGCGGGTGGTAAAGGAGAGGGGATACAAACAGGTGGGCTTGCTCGGCACCTCGTTTACCATGGAAGAGGATTTTTATTGCGGGCGCCTGACGGCCAAAGGGTTGGACGTTCTGGTCCCGGATCAGGGCCGACGCCGCGAGGTAAACAGGATTATCTTTGAGGAACTCTGCTGCGGTCAGGTTGTGGAGGAATCAAGGAAAACCTACCTCCAGGCAATTGACGACCTGGCAGCTCAGGGTGCCCAGGCCGTGATCCTTGGCTGTACCGAAATCGGCATGCTGGTCAAATCCGAACAGAGCTCTCTGCCCCTGGTGGACACCACCCTTGTCCATGTAGAGGCTGCTATTGAGTTGATGTTGTCTGCATGAGGCTTGAGGTCTTCCTTGGAATTATATTCACTCCTCATCAACAGTGAAGGTTGGGTGAATAACCTTGACCAGGTCGTGTAAATTTCTTGACGAGTTACCGACGTCATCAGAAAGGTTTGTTTTCACCCTAAGGAGTCTAACTAGGAGATTGTCCTGTTTCACTTCATGCCTTTCTCTGAATCTTTTTGTTCATGTTCAGCCTGTTCATCTGTGACCCTTTTTTTTATGGCGACTTCAGGGTTGCGGCCGATGCTGTCCAGAGAATAATGACCAGGATTGGCGGTAAAGGGGAGGAGTAAAAGGCTATGCAGCCGGAGCAATTCCGGCTTTCTGAACTGGGAGAGGCCGATGGTCATACTCTCATGTCCAGCAACCGGTTGCTCCCGGTATGTGCCGAACAAGCGATCCCACCAGGGGAAATTAAAGCCGAAATTGGAGTTGGTTTCGCGAATAATGACCGAGTGATGCACCCTGTGCATATCCGGCGTTACCAGCAGCAGCCGCAACAGACGGTCAATATTGTCAGGCAGCCGGATGTTTCCGTGATTGAACATGGCGGTGGCGTTCAAGGTAATTTCAAAAATGAGCACACTAAGCACCGGCGGACCGAGGGCTGCCACTGCTGTCATTTTGATGAGCATCGATAGAGCAACTTCAATGGGATGAAAACGAAGACCGGTGCTCACATCAAAATCCAGATCGGCATGATGCACCATGTGCAGGCGCCAGAGAGCTGGTACAGCATGAAACATCAGGTGCTGCAAATAGATGATAAGATCAAGGAGCAGTACCGATAAGATGAGGGATGACCAGGCAGGGAGGTGGAGATAATGAAACAGGCCCCAATCTGTTCTGGAGGCGGCTGCCGCAACTCCTATTGCTGCCACTGGAAAAAGCAGTTTCAGCAGAAGGTTGCTCAACAGAATGATCCCCAGGTTGTTGAACCAGCGGCCTGGTTTGGATACGGTAAGCGGCCGCCGGGGTGCAGCCACCTCCCATACAGCTATGATGACAATACCAGCAAACAAAAAAACAATTCTAAGTAGTGTCTCATTATCCATAATTATCTTTTCAACGTCATTGCCAGAGTACGTTTACTCCTTGCCAAAGCGCTCCTCAACCTGAAAATACAACTGGACGTATGAAAATTGTACCACGTCGTACATTGAAAACATAGGTATGGGGTGCGAGATTACAAGCCATGGACTTTTCTCCTGTTAAGGAGTTGCTGCTGCGTATCCTTTGCTCAAGCAAAAAAAGAATGCTCTGCAAGACTGCATTTCCAGAATTTGACTTTATCTACCAAGAGGCGATACAATAAAAGAAGTGGGAGTATGCTGGTCAGTTTGTTTTGTTCGATTCACCTATCTATGGAGGAATGGAAATGAAAAAATGTGCAACGAAGTGTTACAGGAGATCATGGGCCGTAACTGGCTCACTGCTTTTTGGAACAACCCTTGCCCTGCTTACGTCTGGTGGAGTTGCTCTTGCAGCAGAACCCACCACCAATGAGCGGATTGAGAATGCTCTGCAGGGTGACTGGGGACAGATCAAGCTGAACCTGCGTTATCGCTTTGAGCATGTGGAGCAGGATGGTCTTAAAACAGCCAATGGAGATCCCATTCGTTTGCGCCTGGGCTATCTGACACCAAAATTTTCCGGTTTCCAGGCCTTTGCCGAGTTTGAGGGCAATACACCGCTCTTTAAGGATGACTACAACTCTAAGCTAAACGGGAAAACCGAATATGCGGTTATTGCTGACCCGTCCAAGGGGGAACTGAACCAGGCATGGCTTTCCTTTGACACCATTCCAGATACTCTACTCAAGGGTGGTCGCCAGAAAATTTTGTATGACAATCAAAGATTTGTCGGTGCCGTTGGCTGGCGACAGATGGAACAGACCTTTGACGCGGTGACCCTGCTCAACAAATCCATTGGCAACTTCTCTGCCAATGCAGCGTATATCTGGAATGTTCGTACCATCACCAGCCAGGATGTGAACATGAGTTCGCCCCTGGTCAACCTGAAGTACACGTTTCAGGATATCGGCTCTCTCGTCGGATATGGCTACTGGCTGGATTATGACGATCCCGATGATTCAGGGCCTTTTGCTTTTGCCTTTTCCACCCAGACACTTGGTCTGCGCTTTAACGGCTCCACTGCTGTAGCCGACAACCTCAAGCTGCTCTATACAGCGGAATATGCCAATCAGGGGGATTACCAGGATAATCCTGAAGATTACTCCGCTGATTATTATCACCTTATCGGTGGGCTCCTGGCACCAAATAAGGATTCCATGCTGACGAATATCAGTGCAAAAGTTGCCTATGAGGTACAGGGAACAGATAATGGCGTCTCCTTTAAGACACCGCTTGGAACCAACCATGGATTTGGCGGCTGGGCTGATCAGTTTCTGACCACACCGCCAGATGGACTGCGTGACCTGTACGGGGTTCTGAGCAGTAACATTGCCGGGGTCAAGGTGGATCTCATCTATCATGACTTCCAGGCCGATGAAGGCGGCAGCGACTATGGAACTGAATTTGATGCCATGCTGACCAAGAAATTCGGCAAGCACTATACGCTCCAGGCCGCCTACGCCAACTACAATGCCGATGAGTTTAAAACCGATACCGAGAAGTTCTGGCTTCAGATCACGATGGCATTCTAATCCTTGCCCAGAATCGTTGTGAGAGGCTGTGTAAGATAACAAACAGGCGGGGGGAGGGAAAAAAGGAAAACCTCCTGTTCAGCGAATGTGCTATTCGATGAACAGGAGGTCAGAGGACCAGGGGCTGAGCCCTTCTCTTGGATTGTTTATTTTCTTGCAGCAACCTTCTTTGGAGCCTTGTTGACATATTTAAAGAAGAGTGGGAAGGCGACGAAGAAGGCAACACAGATCAGATACTCAATGCCCTTGATGTGGGTGTAGTAATCAACCAGGGTATGCAGAGGTTTGA
>CAYPEU010000049.1:0-21859 GCA_964409855.1 uncultured Desulfocapsa sp.
ATTTACGACTTGAATTAGTAAAAAAGATTCAGGTATAACGGATTGACCTAACTATTCATCAGCCTAACGCGTATAACTTGCTCCCATGTCTGAAAATTCTGTTTCCCTTGGTGTCCATATCCGTCTGGCCCTGACCATGATATTCTGGGGTGGAACCTTTATTGCCGGACGTCTGCTCGCAGAGGAACTTCATACACTGACTGCCGCCTCACTGCGATTCATCCTTGCCTCTGCAATGCTTTTGACAGCCATCCTGATTCGCGACAAGTCCCTGCCCCGCCTCAACAGGAAACAGTGGGCAACCATGACCTTACTGGGTCTGACCGGTATCTTTGCCTATAACATCTTCTTTTTTACCGGACTGCAGACGGTGGAGGCTGGGCGGGCGTCCATGATTATTGCCGTAAATCCTGTGCTCACCGCCTTTCTGGCAATGCTTTTTTTCCATGAACGTTTCAGTTTTTGCAGAAGTGGGGGCATGCTGCTTTCTGTCTGCGGGGCACTCATCGTCATCTCCAGGGGGCAGCCAGTCTCTCTCTTCCAAGGGAGCGTCGGGGTTGGCGAGTTGTGCATTATGGGCTGCGTACTGAGCTGGTCTGCCTACACCCTCATTGGAAAACGGCTGCTCACCAACATCCAGCCCCTGATAGCTGTGGCATACTCCTGCAGCCTTGGTGCCCTCTTCCTCATCATGGCGGCCCTGTTCAGCGGACACCTGGCTGAGGTCAGGGAGCTTGACGCAAAAAGTGGTACCTGCCTCTTTTACTTTGCCTTTTTCGGCACCACCCTGGGGTTCATCTGGTTTTATGACGGGGTAAAAAAATTAGGTGCCGCCAGGGCATCCATGTATGTCAACCTTGTCCCGGTGAGCGGAGTCCTGCTCGGCACCCTGCTCCTCGGAGAACGGTTGGAAAGCTCTCTGCTAATAGGTGGTGCCCTTGTCTTTTCCGGCCTCTACCTCATCAATCACAGGCCTTCCACTGTATAAACGAGTTCCTGCCAGTTCACTCGTTCCAGGAAAACAAGGGGCAAGAAGAGAATAAGGTCGTTTGGATTTTTGGGAAAAAACTTGATTTTTAAGTTTTCACGCCTTATTCTGTACCAACCGGTCAGTTTTTTTAGCGAATCCTCATATGAATACAAAAGGTCAAGAAACCCGTAAACTTATCCTGACAGAGAGCCGCAAGCTGTTTACTGTTCAGGGATTCCAGAACACCAGCATTAGTAATATTATTGCTGCTACTGGGGTAAAGAAGGGGAATCTCTACTATTATTTCCCCAGCAAGGAAGAACTCGGCCTTGCTGTGCTGATTGATGCCAGAGATGAATTTTTCCACATTCTGAATAATTCTCTGGTTGGCGAAACCCCAACCCTGAAGATCATCCATTCCTGCAACTCAATCATGGAGTTGATGCAGCAGACCAACTTTGTTGGCGGCTGTCTCTTTGGGAACACAGCCCTGGAAATGACCGACTCAAATTCCAGATTCGGCAAAATTATTCAAGAGATCTTCTCCCACTGGACAGAAAGGATTGAACACGAATTACAACAAGCTGCTGACATGGGGATTCTGAACAGCCATCTTCCCCTTAATTCGCTGGCAACGGCCATTGTCGCCATCCTGGAAGGTGGAATCATGCTTTCGCGGGTCTATAAAAATAAAAACGGACTGGAGGACTGTATCCTTACCATCCGCTCATGTATTGAACTCAGCGAGTAAAAGTTTTTTTTGTACACGCAATGTACCGCTTGGTTGGTACAGAAAAAAACACCACGTACAGGGACTACGCCATGTTGGAAAAGAGAAACAAGAGTTTTAGCGAAAATACAAGAAGGGTATGGAAGCAGACAGGAACTGGTCAGCAGATGCGGCATCTCTTACCAATCATACTTGTAATCCTGCTTTCACAACTCGTCATCGGTTGCACAACCCATTCAGAGCAGTCCGCAGATGCCGCAGTGTCTTCCAATGCCAGACTTGTTGACCTGGAAAACGGTCTCTGCCAGGACACCCGAACAGGAAAGATGTGGCAGGTGGGGAACAGTAAGACAATCAAGTCCCTGGCCGAAGCCAAAAGCTATACTGAAAAGCTGGAGGTAGGCGGATATCATGACTGGCGTCTCCCTTCCATCACAGAACTCTATGAGCTGTATATCATTTTCGATCTGCACGAAAACGGGAACTGCAAACTGGCCGCCGAAGGAACATACTGGTCGGATGAGCCAGATCTTCAGGGTCGGGTCGGCACATGGGAACTGGATGACAACTGCGATGCGGAACGCCAGTATATCCCCAAGACAAAAGGCAAGGTACGGGCTATTCGCAACTGATCCGCCCCTTCCGCAAAGGCATCACCAACATGATAATGTAGAACAGTTTGTTCAGGACCGGAACACCGTCTGTTCAGCATTGACAGGAGACTAGGAAGTTAAGGCCAGACGGATGCCGAGGGTGACAAAGAGGATCCCAACCGTGGACTTGAGCAGGCGGGGCAGCGTGGAACCGGTCTTCATTTTCAGAGCCAGGGTCGAGGCAAAAAGGGCAAAGAGGATATTGACAAGAGTGCCGTTCACATTAAAGAGGACACCGAGGAAAAGAAAGGCAAGGGCAGGACTTTCAGCAGTTGGAGAAACAAACTGTGGAAGGAGGGCCATGAAAAAAAGGGCCACCTTGGGGTTGAGGACATTGACCAGAGCGGCCTGCCAGAAAATTTTTGCAAGGGGCAGTACAGACGATGACCGCGGTTCTTTGCTCTCCTTTTGCTTCAGACTGAGGAAAGTGGTAATCCCCAGATAGAGCAGATAGGCCGCCCCCACATACTTGACCACGGCAAAGGAAAGGGCAGAAGAAACCAGGATCATGGACAGGCCGAAGGCGGCAGCCAGGACATGGGCGACACATCCAGCCCCGATGCCAAGCGCTGCCACTACCCCGGCCCTGCTCCCCTGAATGGCACTGCGATTGGTGATATAGAGGACATCCACACCCGGAGTGATGTTGAGGATCAATCCTGCAGCGATAAAAACACCAAGGTCTACCACGCCGAACATACTCTCACCTGCTGAAACGATTCTTTTGAATACAAACAGCAGAATATCGAGTGTAGAAATTTTTTAATTTCTGCGGGTCGACATTCCCTATTCGATATTCGACATTTTCTTTTACTATTGCAATAAATTAACTGGTCAACCCTTTATTTCCATAACTTGAAAAGCTCCTGAATACCCTTTGCAGCAAGGGCTGTCATGGCCAGAAAATCCTCATTGCTAAAGGGTGCCCCTTCCGCCGTAGACTGGATCTCAATCCAGCGTCCATCACCGCTCATGACAAAATTGGCATCGACCTCGGCACTGGAGTCTTCGGCATAATCAAGATCCAGGCAGGGCTCACCGTCGATGACTCCTACAGAGATTGCCGCCACAGGTAAAATCTCAGGCATCTCTTGCAGCCGTCCACCTGCCACCAGTTTCTGCAGGGCTAGGCGCAGAGCCAGTGCCCCGCCGGTGATGGAGGCAGTGCGGGTTCCGCCGTCGGCGTTCAGGACATCACAATCCACCCGCAGAGTGCGTTCACCGATCTGGGACAGATCCACCATCATTCGCAGACTGCGGCCGATGAGGCGCTGGATCTCATAGGTTCGGCCTGATCGCCCTCCCACCACCTCCCGCTTATAACGCGAGGAGGTTGCACAGGGCAGCATCCCATATTCTGCCGTAATCCATCCCTTGCCTGTGTCCTTCAAAAAGGGCGGAACCTTTTCCTCCACAGATACCCCGCAGATGACATGGGTGCCTCCCATGCGGATAAGGAGGGAGGCATCGGCACAGGGCTGAAAATCCCAGTCTAGCGAGATCTCCCGCAGGCTGTCAGTGGGTCTCTTATCAAAACGGTTCATATCTTTCTCTTGTCGATTACTCGTTGACCCTTGCCCTCAAAACGTTCCAGGGTCTTTTCTTCCACCAGCTTCACTGTCACTCCAATACCCAGCTCAGAATTGAGCTGTTTGCGGATGGTGTCAATGAGTTCCCGCTGCTTGCTCATCTGGTCAGAGAACAACGACTCCTTGACCTCCACCATGATGGTGGCCTTATCCTGATGATTCTCACGCTCAACAATGATCCGGTAGTGAGGCTCGGTGCCGTCGATGTTGAAGAGCACTGATTCTATCTGGGTAGGGAAGACGTTCACACCTTTAATTATCAGCATGTCGTCCGTACGGCCGAGGATACGGTGCATACGCTTGAAAGTCCGTCCACAGGGGCATGAATCAGGAAGAAAACGACTCAGATCCCTGGTGCGGTAGCGGATCATGGGAAAGGCTTCCTTGGTGAGCGTTGTTATCACCAACTCACCCACCTCACCCGGTTCCACTGGTTCCAAGGTCTCGGAATCAAGGATCTCGACCAGGAAATGATCTTCATTGATATGGAGACCGTTGCACTCCTGGCACTCCCCGGCAACTCCCGGCCCCATGATCTCTGAGAGTCCGTAGTTGTCTGTGGCCTGGATGCCGAGCTTTTCATTGATCTCCTGGCGCATGGCCTCGGACCAGGGCTCGGCACCAAAGAGCCCGAATTTCAAAGAAAGCCCTGCCGGGTTGATCCCCATGTCAAAGAGGACATCAGCAATATTCAAGGCATAGGACGGGGTACAAACCAAGGCCGTGGTCTTGAAGTCCTGCATGATCTGGATCTGGCGTTTGGTGTTGCCCGCAGAAATGGGAATAACCGAGGCCCCCAGCCGTTCCGCTCCATAGTGGAGGCCAAAGCCTCCGGTAAAGAGACCGTAACCAAAGGCAATCTGGATGACATCATCGGCTGTGAGGCCAGCCGCACAGAGAATACGGGCCACCAGGTTGGACCAGTTTTTGATATCATTCTTGGTATAACCCACCACGGTGGCCTGACCGGTAGTGCCGGAGGAAGAGTGCAGCCGAACCACCTCGCGCAGGGGTACGGCAAACAGTCCATAGGGATAGCTGTCACGCAGATCCTGCTTGGTGGTAAAGGGAAGTTTGCGGATATCCTCAAGGGAACTGAATCCCTCAAAGTCCAGTTTCATTTCCCTGAACTTCTGCCGATAGAACGGCACATGGGTGCCCACCCGGTAGAGCGTGGACTGCAGACGTTCAAGCTGAAGTTGCTCCAGTTCATCCTTGGCCATACATTCTTTTTCAGGTTCCCAGTACATAATTAAATAGTTTTCAGTTTTCAGTTTTCAGTTTTCAGCAAGTACGGCCTACCCGCTCCTTACTTCTAATAACGGCTCGTTGCTGTAAACTACTTATCCTTGTGAAGAGACTTTGCAAGTCCGTGTAACATAGCTGATATTTCTTTCAATTCAGCAACAAGTTCCTATTTTTGAGTAGGAGAAAAAATACCAATTTCCCCAGCAATATAAATCTGTGTTCTCAGTTCTGCAGCAGAGCCCTTTGCAATGTTGAGATATCTTTGAAATTCCTTAGGAGTATTCCGTTCTACACCTTCTGCGATATTTGAAACAATCGACACTCCGGCTCGAGTCATCTGATCTCTGAGACCATAATCTGTACAATTCGTAAGTAACTCATACAGTTGTACAGTTAAACGACAGGCACGTTTCCAAACCACGAGTTCTTCAAAAGAATGATAGCCCATTTACTAAAAACTGAACACTGAGAACTGAACACTCATTTTTCTTCCACCTTCTCCCTTCCCAGGTACGCCCTCTGGACATCCTGGTTGGCGAGGAGGTCTTCGGCCGGGCCTTGAAGGATGATCTTTCCGGTCTCCAGGACATAGCCTCGGTCTGCAATCCCGAGCGCGGCCTTTGCATTCTGTTCCACAAGGAGGACGGTATTGCCTTCCTCCCGCAGGCGAACAATAATCTGAAAAATCTCTTTGACGATGAGCGGCGCAAGCCCAGTGGAGGGCTCGTCCATCATCACCAGGGATGGTTTCGACATCAGCGCCCTGCCCATGGCCAGCATCTGCTGCTCCCCACCGGAAAGAGTCCCGGCCAGTTGATCTCTCCGGTCACGGAGAATGGGAAAGAGTTCGTACTGATGTTCCATAAGCTCGTCCAGGAGCTGTTTTCCCTGTTTCTGGACAACATGGCCACCAAGGAGCAGATTTTCTTCCACGGTCATGGCGGCGAAGACCTGTCTTCCCTCCGGAACCATCACACAACCCAACCCCGGGATGGCAGCAGGCTTGGTCTTCAGGATATTGGTGCCTTTGAATGCAGCCTCGCCAGAGCTGGCATTGACCAGACCGGCAATGGTGGACAGCAGGGTGGTCTTTCCTGCCCCATTGGCCCCGATAATGGTCACGATTTCACCAGGGTCCACGTGCATGGAGACATGCTTGAGGACCTTGATCTTTCCGTATCCGGATTCCAGGTTGCGAATTTTCAGCATAATTTTTTACTCTTCGCCCAAGTATATTTTTATCACTTCCGGATCCTGCTGGATAGCCTGAGGGACATCTTCAGCAATCTTCTCTCCAAAACAGAGCACCACGATCTCATCAGAGATATCCATGACCAGGGACATATCATGCTCAACCAGCAGGACCGTGATGCCGAGATCACGAATCTTGGTGATCAAGCGCCCCACCTCGGCGGTTTCATAGATGTTCAGACCGGCTGCCGGTTCATCGAGGAGGAGCAGAGTGGGTTCCATGGCCAGAGCCCTTGCCAGCTCCACGGCCCGCTGCTGCCCAAAGGCAAGACTTGCAGCATCGGTGTGGGCATGTTCTTCGATCTCGAGGAGGGTCAGGAGTTCCATAGATTTCTCCCGGATATCCTTTTCCTCTTTCCAGGTCCAGGGCATGCGGAACATGGATGCGAAAAAACCGGCGCTGGATTGCACATGGCGACCAACCATGACATTTTCCAGGGCTGTCATGCCGCTGAACATCTTGATGTTCTGATAGGTCCTGGCCATTCCAAGCGATGCGACCTGAAAGGGCTTCTTCCCCTGCAGCTCCCTGCCCTGAAAAACAACAGAGCCGGACGTTGCCGGAAAGGTACCGGAAATCATGTTGAAGAGAGTGGTCTTGCCTGCCCCGTTGGGTCCAATCACCGCCTTGATCTGTCCAAGTTCCACCTGAAAAGAGACATCGTTTACGGCATGCAGGCCGCCAAATCGTTTATGCAGCTGCTTCACTTCTAAAAGTGCCATGGTTATACCTCCCCTTCCCTGTCCTGTTTCCCTCTGCCCAGATTCTGTCTCAGGCGGTAACGGGCATTGATGCTCAGGATACCGTTGGGAGCAAAGAGCATGATCAGAATCAGGATCATGCCAAAGACCGCATCATCATAGGAGCCAAAGATGCCGCGCAGGGAGAGGAAGTTCAGGACTATCCCCATGAGCAGGGCTCCCCAGAGATGGGCCATGCCGCCTACGGCAACAATGGCCACATAACGGACAGATTTCATCACCCCTGCCTCAGACGGTCCAATCCCGCCGTTATAGTGGGTGAGAAAGACCCCGGCAAGGGCGGCAAAGACGGCGGAGAGGACAAAGGTTTGCAGCTTGAAACGGGCTGTGTTGACACCCATGGCGTCAGCCGCCTCATCAGAGCCGTGTATTCCACGCAGGGCCCGGCCCACCCGGGAATCGATCAGATTCAAGAGGAGGACCATGCCGATGAGCAACAGCACCCAGGCAATGTAGTAGTTCTGCACCCGGTCGCTGAAATTTCCACTGACACTGACACCCGGCAGGAGAACAAAGGCAGGGACCTCGGAGATCCCGTCTGCCTCGCCGAAATACTCCATGGCCAAAGCCACCCGATAGATAATAATGCCAAAGCCCAGGGTGGCCATGGCCAGGTAATGCCCTTTCAGTTTGAGCACGGGAATGCCAATGATCACGGCAATGCAGGCGGCAGTGAGTAAAGCGATAATGCACGCTGCCCAGGGAGTTACCACCAGCAGGGCTTCTCCATAGAGATCGTGACCGAAAAGGAGAAGTCCTGCAGAATCCAGCAGACCAACCAGCGGTGTATCCTGATACGGGATAAGGCTGTGGGTGGTAAGAGCTGCTGAAAGATAGCCGCCAATGGCAAAAAATCCGGCATGGCCCAGGGAGATCTGACCTGCATAGCCCATGAGTACACAGAGGCCGATGATGAGCAGCGAATAGTAGGCCGACATGGTCATCTGGGTCAGGTAATACATGGTGTCGGTGGCACTGGTCAGGAGATGGACCCCGATCACCACAGCAAGCAAGGGCAGGATGGAAAGCAGTTTTTTCATTTGCTCAAAACTCCTTCAATCCTGCTGCCTCTTTAGAGCCAAACAGCCCTTGGGGACGGACAAAGAGGATAATGAGAAGAATGGCAATGGAGATAGCATCCTGGAAGGCAAGGGGCACCACTGAGACGGAAAAGGCCTCGATGACCCCAAGGAGCAGTCCGGCGGCCACCGCCCCCCCTGAACTTCCAAGACCGCCGAGGATGGCCACGGTAAAGCCCTTGATGGCCAGCCCGGTTCCCATGTCATACTGGCTGTAGGTAATGGGCGACATGACACAGCCGGCCAGCGCTCCAATACCGGCACTCAGGATAAAGGAGAGGGTCACCATATTCTCGGTATTGATGCCGCAGAGAGTGGCGGCCTTACGGTTGGATGCACAGGCCCGCATCTCACGCCCCACAGAGGTCGTCTTGAAAAAAATGCCCAAACAGACCACCATCAGACCGGAGACAGCAACCACCCACAGGACCTGGGGGGAAATACGGGCCCCCAGTATCGGGATGGAGGTGATCTCGTTGCCGACAAAGTAGGGCAGCGAACGGATAGACTCGCCCCAGACATGCACTGCCACCTCACGGGAAAGAATAGAGATACCGATGGTGATGATGATCATACGCAGTACCGAAGGAGATTTCAGCCAGCGGATGAAACAGATTTCGATCAGGGCCCCGATGAGCATGGTGCTCACAACTGCCAGCAAAATGGCAAGGGGGAGAGGCATAAACTGGAGCAGGGAGATGGCGATCATCCCCCCGAACATCACAAACTCACCCTGGGCGAAATTGATAATGCCTGTGGTATTATAGATAATATTGAACCCGATGGCGACAATGGCATAGATACTGCCATAGGTGATACCGGCCAACAGGTATTGGATGAAAAGTTCGGTGGTCATAAAAACAGTATTCAGTGTTCAGTTTTCAGTGTTCAGTCTCTCAATGGTGCTCCTGAAAACTGAACACTGAAAACTGAAAACTCGTTACTATCAAAAACCGGGCTGGAAGGAATCCCTCCAGCCCGGCTGATACTCCTTTGCCATCAATACCGAGTTATTATTTCCCGGTATAAGCGACAAATTTTCCGTCTTTCACGGTCATCATCTGGAAGGCGTCAATGTCAAGACCGTTATGGTCCTCGGCAGAGAAGTTGAAGACCCCGCCGGTGCCGGCAAAGTTTTTCAGGCCTTCAATGGCTGCACGTACCTTGTCCCGATCATTCCCGGCCTCGGCAACGGCTGCCATGAGGATGGTGAAGGCGTCATAGGCGTGGCCGCCAAAGGTGGAGGCAGGCTCATTGAATTTGGCTTCGTAATTTTTTTTGTATGCCATCAACAGTTTCTTCTGTGCATTAGCAGCAGGCAGAGAGTCGGCAATGAGGAGACGGCCTGCAGGGAAAATAATTCCCTCGGCAGCAGCACCGGCTGCCTCAACGTACTTGATATTTCCAAAACCGTGGCTCTGGAAGAGGGGTACATCCCAACCGGCCTGACGCATGTTCTTGGCAACGATGGCCTGGGCAGGAACGATGGACCAGTTGATCACCGCCTGCACGTCTTTGTTGGCCTTGATCTTGGCAACCACTGCTGAGAGGTCATTGGATTTTTTATCGTAGACCTCGGTTTCAACCACTTCGATACCAAACTCAGGTGCTATTTTCAGCAGTTGTCCTTTTCCAGCTTTTCCAAAACCTGTATTTCCGGCCAGGACAGCGATCTTGGAAATACCCATCTTGTTCATTTCCATGAAGATCTTCTTGGCGGCAAAGGAATCCTTCTGCGGGGTCTTGAAGACGTATGCGGCTACAGGGTTGACGATCACCTCAGCAGCACCACAGGAGAGCAGCGGAGTCTTGGCCTGTTCGCAGATGTTTTTGATCTTCATGGTCTCGCCGGAAGTGGAGGGTCCGATGATGGCCAGGACTTTCTCCTCTTCAATGAGCTGTTTGGCAAAAGAGATGGCCTTTTCCGGGCTGGCCGCAGAATCCTTGATGATCAGTTCAATCTTGTTGCCGTTGATCCCACCGTTGTTGTTTACCTCTTCAACCAGCATTTCCAGGCTGCGGGCCTCTGGACCACCCAGGAAAGAAGCGCCACCGGTGACAGCAAGAATAGCTCCAATCTTGATGTTCTCGGCCCAGGCAGCAGGTACAGCAAAAAGGCTGACTGCAAGCATGGCCATGAGAATTTTTGATGCGATTTTTTTCATCTTTTCCCCCCGTTCAATTGAATATGGCGGCAGAACCATGGAGACCCTGCCGAATAACTATTCCGGACAAACTCCAGAATTTACAAAGCACAAATTTCCTTACCACTGAGTATAGTATAACCGGTACGCTGCAAAGATTCGATTGCCTGGTCCATCTCGTCAAAACGGAAGATGAGCACTGCATTCTCTCCAGTTTTATTGACAAACGCGTACATATATTCCACGTTCAGTTTTTCTTCCTCTATGGTCTTCAGCACTCCAGCCAGGCCGCCGGTCTTGTCGGCAACTTCCACGGCAATCACATTGGTGACCCCCACGGTGAAACCATTGGCCTTCAGTGTTGCCTTGGCCTTTTCCACGTTGTCAACGATGAGCCGCAGGATACCGAAATCAGCCGTATCAGCCACGGAAAGAGCCCGAATATTGATATTTTCTTCCGCCAGCTTTGCTGTGATCTCCGCCAGACGCCCTGATTTATTCTCTAAAAAAACCGCGATCTGTTCAACCTTCATGCCAAATCCTTTTCTCAGTCAAAAGTTTGTCAAGTTCATAACGTTTATAAGGTCTCAACTTTTCTTATAACTTCCTGTTGTCAATTACCCGCTGTGCCTTGCCTTCGCTACGCTGGATGGTCTTGGGTTCCACCAGCTTGACTCTGCAGGTAACGCCCAGCATGTCCTTGATATCCGCCTGAATACGCCTAGTGAGATTCTCAAGTTTCTTGATCTCGTCCGAGAAGAACTCTTCGCTGACTTCCACCTCAACAGACATGGTGTCCATATTCCCTTCCCGGTTAACCACGATCTGGTAATGGGGTTCCACGCCTTCGGTTCCCATGAGCACATGCTCAATCTGGGACGGGAAGACATTGACGCCACGGATGATGAGCATGTCATCGGTACGTCCTGTGACTTTTTCCATACGCACAAAGGTACGACCGCAGGCGCACTCATCATAGAACAGCCTGGTAATATCCTTGGTACGGTAACGGATGATGGGGAAGGCCTCTTTGGTGAGGGTGGTGAAGACCAGCTCTCCCTTTTCACCTGGAGGCAGGACCTCGCCGGTGTCCGGATCAATAATCTCGGGAAGGAAATGATCCTCGAAGATATGCATGCCCTTTTCCCCTTCCAGGCACTGCATGGCAACTCCGGGACCCATGACCTCGGACAGACCATAGATGTCCACGGCCTTGATATTCAGTTTGCGCTCCACCTCGTCACGCATATTTTCGCTCCAGGGCTCTGCGCCAAAGACCCCGACCCTGAGAGAGAGGGATTGAGGATCAACGCCTAAACCTTCCATGGTCTCGGCAAGATTCAGGGCATAGGAGGGGGTGGCCAGGAGAACGCTGGATTTAAAATCCTGCATGATGGTAATCTGACGCTTGGTATTGCCGCCGGAGACCGGGATAACCGTAGCCCCTAATCGTTCAATTCCGTAATGGGCTCCCAGACCACCGGTAAAAAGGCCGTAGCCGTAGGCGTTGTGCACCATATCTTTGGAGGTGGCCCCGGCACAGGTGAGAGCCCTGGCCATGAGGCCTGACCAGGTCTTGATGTCCTTCTTGGTATAACCCACAACTGTTGGTTTGCCAGTGGTACCGGATGAGGCATGGACACGCACCACCTGGTCCATGGGTACGGTAAAGAGACCAAAGGGGTAGTTTTCCCGCAGATCCTCCTTGACCGTAAACGGCAGCTTGGCAAGGTCGGTCAGGGACTGGATGTCTTCGGGTTTCACCCCGGCAGCATCCATCTTTTCACGATACGGGGCAACGGTTTCATAGACCCGCGCCACCAGATGCTGAAGACGTTTCAGCTGAATAGATTCCAACCCAACCCGAGGCAGGGTCTCCATCTCCTCTTCCCAATATAGTGTCATGACTTACTCTCGCTTAATATGAGTGTGTTCTCTTCTTTAATATTTTTCCTACACGGTTCAGAGAACAATCTATTCTGTAATCATACGCCCTGCGGCAAATGCCTTGAGATTCACCTCACGGAATCGTTCAGGAACCCTGGTATTGATAATTCCCTCATAAACATCAACACCCATGGGCAGAAAGCTTGACATGGCGCCAACCATAACCACATTGGCAGCCTTTACCTCACCCGCATCCCTGGCAATATCAAAGGCATCCACGGTGACCACCTGGATACCCAGTGACGAGATGGAGTCCAGCACACCCTCAGGGTAGGCCACCTGGCCCATGGCCACAGATGGCGGTTTGATCTGCTGGGTATTAACAATCACCTTGCTCTCTTTGTTGAGATAGGGCAGATAGCGGGCAGCCTCCATCATCTCAAAGGAGATCAGGATATCGGCCTTGCCCGGCTCAATCAGGGGGGAATAGACCTTGTCGCCGTAACGAAGCTGGGCCGTTACTGAACCGCCGCGCTGGGCCATGCCGTGAACCTCGCTCTTCTTGGCATCATAGCCTGCTGAGAGCAGGGCATAGGCCGTTATCTCACTGGCCAGGAGAATGCCCTGACCACCGACTCCGGAAAAGAGAATATTTCCTGTTGCACCCATGTCTTACTCCCCCTTCCTGTTAATAGCTTCAAACTTGCAGAGCGCGTAGCACTGGCCGCATCCGTTACACTGCACTTCATTGATCACGGCAAAACCCTTCTGTTTTTCCTTATACCCAAGGGCAACTGCCTCTTCCGGGCTAAGCGGCGTCCAGCTGATGGCTGGACAACCAAGGTTGACACAGGCCCTACAGCCGCTGCAGTTCTCAGTTGTTGTAACATAAGGTACATGCTCGGCCTTCTTCATCTCCGGCAGAAGCACACAGGGTGCCCGGGAGATGACCACTGACATCTCATCCCGGTCCAGCGCATTTTTCAGAGATGTACGACAGGCGCTGACGTCATGGGGGTTGACCTCCTCCACGTGCTTGACACCCACAGCCCGGCACAGCTCTTCCAGGTTGATGGCATTGGCTGCCTCCCCCTTGATATTGCAGCCGGATGTCGGATTGTTCTGCTGACCGGTCATGGCCGTAATCCGGTTATCAAGAATGATGAGAACCGAGGCGGAATCATTATAGACCGAGTTGATAAGGCCGTTGATACCAGAGTGAATAAAGGTGGAATCACCAATCACGGAGACCAGTTTTCCCTTGCCCTTATCACCTAAAGCCTTGGCCATGCCATGGGCGATGGTAACCGAGGCCCCCATGCAGACACAGGAGTCCATGGCTGAAAGCGGCGGCAGAAAGCCCAGGGTGTAGCAGCCGATATCTCCTGAGACAAAGATATCCTTCATTTTAGAGAGGTTGAAAAAGACGCCCCGATGGGGACAGCCCGCACACATGTTGGGCGGGCGCATGGGCAACTCTGGTGGGGCAAAGAGCTCGGGCGCTGAATCCGGGTCAATGGATGCGCGAACAATAGCGGTATTGAGCTCTCCCTGATTGGGGACACGCTCTTTGCCGATACAGGCAACACCCATGGATTTGATATGATGCTCGAGAAAGGGGTCAAGCTCTTCCACCACAAACAGCTCATCCACGCTTGCGGCAAAATTCTTGATCTTTTCTTCTGGCAGGGGCCAGCTCATGCCGAGCTTGAGGACCGCTGCCTCGGGAAAGGCCTCCTTCACATAGAGATAGGAGACGCCGCCGGTAATAAAACCACGCCTGGAATCCCCTGCCTCCACCTTGTTATAGGCATCGGTCTCTGCAATCTCCCGCAACTGAACCATACGCTCTTCCACAACCTTGCGCCTGTTGCGGGCATTTCCAGGGAGCATGACAAACTTGGCAGGCATCTTCTCGATTCCGCAAATCGCTGCAGAAGACTTCATCTCTCCCTTGCTGATCACGCCTTTGACGTGGGCAACACGGGTGGTGATGCGAAAGAGGACCGGGGTATCAAGACGCTCGGAGAGCTCAAAGGCCTCTTTCAGCAGTTCCTTGGCCTCTGCAGGATCTGAAGGCTCAAGCATGGGGAGCTTGGCCGCATAGGCATAGTTGCGATTGTCCTGCTCATTCTGGGAGGAATGCATCTCCGGATCATCGGCAGTGATGACCACCAGCCCTCCACGACCGCCGGTATAGGAAGCGGTAAAGAGAGGATCGGCAGCAACGTTGACGCCCACGTGCTTCATGGTGGCCAGGGCCCTGACTCCTGCAAAAGAGGCACCGATGGCAACCTCAAGGCCCACCTTTTCATTGGGGGCCCATTCGGTGTACACCCCTTCATATTTGGAAAGATTCTCCATGATCTCTGTGGAGGGAGTCCCTGGATAGCCTGATGCCACCTTGACCCCTGCCTCAAAGGCAGCCAGGGCAATGGCCTCATTTCCTGACATCCAGAGTGAATTGCTGCTATCTGTCACGTTTTCACCTGTATCTATTCGTTAATAAAAAATATATCTGCCACAAAGACAGTTTTTATTGAGTAAATATTCACGTTTTCATGTATTCAGAAGCCAGAATTCAGCATCATACCAGCCGAACTCTCAGAAATAAGAGGATGACGCAAAGGCTCTCTGTTGTTTCAATACACCAGAACCGCCTCACTTCATTCCACTTTCTGAATAGTGACTGCTGAATACCTGAGCAGTCATCTCATTTACTGCTTCGACTCTTCTGTTTTGGCCTTGAACGGGTAAATCAACAGTGTTGAACTATCCCCGGTGACCATATTCATAAACCCGCCCTGGGTCACCACCCCGACATAGAGCCTGTCTTCGCCATCAGCAGTCTTCATATGTTCGGATTCCAATTCATAATCCACTACATAGCCGTCTATGCGTTTGGTCTGCCAGATCTCTTCCAGCCCAAGACCGTTCCACTTCAGGCCCATGGCCACACCGGAAGGAAATTTCTGCATATCGCGAACCACGCTGGTCATAGTGGCGGCATTCTTATTGATAATGACATCGTCAATCCCGTCCTGATCCATATCTTTGATGATAATCCGAGAGGGGATCCAGATCTTCAAGAACTGTTCTCCCTTCCCGTCAGTCATCTCATCATAGTTTCTGGAAGTTGGTCGGGAAAGAAGATTCTCACCTCCAACAAAGCGTTTTGTTGCGCCGTAATAGTCCTGGCTCTTCCACAGCATCTTACCGCCGCTTTCCATGACCCGCAGCTTGCTGAACTCATCCAGAGCAACGATCTCCCAGTCACCGTCACCATCCAGATCACCAATGGCAAGATTGAAGATCACCAGGCTCTCGGGAAGCGGCAAGCGCTCGTCCACAACCAGTCTGTTTCCGTCCCGCAGCAGGCTATAGATGGGTCCGCCAATGGCATTGGCATTCTTGCCGGCCCTCTGTCCCCCAAGGATGGTCCCCAAACCCGGCACCATGAGCGGCCGGATGTAAAACGGGCTGTGATCAAAAAGGGTCACGAGCTCTGTCCCGTTCCACTCCACACCACGCGAACCAGGTGTTTTGGTATCAGCAGCACTGATATAGATCTCGGCCTTACCGTTCCCATTCAGGTCTTCCACATTCACAGCGTGGATCTTAAAGCGGGCAGGAAGTTTGCTCTTGGCAAACTCATTGAGGCGGTTGTTGTTGAGATGATAGACAGTGACCTGCCGCCTGTCGGCCATGACCACATCCATCTGGCCGTCTCCATCCACATCGCCAATAGCCATTGCCTCCATGGCAAGATCTATATTGGAGGTCTTAACAAAGCGCTGGCCGCCGTCAATCCATTTGCTCGACGCACCGCCGTAATAGCCGCCGCTCTTCTTGTAGGTTCGATCAGGGTGTGCCGTCTCATACGGATTTGCTGCTGCAGGTTGCTGAGCACGCACCGCAGCATATCTTGCCGGACGATCTTTGCCGAAAACAGTTGCTGCCACATCCCAGGACAGGGAATCGATGGCACTCATCACCTCCCCTTCGGAAGGGGCAGTGGCATAAAAGGTTTTACTCTTGCCCTCTGCTGCCGAATAGACTTTGGCATCAAAACTCATCCCACCACCGAGTGCCGTTACAGAGCCATACATGAGATAATCAGCGCCCAGCTTTTTGGTAAATGCTGCCGCCTTATCAGCAGAGAATGTCTCACCGGCCGCCTTCAGGGCCGCATCAACTTTGCCTCTGTCCACCACCGCAATACCTGCTTCTGCAGAAAGTCGGCTGCTCAGCATCTGCCTCAGTCCCTCGGAGAGGTAGCTCATATCCTTGGCACTGTTGATGGTAAAGGGCAGAAAAGCCATTTCTGCCTGTTTTTCCGCAGCCGTGGCCATTCCAGGAACCTGCAGCCACAAGAGACAACAGAGAAACAAAAAGGACCGTATCATATCTTTTTTCATAATTGATCTCACTGGTTAGCACTGCATCGTAAAACAGAAACCTTTCGGGGGAATCCCCACACTTCCAACACCATCATCTCTGCCCTTGAAAAATGTGTCAAACTACCCTGAAAACAAGCAATCAGGCAAGGTTTTTTTCGGGCAAGCGAGCTGTAATCTATTCCGGATTTATCATCGTTCCTTCTTTCCCAGTCACATTTTATCCTTCTCAGCAGATATTCCCCACCCGGATTTCCCCATATCTACCCGGTGCGGATCTCCTGCAAGCAAAAACATCTTTTATTTCCACAGCCCAGCAAGCTGGTAAGTTTTTAATTAACTGTTAAAAAAACCTTGACTGAATACGACATCAACAGTATCAAACAACATAAAAAAAACTGACTGTGTAGTCAGTCAGCTTTTCACCAAACCTTTCGCAAAGAAGAATAATTGAAAGAACCACGTTCCAGAAAGGAGGCCATCCTCCAAACCGCCACCCAATTTTTTTCGGAAAAGGGGTACCGGGATACCTCCATGAGCGAAATCGCCAAGGTAACCGGTGTCGCAGACGGGACAATTTTCTACCACTTCAAGACCAAAGGTGACCTCTTCCTTGCAGTACTGGAAAATTTCAAGGAAGGGATCATCAGAGAGCTGAAGACGTTTCAAGATACAGCTGATTTCAGTACCGGGCTGGAGATGGTTGAGGGGACCATTTCATTTTATTTTTCCCTTGCCGAACGAATGGAGGATCGCTTTCTCCTGCTCCACCGTCACTACCCCTACCAGCTTGCAATGGACAATCCCGATTACCGCAAACATCTGGAAGAGATCTATTCCTGTTTTATCGATCTCTTTGACCGGGCTATCCTCAAAGGGCAAAAAGACGGATCCATCCGAGAGCTGCATAGCAAAAAGCAGGCTCTTCTCCTCTTCACTCTTGTGGATGGTCTGGTTCGCCTGGAGACCTATAACCTGTACCGGGCTGGCCCCTCCTATGAGGATCTCATCGAGACCTGTTGCTGCAGGCTGGCAAACAAGTAAACACCAACAAAAACCACTTTTTTATCAACCCACTAACAAAAGAGTCCACACGCTATGAACGTCATTTCAAAAATTTTCCCATTCATCCTCTGGTTCAAGGGGTATAAAGGGGAATCATTCAAACTGGATCTGGTTGCCGGAATCACTGTTGCTCTGGTTTTGATTCCACAATCCATGGCCTATGCCCAGCTTGCTGGTCTACCCGCTTATTATGGTCTGTATGCAGCTTTTCTACCGCCCATGGTAGCAGCACTTTTCGGCTCCAGTCGTCAACTTGGAACCGGCCCTGTTGCTGTTGTATCACTCATGTCAGCAGCATCTCTTGAACCTCTGGCCACTGCAGGCTCTCCTGAGTTTATTGCCTACTCAATTGTTCTGGCCTTGGTTGTCGGTATCTTCCAGTTTTCTCTTGGCGTACTGCGTCTGGGAATGGTGGTTAATTTTCTTTCCCATCCGGTTATCAACGGCTTCACCAACGCTGCAGCCATCATCATCGCCTCCTCACAGTTCTCAAAATTTTTCGGAGTTTATGTGGACAAAGCGCCCCATCATTATGAAACCATGATGCGTGTTGGCATGGCAGCAATGGATTACACCCATATTCCAACCCTGATGTATGGAATTGGAGCTGTGGCTATCATGGCGATCTTAAAAAAGATCAACCCGAAAATTCCAGCAGTACTTATTGCTGTTCTTATTACCACACTGCTTTCCTATTTCACCGGGTTCAAGAATGATGCCACTGTTGATGTGTCTAGCATCCATGCTCCCGGCATTGAAGAACAGATTCACGAATTTAACGCTACCACTGCTCTCATCAATACACATGGCGAGGAACGTGCCAAACTTGGCAATGCTGCCGATGATCTGCGCAAAGCGCAAGCGGGAAGCGGTCACGGCGGTCCTTCTGTGGAACTCATTGACCTTGAAGCTCAGGTTGCCACTCTCACTGTTCATATGGATCATGCAAAAGAGGAAGCACATCTTCTCCGTAAAGATCTCAGACATATGAAATTTGAGGCTGTGAAAGACGGTGAGAGCTACACCTTTTACGCCAAAGACAATGTCCCTGCCGGTATAGAGACAGACCGCGGCACCTGGCGCCTGAAGGTCAAGAACTCTGCCCTTGACAGCAGTAAACTGACAATCATGGGCGGCGGTGCTGTTGTAGGAACCGTACCTAAAGGATTACCAAGCCTGGCAATGCCTGAGCTGACCCTCAAGAGCTTTTTAAAACTGCTGCCCACAGCAATTATTATTTCCCTGCTTGGTTTCATGGAAGCCATTGCCATTGCTAAAGCCATGGCAGCCAAAACCGGTCAGAAAATTAATGCCAACCAGGAACTCATTGGACAGGGCCTTGCCAACATCCTGGGTTCCGCCGGATCCAGTTATGCTGTTTCAGGATCCTTTTCCCGTTCTGCAGTGAACCTGCAGGCAGGAGCTGTTTCAGGTATTTCCTCGGTAATTACATCCCTGATGGTTGTTATTACCCTTCTGTTTTTCACCCCTCTGCTCTATCATCTCCCCCAGGCCACCCTGGCTGCGGTTATCATGATGGCAGTTATTGGACTGATAAATATCAAAGGGTTTATTCATGCCTGGCACGCCCAGAAGTACGACGGTATCATCTCCGTCCTCAGCTTTCTGGTCACCCTCTACTTTGCCCCGCATCTGGACAAGGGTATCATGGTTGGATTTGTCCTCTCCATGGGCGTGTTCCTCTACAAATCCATGCGCCCGGTTGTGGCCGAACTCTCCCTGAATGAAGAAAAGGTACTCAAAAGTTCAGAGCACTACCGCCTCAAAGGCTGCCGCCATATTTCAGTGGTTCGCTTTGACGGCGCTCTCTTCTTTGCCAATGCCAGTTATCTGGACGAGCAGGTAGCCAAATTCAGGACCGAACATCCGGACCTGCGCTACATCCTCCTTGATGCCAAAGGTATCAATGATATGGATGCATCAGGTGAAGAGGCCCTGGCAATGATCGTCGATCGACTGCGTGCCGCGAAACTCGGCTTTGCCATGTCAGGCGTCAAAGGCCAGGTTATGGCTGTCATGGAACGGACTCACCTGCTGGAGAAAATCGGCATGGAAAATATGTACCCGAACACCAGGACAGCCGTTGCTGACATTATCACCAAGGTCCACACGGATACCGACCTGCCTGAAGCAGGCTGCAAAAACTGTCCGCTGACCAAGTATATACCTGCCTAAGGACACTAAACAGTACAAAACGAAAAGGCTGCTGTCCCTTCCGGGGCAGCAGCCTTTTTTGTTTCAGTAGATCAGTTAACTATATGATGATATGCTTAGAATAGCTTTTGGGCTTCAAAAAGAGGCTTCTAGGGATTAAAAAGGCCTGTTTTCACCGAATTCTTGTCAGAAAAACGGCTTGTTAGGTTCGACCCCATGCCATATGCCTGACTCAACTACTATCTATGAAAGCAGAGGCATCTCCAACAAAGTCAGAACTGCTTGTTTCAGGCTGGTAGAACCATGTTTTCCCCATAAAATTGTCAAGCAAAGAGGAAACTAACCAAGCTCACATTAGGAAATTAAAGGAGATCGTTGTGAAGAGTAAACTGTGGTGGATAGGGCAATGCCTGTTGATTCTGGCAGCAGCTTTTTTTCTATCTTACGGTATCAGTCTATTTAGAGCTGCCTACAAACTGAACAATCCTTTCCATTTCGTCATGATGATTTTTGCATCCAATTTGATCATCCTCATCAATGGAACACTGCTGATCGGGTTTGTTTATCGAATGATTAATGTATATAGGCTCCTTAAAAAAGGACCTAAAAGGTAAGGTGACGTCAACAGTCAAAAAAAAACAGGAGGGCCTCCAGATGACCATTTACATCCGTGAATGGGTGGTTTGATAATTTCATGAGATATGTTGACGTTCGTATAGGTGCAGGCTAGCAGACGTGCTACGTATATTGTGCAGACATCTCAAAAATGCACCGCAGGAAGGTCAAGTTGGAGAATTGGCAAAATATTCGCACCTTCGATGTGGCAATCTTAACCTACTGTCCATTTTTCCAGGACAAGATCAGCCTAAGAAAAGTGTCCATTTTTATTTGACCACCTCAATCAAATCATATCACACATTGTGTGTGTAATAAAATAATCAAACTCTCTTTGTTCGGAAAATTGAGACGGGTTAGAACATGGCATTAGTGCTTCACGAAACAGCTCCCGAATAAGACGAGAAGAGGCAACCATCCCTGAACGAGGGAATAAGATTACCTTTGGCAATCTTAAACTCACTGCTGAAATGCTAACTTGAGATTTGTCGTAACCATCCAAGAGAACGATCTTGTCTCATTCTATGGAACAGGAAGGAAGCGGTCAAATAGGATTGGCAGGTGTAAGGTCTTATTGTGCCCGTTTATGCACAAACTTTAGATGGTTCCTAAATCTTCTCAGCGACAAGGAGAAGATTGGGCAGTTCATAAAGTGTGAAGCTGAAATCGAAGATGCATAGTTGACATCTCTTATCAGCGGAAGGTGAGTAATTAGGACTGGCAGGACGAAGCTCTATCGTAACTCGTCAAACGATTACCAGAAAATCATGATTTCTACAGGCTTGCATGCTCGCAGATAAGATCAACCTAAATAGTTTTATCCCAATCCTTGATTACTTGCATCACATCACGCACCCATCGACACTCACAGGTGTTTTTGCAAGGACTGAGTTTGTTCAGCTCAAAACAGTATTCGGGGCAACCGTCTTTTCCAGCTTTATTCTCAGTAAATATTGGACCATTCCGGAGGTGGCTGAAAGCATCAACACACAAAGCAATAGTGCTTTTGCATTTTTCATGATTAAAGAGAAATATTCCAGACTCTAGTTTTTTAAAATTAACCTGATATCCAATAATTACAATTGCTGGATCTTCAAGAAATTCAGTTGCGGAATTCCACTCTTTAAAGCAGGTGGTGCATATTTTAAAAGTTGCCTCTAGCATTTCGTAATACCTCTCGCATCAGAGCAGCATTTCGCATCTAATTAAATAGGATGTTATTGCAAAAAGAAACACATTTCTGATTACCACCAATCCTCAGCCAGCTTTAATTGATGTTGTGGGATTGGTTTTG
>CAYPEU010000050.1:0-19022 GCA_964409855.1 uncultured Desulfocapsa sp.
GTGATTGGTCTTACCATGATCCTGCTCTTTAATCTTTTTAACAAGCCCCAGGGCCAGTCGACCTCTCTGACCTACTCCCAGTTTGTGGCTGCTGTGGAGAGTCAGAATATCCCCAAGGTCAATATCAGCGGCGATAGCATTTCTGGTACCATGCAAGATGGGAAGCCCTTTCGCACCATCTATCCAGTCAATGACGACGAGATGATCTCCATCCTGCGTAATAATGGCGTGGATATCTCGGTCAAAGAGGTGCAGAAGGATTCCTGGATCATGACCATTTTTGTTTCCTGGTTTCCCATGTTGCTCCTCATCGGGGTCTGGATCTTCTTCATGCGCCAGATGCAGATGGGGGGAGGCAAGGGCGGAGCGCTTTCCTTTGGTAAGACTCGGGCTAAGCTCATGGAGCAGGGTGAGAATAAGGTCACCTTCGAGGACGTGGCAGGCATTGACGAGGCCAAAGAGGAGCTGGAAGAGATTATCGACTTTCTCAAGGATCCTCAAAAATTCACCAAGCTAGGTGGGCGTATTCCAAAGGGTGTGCTGCTTGCCGGGGCTCCTGGCACTGGAAAGACCCTTCTCGCCAAGGCCATTGCCGGTGAGGCGGATGTTCCCTTTTTCACCATCTCCGGTTCCGATTTTGTGGAGATGTTCGTGGGTGTCGGTGCCTCCCGGGTACGTGATCTGTTTAATCAAGGCAAGAAAAGCGCCCCCTGTATTATCTTTATTGATGAGATTGATGCTGTGGGACGGCACCGTGGGGCAGGTCTGGGCGGCGGTCATGATGAGCGGGAACAGACTCTGAATCAGCTCCTGGTGGAAATGGACGGTTTTGAGGCCAACGAGGGTGTAATCATTGTGGCGGCCACCAACCGTCCTGATGTCCTGGATCCGGCCCTGCTCCGTCCCGGTCGATTTGATCGGCAGGTGATTGTGCCGGTACCCGATGTCCTGGGCAGGCAGAAAATCCTGGAGATCTATGCCAAGAAGACCAGGATGGCAGATGATGTGGACATGGAGATTGTGGCTCGCGGTACTCCAGGTTTTTCCGGGGCAGACCTGGAGAACCTGGTGAACGAGGCCGCTCTGATGGCTGCACGTGCCGGGGCCGAGAAAATCGATAAGACCATGATTGACAAGGCCAAGGATAAAATCATGATGGGTGCCGAGCGCCGTTCCATGATCATCACAGATAAGGAAAAAGAGGTCACGGCTTATCATGAGGCGGGTCATGCTCTGGTGGCTTGGTTGTTGCCCGACACTGATCCTATCCATAAAGTGACTATTATCCCGCGTGGCCGGGCACTTGGTGTGACCATGCAGCTGCCCACAGATGAGCGTTATACCCATTCCAAGAAATTTCTGGAGAATTCTCTCTGTATCCTTTTTGGCGGTCGGGTCGCGGAAAAGCTGGTTTTTGACGAGATCACCACTGGTGCCGGAAATGATATTGAGCGTGCCTCTGATATGGCCAGAAAGATGGTCTGTGCCTGGGGGATGAGCGAAGAGCTCGGCCCTCTCACCTTTGGCAAGAAGGAGGAACAGATCTTCCTGGGCAGGGAGATTTCTCAGCACCGAGATTTCAGTGAGGATACGGCTCGCAAAATTGATGGTGAAGTGCAAAAGATTGTTCTCACTGCCAATAAGACCGTGACCAAGTTGCTCACCGAGAACAAAGACGTGCTCACGCGCATGGCGGAAGAGCTGCTGGAAAAAGAGACCATAGTCCTTGATGATATTGAGCAGATTCTGGCAGAACTTCGTCCCGGACAGTATGAACCTGCAGTCTCCAAGCCTGAAGAAAAGGCTGTGGAGAAACCTGCTGCGCCTGTCAAGGCAGCTGCGTCCCCGGCAGAAGAGGATGCAGCAGAGTCACAGGAAGAGACCGTCCCTGTGGGAGAGGAAGAGGATACCAGGGAGTAGCTACTCATGGGTGCGATCCGGATCATGGGCATCTTGAATGTGACGCCCGATTCCTTTTCCGACGGTGGTCAATTTGATTCTGAGGCCTCTGCCTGCAGCCAGGCAGAGGCCCTTCTTGCTTCCGGAGCCGACATTCTCGATATCGGCGGTGAATCCACCCGTCCCTTTGCCGAACCGGTTTCCGCAGAAGAAGAACTGCTGCGTGTCATTCCTGCCATCCGAGCCATCCGGAAAGTCAGCTCCATCCCTATCTCCATCGATACCACCAAGGCTGAAGTGGCCCGCCAGGCCCTGGAGGCTGGTGCCGATATCATCAACGACATCTCGGCTCTCAGAAAGGATCCAGAGATGCTGGGGTTGGTGCAGGAGACATCAGTACCGGTGATCATCATGCATATGCAGGGTACACCAGGGGATATGCAGGTCAAGCCAGAGTATCAGAATGTGGTGGCAGAGATCATCGACTTTTTTGAGGAGCGGCTGGCCTGGCTGGAGGATCAAGGAATCGATCCAGGGCGAATCACCCTCGATCCCGGCATCGGCTTTGGCAAGACCCTGTCGCATAATCTTTCCATCCTTAAACACCTGGCAGAATTAAAGAGTCTTGGGCGTCCACTCCTCCTGGGCCATTCCCGTAAACGGTTCATCGCGGATATTACCGGCCTTGATGTTGCGGAGCGGGATCTGCCCACAGCCGTGGTCTCTGCCCTTGCAGCAGAATCCGGGGTGGATATCCTTCGGGTACACAACGTGGCTGCCACCCGGCAGGCATTGCAGATGGCAGCTGCTATCCGGCAGGCAGATTGATATTTTTACTTTTCTATTGTTTGCGTTACAGGTTGACACCTTCGCCTTTAGGGCTACAGCATGTTGCTGGTGGTTGATTTGTTGAACGTTCGATGTCCATCTTTCGTAAGTAAGTCCTGTCGCTGAGGTTTTCTCCTATGTTGATGATCCTTGCCCCTTCCAAGACGCAGGATTTTTTTGGCCCTCTTCTCCCTCATGCCACTCAGCCCGCGTTGCTCCAACAAAGTGAACTGCTTATCCAGGAGTTAGAAAAATTTTCCGTTGATGAGCTGGGCCAACTGATGAAGATGAGTGAGCGCCTGGCGCTGCAGACCCACCAGTGTATCAAGGATTTTCAGCTGCCCTTCAGTCCTGATAATGCTCGTCCTGCCCTCATGGTCTTTCAGGGAGATGTATACTCCAATATTGATGTCAATGGGTATGGACAGGAGGAACTGGAGTATGCCCAGAATCATCTTCGCATTCTCTCCGGTCTCTACGGAGTGTTACGCCCGCTGGACCTGATCCAGGCCTATCGCCTGGAAATGGGGTGCAGGCTTGTCAACGACCGTGGAACGAATCTGTACAAGTTCTGGGAAGAGCAGGTGACAGAGGAGCTGAACCGGGTCCTTGCCACCCTTCAGGAGTCCACTGTCGTTAACCTGGCTTCCACTGAATACAGCAAGGTGATCAACACAAAAGATCTGCAGGGCTGCATGCATCAAATTGATTTCAAAGAACGCAAGGGTGAGAGCTACCGAGTGGTGGCCATCCATGCCAAACGTGCTCGGGGCCGGATGGTGGATTTTGCTGTCAGAAACAGGGTACAGACAGTGGAGGGACTCAAATCCTTCCAGGAAGACGGTTACATTTTTCGACCGGAGCTCTGCAAAGAAAATTATTTCCTCTTTACCAGGGGATAATTTTTTCTTTCTCCTCTCCTTTTTGCGGGTAACTTCGACCAGGCCCCATATTTTCTCCATTTCAATCCTTCTTTATGAGAAGTTCCTCAGCGTCCCTGGAGGAGCCGGCAAGGAGTGAAGCCCGCTGGATCGGATTTGACTTTCCTTGTGGTTTTTTCATATACTTTTGTTGAGGAGTTCTGAAAAAAACAAAATAAGGAGCGACTTATGAGTGAGAGTCAGAGTAGTCTGGAGAAAATGAAGGAATCAATAGAACAGCTGCGGGATGAGGTCAAGCTCAAGGCCCATCTGGGTCAGGCAGAGGCAAAGGATGAGCTGGAACAGCTGGAAAAGAAATGGAATACCTTTCTCACTGAGTATAAACCCTTGAGTGATGAGGCAGGCAAGACCGTTGGCAATGCCGGAGCAGCCCTGATCCTGGCAGCAGAAGAGATCAAGGCCGGATACAAGCGCTTGCGTAAGCTGATCTAAGGGTATCATTCAGATTTCAGATTCACTCATGTTTATGGATGGTTCTTTAGACCTCTGGAAATTACTGGCCGGCCTCACCATCTTCCTCTATGGCATGTTTCTCCTGGAGGATTCCATCAAGACCTTGTCCGGCAAGGCCTTCCGCCGGATGATCAGATATTACACCGACGGTCGTCTGCGTTCCATTGGCAGTGGGTCCTTGGTCACGGCCATCCTTCAATCCAGTTCTGCCGTGTCTCTCATGGTTCTGGCCTTTGTCGGGGCCGGGGTGATGACCATGGAAAACGGGATCGGATTGATGATGGGTGCCAATATTGGGACCACTATCACTTCCTGGATTGTGGCCCTATTCGGTTTTAAGCTGAAGATTGAGACCTTTGCCCTGCCCCTGATCGCCGGCGGTGGTCTCCTCTTCATTATCTTCGATCCATCTTCAAGGCTTTTTCAGGGAAGCAGGCTGCTGATCGGTTTTGGTTTTCTCTTTCTTGGTCTCGATTTCATGAAGACCAGTGTGGAAAGCTATGCCCAGCATATCGATCTCAGTTCCATCGTTGCTTACGGCCTCTGGGTCTATCTCCTCTTCGGCATGCTGATCACTGCCCTCATGCAGTCGAGCTCCGCCTCCATTGCCATCATCCTCACCGGGCTCAACAGTGGGATTATCAGTTTTGACATTTCAGTGGCCATGGTGATCGGGGCTAATGTGGGCACCACCGTTACCGTCCTTCTCGGTTCCATTGGCGGAATCCAGTCGAAGAAACGGGTGAGTATCAGCCATCTCATTTTCAACCTGCTAACTGCTGTTATTGCCTTTGCTGCGCTGCAGCCTCTCTCCTGGCTGGTGTCCCAGTTGTTTAATACCTCAACCAACGCGGTCATGGCCCTGGCCCTCTTTCACACGCTGTTCAACGTCATCGGGGTGGTCGTCTTTTTTCCCTTTATAGGACTTCTCGCCCGTTTTCTGATCCACACCTTTCCCGAGCACCGGGAGGTCCTTACTGTCTATCTGCAGAATACGCCTACGGAAGTCACGGATGCGGCCACTGCCTCGCTGCGCAAGGAGATTCTGCATCTCTTTGAGGAGTGCCAGCTCTACAGTCTCAGGACCTTCAGGATTGATGACAAACTGGTCTTTGACCACAGCCTGCCCTTTGAAAAAAACCTGGTCAGGCGCAGCACCCTTCCAAATTTTTATGGGAACGTGAAGCTTCTGCATGGAGAGATCATTGAGTTTTACGCAAAACTTCTCAAAGCTCAGCTTGAAGAGGATGAGGCCAGGGAACTGGAACGGATGATTTATGCCTCGCGCAATATCATGAATTCCATCAAAAACATCAAGGGGCTCAGGCATGACCTGGATGAGTTTGAAGGTTCAGACAATGAGCACCTGAATCGCCAGTACAAACTGTTCCGCCGTCGTCTGCTGGAACTGTACCATGACATCAACCGTTTTATGGAGATTGAGGATCTGCAGGAGCAGTACAGCAGCCTGCTGCGGACCGTGGTGCACATCGAACAGATGGATAAGCGCTTTATTCAGACGGTAATGAAGAGGGCCGGCGATGGAGCCATTAATGAACTGGAGATCGCCTCCCTGCTCATGGCCAACCGTCTCTTCAGCCAATCCTGCCGTCTCCAGATCTTTGCCCTGAAAGACCTGCTCCTCACTGAGAAGGAGATTTATGACTTTGACCATGCCATGGAGATGAAAGAACTCCTGGACGAGGAACAGGGGGAAGCGCAGGAGTCTGCAGGGAGTCCAACACTTGCTACGCTTGGCTAGTGCGGCGTTGACGAGAATACTAGGGAGGCGGTGCCATCCTGTTCAGGTCGGAGAGTTCAACGCTGAGCTCTATTTCTTCAGGATCTGCCCCCTCTTTTTCCCGCTCTACTGTGATCCGGAGGGTATCTCCTGCCCTGGAATCCATCATCACAATACCTATGTCCTCCATGTTTTTGACCGACTGTCCTTCCACGGCAAGGATGATGTCATTTTCTTTGATCCCTGCCTCTGCGGCCTTGCCTGTAGAGCTGATTCCGACAATCTGCAGGCGGGGATCTTCCTTATCCTCCTCAGGCTGGAGCATGACGCCAATCTTTCCTTTTGCTTCTAGAAATTGGGGCTTGGCCAGGAAAAAGAAGTCTGCCTGATGCTCAATAGTTGCGGGCGGATTCTCTATGTAGAGATTGATCACTGAGGCCTGTTCCACAGCCAGACGTCGGTGAACCCGTGGCGGGATACCGGAATCCTTCCGGGTATGCTGGGAGCCGGCAATGACCACCACGGTTTTATGGGGAGTCTCTTCAAGGATGCGGACTATGTTTTCGGCCATGCTCTCATCCCAGATGGCCTGGGACTGGACAAAACCGGCAAGTCCCTTTCCCTTGCCATGGGGGGACTTGGCATGAAAGCCATGCACCCTGCGCAGACGCTCGATATAGCCCTCCAGGGAAAGATCCCTGCTCCCGGCAATACTCTCTTTCTGCTCCAGGCTCAGCCCATCGGTATTGCCGCTGGCAAAGACGCTTCTCACGATTTTCCTGTCCACGTTGATCCCATAGACTGGAATTTTATGGCTCCGGCAGAAGTTGAAGATGGGCCTGAAGAGTCGCCAGTCATGGCGCCAGACATCAAACCAGCGGGAGGCCCTGAGAAATGCTGCTTCCTCCATATCGGTTTGGCCCAGGACATACTCATCCAGAGCCTGCTGGCTCGATTGCGGAAACATCTCCATTGCAATGGCCAGGTCGATCCCTTTTTTCTGCAGTGCCTGGATGATCCGCAGCTGAAGGAGGTGGTCGGCCAGGGAGTCGTGGGTCTCGCCAAGGTAGATAACGCGGTTTTTACTGAGTTCTGTGATGATCTGATCAAAGCTGTCAACATCCTTGGTTCGGCCGCCGCTGGGCAGTCTTTCCAAGACAGAGTTAACACCCTTGTGGCTGGCCGCGATCTTTTTTTCCTGGATCCTTCCCCGGACAAAGGAGAGAGAAGAGTATTTTCCATAATGGCTCAGTTTGCGCAAAACCGCCTCGCTTTCCTCTGCGCTGCTGCTGTCTACGAGCACACATACTTCCGTTGCATTGAGCGGATTATTCTGCACGAACAGGTGAAAGCCCTCTGCTTGCGGCGGCGACTCCCCAAAGAGGGAGTTCCATAAGGTCCCACCTGCACCAAGAAAGAGAATTGAATGTTCAGAAAGCTGTTGATTGGTGACGGACTTGCTGTCAGCAATGGACCAGCCCTGTTTCTCAGCCCATTGGATAAAGGGGGCAAGGAGTGTTGCCGTCTCCTCAGATTCCAGGAGCAGCAGTTTGCTTTCAGCACCGAGAAAGCGGGACCAGACCGGAGGCAGCTCTTCTCGGGTCAGTGCCCTGAAAAGATCATAGTCGGGATCCAGTCCAAAGGAGAGGGGAAGGTCGGAAAGGGTGAGGCTGATTTCTGTCTTTTTGGCCGTGATCTCGCGGATAAAGTTCTTTTCTCCAGTGGCTGTCTTCACCCGGATCGGTATACGCAGGGAATAGGGCTGGTCACTGGTCTGTTCCAGGGTAAAGTGGAGGAGGGAACTGTCTTGCCTGGAGTGGCTATGGGTGTCTCTGACAGTAAATCCAGGCAGATCTTTATTCGCCAGTTGCTGAGCAAAGAATGTGTCCAACTCTTTTCCGGACGCTGTTTCAAAACTCTTCTGCAGATCCCTCCAGGAAGCAGTCTTGCCCTGATAGGTGGCAACGAAAAGACGGAGTCCCTGGAAAAAATGTTCAGGGCCCAAAAGCCCCCGCAGCTGGTGGAAGAACATGGCTCCACGATTATAGCCCACAGCCCGTACTGCCTTGGCCATGGCCTGTTGGTGACTGGCAGAGTAGAAGTCCTGGAGGGCAATGGCTGAGCCCGGATGGACATAGCTCTGATAGTTGATGAGGCTTGCCTTGCGATGGGCTGCCCCCTCTCCCCTGTCTGTTGCGTAACTGAAGTCGGCAAGGTAGCTGGTCAGCCCCTCGCACCAGTTGCCGGAGTCATCTGCCACCTCGATACTGTTACCGAACCAGGAATGGAGGATCTCATGGCCCAGGGAGGTCTCTTTGATAAAGGGCAGGCGCAGGACCATCTGCCCCAGGAGGGTAAAGGTGGGCATGCCAAACCCGCTGGGCAGGCGGTTGCTTACGATTGCATAGTGGCTGTAAGGAAAGGGACCGATCTCCTTCTCGTAGCGGAGAAGATAGGTCTTGGCCGCATCCAGGTATTCCCGGCTCAATGAGCTGTCTTCCGGGAAAAACCAGGTGGAGAGGGTGAGTCCTGCCCGCACCTCTTCTTTTACTACCTGGTAAGGCCCGGCTGCCAGGTGGATTGTTCGCACTGCCTGAGAAAAGGAGGTGACCATCTTGTTCTCTTCCTGCTGCCTCGGCAGAGTGTCTGATTCAGAAATTCCCTGAAAGCCGGCAGGAAGGGTGGCGGAGAGGGAAAAGAGCATGTCTCTGTGTGGCAGGGGGTGCCAGCCAGAGGTGAGGACAATGCCGCGGGGGCTGATCAGGTTGTCTCCAGAGCTAGGCAGGGCCTGCAGAGAGTAGGAGATGGTGACCTGCTGGCTTCTTCTGCCTGCATGCATCTGAATAGTGTCACCATCAGGCAGTGGCAGCGCAAAGGGCGTTTTTCCTTCCTCTTCAACGATTATCTCGTGGATATCCAGTCCGTGGGTGAACAGCTGCCATTCTTCCCCGGCAGGAAAATGAATGCTGGCCTTTGCCTGCAGCTGGTGTTGCTCGGGCTGGAAAGTGACATCAAGGTGATATCGGGGCGGAGCAGCCATGGTCAGACTGCTGCAGCAGAGGGTGGCAAAGAACAGGATTCCCCAGAAGAGAGAGGAAAGGACGGAAAACCGGATGGTAAAAGCTGTGCGCACATCTTCCTCCTTGGACAGGAATGTGGTAGAGTTTGTTTGTTCAGGTAAACACCTATCAGTGTCATTATTACTGTAACATATCATTTTTTTCTTCCCCATACAAAGATCGGTTTGAGACCTTATGCATATCAAACTTGTTGCCATTAATGGTCGTTTTACTCACTCCTCCCTTGCCCTGTTCCACGTACGTAACGAGTTGGAGGAGCATTGTACCGGAGTCTCCACTGAGATCCTGCAGCTGACCATCCGTGATCCCTATTATGAAGTCCTCCTGCATCTGAGCTGGAATCGGCCTGATGCAATATTCTTTTCCGCAGCTGTGTGGAATTCGGATCGTGTGGAAGAATTGATTGCTGACCTTCATTCACTGTTACCCTCCTGTCTGCTTGTGGTGGGCGGACCCCAGGCCGAGGTGGTGGGGGACACTCTTGGCGGATCTGTTTGTACCGTGGTTCGCGGGGCAGTGGAGGCAGTGGGAATGACTTTTTACAGCGATCTGCTCCAGGGTTCCCTGACCCCTTTGTATGGCGGCTCATTTTTTCACATGGCTGAAAAACGTTTTGTCTCACCCTATCGGGAAGAGGATTTCACCAGTCACCTGAAGAATCGGAACATCTATTATGAAAGTTCCAGGGGTTGCCCCTTCTCCTGTACCTATTGTCTCTCTTCAGCAGAAAGTGGAATTGTCCGTAAGGGGTTGGGTCAGGTACGCAGGGAGCTCGATCAGATCATGGAACACCAGCCAAAGGTCCTTCGTTTTGTTGACCGGACCTTTAATGACCTGCCGGAGCGGGCTTTGGCCCTGTGGCAGCTTGTTCTGAGCTATGAGGCTGATACCCTTTTTCATTTCGAGATCGCTCCGGATCGGTTCACTGAGGAGATGTTCGCTTTTCTGGCCACTGTACCACCGGACCGTTTTCAGTTTGAGATCGGTATCCAGTCCACCCATGAACCGACCCTTGCCGCCATCAAGCGCAGGATCGATCCTCGTGTTGCCCATGAAACCGTCTCCCGGCTGGCTGCTTTGGGGAGTATCCATCTGCATGCAGACCTGATCCTGGGTCTCCCCTATGAGACGGAAGAGAGTTATCTCCAATCCTTTAGCGATCTCTTTGGTATGGGCCCCCATTATATCCAGATGGGACTCCTGAAACTGCTGCCCGACACTGCGATCAGCCGTGATGCTGATCTCTTTGATTACCGGGCTTGCCGGCGGCCGCCCTACTCAGTGTTGGCCAATCAGTGGCTGGACTCGGAGTGTTTGTCGCGCTTATACTGGTTTTCCGAGTGTGTGGAGAAGTTTTGCAACACCAGATACTTCCCCTCGCTGTGGAGCTATCTGCGCAAGAGGAGGGAGGATGTCAGCGCCTTTTTCTCCAGGCTTGTTGAGCACTCCCATGACCACCACCTCTTTCAACTGGCTGTCACCCAGGAACTGCTTTGTACCATTGTCACTGCATCGCTGCAGGGCAGAGAGGACAGAGAGTTCATTGTCGAATTACTTGCCTATGACTGGCTGCGCTGTGGACAACGGAGTCTGCCCTCCTGTCTGACAATAAGTGGCAGAGAAGAACAGCGGAAATTGAAGGACAGGCTCTATCATCAGCTCCCGTCGGAACTCCGTGGTTGCTACTCAAAAAATGAGAGGAATCGTTTTTTCAAGCAGTCCACGTTTTACGAATTTACTCCAAGATGTCTGGAGGAGCTGGGTTTTGAGAGCAGGAGTGCGGGATGTCTTGTTTTTCTGCGGGAAAGAGAAGAAAGCCTGCTGCGATTGAATCGTGCGCTTCTGCTTCCTGCCTGTCAGGTGCAGGATAACAAGATATAACTCTTGCAGTGCTCCCTGTCGCCACGCCAAAGTTTTACTGGATCCGGCCTGCCGTGGTGATCAGGTAGTGCAGTGTGAAAGTCCTTGAAGTTGTTGCTGAGGATGGCAAGTACTTCCTTTCTTGGCGGGATGAGAGATCTCTTGTTGCCCCAAAAGGCCAGATTTGCTTTTTGTCTCAGCAGATTTCATGCCCTTCCCTTGATCATCTGCTGTGTTTCCTGGAAAGCTCTGTCAGCCAGGGGGCTTTTCTTCTGTTCCTGCATAAAATTCACATTGGGTAAAATCAATTTGCTTATGACAATTTTTACAGGAACGTACTTTGTCAAACTCATCGGAGAATATTTCTTGTTCTGCACCGCAATCAGTACATTTACAGATAAATGAGCTGAGATTTTTGAATTTTTCAAATCCTGGACAATGTTGAGGGGTATTCATGATTTTCATCTCCCTTGTTTAAATAAGTTTTTTTTAACGCTAAAGTTTGCAAGACCATTTGCCTGTGCTTGTAGAAATTCTCTTGGGCGTTCAGCCAGCTATGGCGACACCTGCCTGACTCAGACCTTTTTTTTGCCTTTGTTGTAGTACCTCATCGAGCGTGTCAGGGAATTGCTCCCGGCACCTTTTGTAGAGGAGGAAGACATGTCACTGCACATGATGGTTCAGCACCCAACCCTTACACAACCGCAAAGGGAAACGTGGACGCCATCCCTGGGTGAAGATGACCATTACTTTCGCTCCCATGCAGTTAACAGCATTCTTCCATTTTATAATTTATGCCATCCATGCTTATAAAATGAATACCGCTGAGCTTAGGGAGCCCCGCTATCTTCCAGGCCTTTTCAGGATTGATGAATTGTTCATTAACGCATTTTTTCGGTTGATGAACAATTTTGCATAATTGATTCAAGATGGGAAATACCTTGAATTTTAAATAATAACTCCGCATAAAATTAATTATTTCTATCTGTTCGCGAGACAAGGTCTCAACACCTTCCCGCGATGCCAATTCTTGAGCGACATTTTCATTCCAATCTTCAAGGTTAGAAAGAAACCCGTCGTCATCAATTTCTATCTTTTTTCCAGCACATTCTACAATAGACATATTGCACCTCTCTGTTAACGAAAGAGTTGTTTAACTTGTATTCTCTTGTAAGCAACAGTTGATAGAGAATATGGTTATGAACCCTTTTCAACTTTTACGAACTTGCAGTTCACTTGTTGATTTCCTTCGTGAGGCAGCTGTTGGGCCGCTAAGCACACATCAACCATTGCTATGAAGGTGCTCGACAGCTGCCTCGATAAGCCGACGGACGCAGCGACCAGTCAGTGTATCCTCTCCAGATCAGGTGCGGACACTCTTGTATTTTGCGTACAGGTCGTGGACCTTACGTCTTAAGTTTAAGAGGGTTTTTGAATCCTCATCTGGAATCCAGCGAGGTTCACTTATGGAGTAAATAAATTTTGCTAACTCATCAAGTGTACCCTCTGTGGCAATGCACCACTCGCCAGTGCATATTTCCTGAACCTCTGCGGCCTCGTTGATTTCCTCTTCAATTAATGCAAGTGAATGTTCCAGGTTTGTCATGAATTCACGGTGTGCTATCAAAAATGAATCAGTCATTTCGTTTTGTCTCTTCATAAGAGTTACCTCCCCTTGTCAGCATTACACTAGAAATCATGTGCAAAGAATTTCTTCGTAACATCTGTCGTGTTACCTGCTTTTCACTTCAGCTCCTGTCGTCGCTGTTGCTATCAGCAGGTTTCCTGTTCTGCAACAGGAAGAAGATCAAAACTGTTCTCCCTTAATATTTTTGACAAGTTGTGCGATCTCAAGACCCAGGGAGACACATTGTTTGTTGTCCATGCAGTCATCAGCATCCGGCTCCTCCAGATAATGTTGGAGCTCGTGGTTGTCTTTTTTTAAATCAACAACCCAGACATTTTTATTGTCGTCCCAATCTACAAAGATATCGATCTCGCAATGGCCTATTTCCGGGTATAAGTCTACAATTTTATTACATAATTCTTGTTTGTTATGCATGGCTGTCCTCCTCTTGTTTGTCATAAGCTTTCCTGCTGTTTCAGCTAAACGTCTGGTCGTGCCGGACACCTCTGTTGCAAACTCCCTCAGTCCAGTCGTACAAAAAGATGGCCAAACAAGTCAGACTGGAAATATCTCCTGATTTTTTTTTAGGTTTCTGATCTCAAAGATCCATCATGATCTGTGAGCAATCAGTGTCAAACCCGTCATCGCAGCGAAGATGGAGTATCCGGGATAATGTCTCTATCTGTGTCTCCTCGTTCATTGTAACTCAAGGGTCACCACTCCACCGGTGCATAGAAAAAGACAAAACGACCGTTTTCGATATCCACCCGAAGAGCGGCACCATGGTGAAGGCCGTAGTCGACATAACCAGGCGTCGGGCAGCCCTCGTGGCACTCGCCGGCGCTTTGAGGGGATTCAAAATTGCGGTCTCGATCATACCACGACATCAGCATATACTCATTCAACTGCTTTGCCGCTTCGGTATCAGCCAGTTGCCTGGCCTGGAGATAGTCAGTGACCTGCTGTTTCGGCTGAAGTGCCACAGTCAAAATGTTGGCGACATCATTTGCCGCCTGAGGAGCAACCCTCTCTGTATCTGTGTTGATTTGTGAGGAAATGTCCTGCTTAGTTATTTTGTTCTGCATTTTTTGGCCTCCTTTAAGTTCATTGTCGGCCTGTCCTCAGTCGATCACTAGCCTCGCCATCCGTATGCAATGAGAGTGGAAAAAAAAGTAGTCTCTCATTTACTACTGTAGTACCACAATGTGATATGATCAAGTGGGTGCTTTCCTAAATGCACCCCCGGCATACTCTTTTGTTGATCTCTTTCCCCAAAAGTCATGTTGTCATCAGAGGTACAACAGGGATATCTTTCTTTTCCACATTACCCCTTTGATGAGAGGCTGGAAAAAAAAGTTCTATTGCAAAACGCTACTTTGGCACTACAATATAATATGTCGAGATGGCATAATATTCCAGAAGCGGGATTTTTCATTTTACCTTTTCATCCAAGGGAATTGAAATGAATGACAATCTTTGGCAGCTGACATTGAAAAGGCCTCTGCAGGAAGTTTCACATTCCTCCAGGGGCCTTTGTGTTTTGTGTCTGGCTGCTAATGTCTTCGTTTTACTATGAAAATTTCGGGGTGAGACCCTTGGTCTGCCAGTGATGGACTCTCTGGAGGATGTTGTGGAATTTCATCATCAATGGAAAAGATTTTTTTGGTTTTTAAAGGAGAGTAACAACAACCCATTCAGGTAAAGGAGAGACAACTGTTATTTTTATCTCTAAACAAAATGGGAGGTTCGATTATGGAAAAAATTAAATGGGAAACAGAGTTGGATCAGGCATTGAACCGTTCAAAGGCAGAAAACAAACCGATTTTTCTGGATTTTTTCAATCCACAGTGAATTGGTTGCCAACAGATGGATGCAGTTACGTATCCAACAGAAACTGTAATTGACTTTTTGAATAAGACCGTTGTTCCCCTGAAGCTTCCCTTTGACCAGCAGCCCATGGCCACGGATTTTAACGTACAGTGGACACCTGCTCTACTCATTCTAGACCAGGAAGGTGTTGAACATCAACGAACCATCGGCTTTTGTTACCCTGAAGAGCTGGCTCCATCCATATTGCTGGGCATTGGGAATATGTATTTTCATAAAAACGATTTCAAGGAGGCACTCAACCGGTACGAGAAAATTGTTAGTGAATATCCTGAGAGCGACGCAGCACCTGAAACAATATTTCAGATTGGGGTCAGTCTCTTTAAGAGTACCAATGACCCAATACCACTGAGAGAGGCGTATGAACAACTGCAGAGAGACTTTTCAACAAGTCCATGGACAAAACGGGCCTATCCGTATCGCCTTATTCAGTAACAGTGAACCTTCGCCCGGCTTCTAAGATCCTCAGGTGCGCATGTTGTCGCCGAGGGCGAACAGTACAATGGTTTTATCAGGCAACACTGGTTAGTTGTATGTAATTTACCCCATCTTTCTTATTGGAGGTGCATCATGAGTGAAAAAAAAACAAAAAAAGAGTGTCCTGAATGTGCAGGTAAAAAAACAATCCCCGGAACCTGTGTCTGTGACAGCGAGTGGCGGGGAACTCAGGTCGATGATGACTGGAATGATTGCCAATGTGATCCAGACCAGACGTGCCCAACCTGTAACGGTACAGGCTTCATAGAAGAGTAAGGGGGGATTGTTGTTGACCGGCCATTTCCAGAGCGAACATCCCTATGAAATGACGTAAACGACTCTCAATCGTTGACTGACCGATGAGCAACCCATAAGCGGATCTGATCGGTCGGTCATCAAGAAAGCCTATACGTACCAGCTAGCTGGAAGGAGATATGTTTCAGCGACCTCAGGAGGTCCTGTAAGCAGTTGTCTGCTCGCCAGGAGCTAAAGAACGCAACACCTTTATGTCGGTGCAATGTCTGCATTCCTGTTTCTCTAGTGAACGACAGACAAAGGAGTTGAACATGCCGAAAACACCTATCCTTTTTTCCCACCAGCCGGAATCTCTGTCCATCCTTGATGAGAAAGGCCATGTAGATAAAGAACTCGAACCCGAGTTGTCTGAAGAATTTTTATTGAAACTCTACAGGAGTATGCTTCAGGGACGGCGTTTTGACGAACGGATGCTGAATCTTCAGCGTCAGGGGAGGATAGGCACCTTTCCACCCGTGGTCGGCCAGGAGGCGTCCCAACTTGGTGCTGTTGCCGCCCTGGAACCATCCGACTGGATGGCACCGGCTTTTCGCGAAGCCTTGGCTGAAATTTGGCGCGGGAAGGCCATGGAAAATATCATCCTCTATTATGGAGGATATGATGAGGGGGGCGCGGTGGAAGAGAATCGCAACGACCTGCCCATGGCTGTCCCTGTATCTTCCCAGACCCTCCATGCGGTCGGCATTGCCATGGCCATGAAATACCGTGGCAAGCCTGAGGTGGCCATGACTTTTTTCGGCGATGGAGCCACTTCCGAGGGGGATTTTCATGAGGCAATGAATTTTGCCGGTGTTTTCCAGTTGCCGGTTGTCTTTATCTGCCAGAACAACCAGTGGGCGATCTCAACTCCGCTCTCCAAACAGACCCGATCCGAAACTATTGCTCAGAAGGCAGCCGGCTATGGTTTTCCTGGCATCCAGGTCGATGGCAACGATATCCTCGCTGTCTATTCGGCCAGTCGGAAGGCGGTGGAGCGAGCCCGTTCTGGAGAAGGGCCGACCTTGATCGAATGTCTTACCTATCGCATGGGTCTCCATACAACCGCCGATGACCCGACAAAATACCGGGATAACAAAGAGGTGGAGACGTGGAAATCCCGTGATCCCATTGTCCGTTTTCAAAAATATCTCCAAGACAAAGGAGTTCTTTCACCTGAAACAACCCAGCAGTATGAAGAAGAAATCAAGGCGGAAATTCAGGGGGTGGTAGAGCGTTCTGAACAGCTGATGGATGAACTGGGTGCCCCTGAAGACATGTTTGATCATCAGTATGCTGAGCTCCCACCGCTCCTGCAGCGCCAGCGCGAAGAGATGCTTGCCCAGTGGAGACTTGACCTGGAGGAGGAAAGCCATGGCTAAGATGACAATGGTTCAGGCCTTGAACCTGGCACTTGGGCAGGAGATGGAAAAAGATGACAGGGTCATACTCCTTGGCGAAGATGTGGGCGTCGATGGAGGTGTTTTCAGAGTAACCGATGGGCTGATAGACACATTTGGTGATGAACGCGTTCTTGACACACCGCTTGCCGAATCAGGCATTGTTGGTGCTGCCATAGGCATGGCTGTCTATGGGCTCCGCCCGGTGTGCGAAATTCAGTTTTCCGGTTTCATCTATTTCAATTTTCACCAGCTGGAATCCCATGCAGCACGTCTGCGCCATCGCTCCCAGGGAAGATATCATGTGCCGATGGTGTTGCGTGCTCCATACGGCGGCGGCGTGCGTGCCTTGGAGCATCATTCGGAGAGCCGTGAAGTCTATTATGCCCATACACCTGGTCTGAAAATGGTCATCCCCTCAGGGCCGAGAAATAGTCGAGCCCTGATGGTCAGCGCCATTCGTGATCCTGATCCGGTCATATTCTTTGAGCCCAAGTCACTGTATCGTGCCTTCAGGGAAGAGGTCCCGGAAAAAGAGGAAACGCTCCCCTTGGGTGTCCCTGTAAAGGTTCGAGAGGGAGGGGATATCACCCTTGTGGCCTATGGAGCAATGATTCCACCATCACTTGAGGCGGCAGAGACCCTCAAGGCTGAGCATGGAATTGAAACAGAAGTCTTTGACCTTTTGACCATATCACCGCTTGATGATACCCTTATAGCTGAGTCGGTCCGTAAAACAGGACACGCTGTTGTCGTGCATGAGGCCCATCGCAGTTTCGGTCCAGGGGCGGAGATCATGGCCCGCCTGATGGAAAATGCCTTTTACTTCCTGGAAGCACCGGTAAAAAGGGTAACAGGCTATGATATCGTTTACCCTCTTTTTTCCCGGGAGAACGCGTACATGCCAAATAAAAAGCGAATTGTGCGGGCTGTTCGGGAGACATTGGGATCCTGACGAATTTCTGCAATGCTTTTTTTTGTTCATCAATTTGTTGTGAAGAGAGACCATATGAGCGTATTTAAGCTACCGGATCTTGGCGAAGGCATCCATGAGGGAGAGATCATAGAGGTGCAGGTCTCCCTTGGTGATACGATCACCGAAGACCAGCCCATATTGATTGTTGAAACCGACAAGGCTGCCGTGGAAATTCCCTCTCCTTTTGCCGGCACTGTTACCGCCATCCATGTAAAGGCTCATGATATGGTGCAGGTGGGTGACAGCCTGATAGAGTTTTCCATAGAAGGGCAGGAAGGTGTGGCTGCCGAGGAAGAAGAAAAAAGCAGTAAACCGGATCTTCCTCTCCAGGAGACTCCTGTGAAACCGCCACCTCCAGAGCCTGTCACAGGGGGAGCAAACAGGGGCAGGGTGGTGCCGGCTTCACCGGCAACCAGGCGCCTCGCCAGGGAACTGGGTGTTGATCTTGCTGATGTCAAAGGCACGGGACCGGGTGGGCGGGTGAGTTCCGAAGACATCCGTAGCTTTGCTGAGCACCCGAAAAAGATTGAACAGCCGGCAAAAAAGGTGGGTCGTGAGGAGCGGGTTCCGCTGCGTTCGGTACGTCGTGCCATAGCGAGACAGATGGCGCTTTCCTGGGAGCAGATCCCCCATGTCAGCCACATGGATGAAGCCGATATTACCTACCTGGAAACAGAGCGGGGAAAGTATAAAAAACAGGTTGCGGAGCATGGCGGCGCTTTAACCCTGACCACCTTTGCTCTCAAGGCTGCGGTCACAGCCCTGAAGGCCTACCCTTTCTTTAATGCCAGGCTTGACCTTGAACGCCAGGAAATAATCCTCAACCATTATTATAATCTTGGTGTGGCCACTGATACGGAGCGCGGCCTGATTGTTCCGGTGATCAATGATGTCGATAAAAAATCCCTGGTCGAGCTGTCCATCGAACTTCCGGAGCTTAGTCGCCAGGCACGCGAGGCAAAACTGACCCTCGATCAGGTCCGGGGTGGAACCTTTACGGTGACCAACATCGGGGCTGTTGGCGGCACTACCTTTACCCCGATTATAAATTATCCCGAAACCGCCATCCTGGGTCTGGGCCAGGCACGCTGGAAAGCTGTGGTGGTTGAAGACGACGAAACCCGTACCATTGTTCCGCGACTGCTTATTCCCCTGGTTGTGTCCTTTGATCATCGGGTTACTGATGGTGCCCAGGCGGCCCTCTTCCTCAATCTTGTCAAGGAGGTCCTTGAAGATCCAGTGGCCCTGCTCTTTCAGGAAGAGGAATAGCCATGGTTGTTGGAGAAATAACACAACGTACAGACCTGCTGGTCATTGGCGCAGGTCCGGGTGGCTATGCGGCCGCATTCAGGGCCGCAGACCTGGGCCTTGATGTGACCATGGTGGATACACGGGAGCAGCCGGGAGGCGTCTGTCTCTTTGAAGGCTGCATGCCGTCCAAGGCCCTGCTTTTTCTCTCAGAACTGATCTACGATGCCGCGCGGGCCAGGAGTATGGGCGTCTTTTTTGAGCATCCCGAAATCGATATCAAAGGTATCAGAGCCTGGAAAGAGGGCATTACC
>CAYPEU010000050.1:19032-21715 GCA_964409855.1 uncultured Desulfocapsa sp.
CCGCAAAACTGGCCAGGGGGGTGACAAGCCTGAGTCGCAAACGTGATATCCAGTGGATTAAAGCCCAGGCACTGTTTGAGAGTCCCGACACGGTGAGACTTCTTGGCGCTGATGTGGCCCATATACAATTTAAAAATGTCATAATTGCCACTGGCTCCTCTCCGGTGATTTCCCCAGATGTGCAGATTAAGCCAGGCGGCAACATCATAGACTCTTCCGCTGCCCTCGAACTGAAGGAGATCCCTGAATCTCTTTTGGTGATCGGCGGTGGGTATATCGGTCTTGAACTGGGGCAGGTCTATGCTGCCCTGGGAAGCCGCGTCTCCATTGCCGTGCGCAGTAAGCTGCTCCGCAAGGTGGACCGGGATCTGGTCCGTCCCCTGGAGAGAAGAATGAAGGAGTTGTGTGCAGAGATTTACCAGCAAACTGCAATAACATCGATGCAGGAAAGGGAAGGTGGTGTCGATGTCCTGCTCACCACCCAGGAGGGGAAGGAAATAGAGCAGCGATTTGACAAGGTTCTGATCGCAGTGGGCAGGGGGCCAAATAGTACTGATCTTGGCCTTGAAAAGGCAGGTGTCAGGAGAGACGAAAAAGGATTTCTTGCAGTGAATGAAAAACAGCAGACCACGGTTGCCAATATCTATGCGGTTGGTGATGTCACACCAGGCCCCATGCTCGCCCACCGTGCCATCCGCCAGGGCAAGGTCGCAGCCGAAGTGATCAGCGGCCTGCCTTCCGCCTTTGATGCCAGGGCTATCCCGGCAGTGGTTTATACTGATCCGCAGGTGGCCTGGTGCGGCCTTACTGAAGAGGAAGCCCGCCAGCAGCATATCGATGTGAAGATAAGCCGCTTCCCTTGGAGCGCATCAGGACGCGCTGCAACCATGGCAAGCCCGGAGGGACTGACCAAGCTCATCCTGGAACCTGAAACAGGGCGCATCCTCGGGGCCGGGATAGTCGGACGTCATGCAGAAGGATTGATTGCAGAGAGCGTGCTGGCCATTGAGATGGGCGCTCTGGCAGAGGACATAGCCCTCTCCATTCATCCCCACCCCACGCTCTCCGAGACCGAGGCAGAGGCAGCAGAAATCTTTCTTGGCAGGGCAACCCATTTTTTCAACAGTTAAGCCCGCAAAACCGTTGACCCGTGCCTGTTCATAAATGAGTGAGAGTCGTTCACTGGAAAAAGGATGAAAACCCTATCAGCTCAAGCTCTCCATAGCATGGCCCCTGGCCCCTGTTGCTTTAAGCGGCTTGGAATCGTCAAATACCAGGCCGCACGTGCATTGCAGCAACAACTTGCCGGATTTCGCAGTGCAAAGCAATCGCCGGATACCCTGCTGTTGCTGGAACATCCTCCCACCTATACCCTGGGCTATACGGGTGATAAAAATAATTTCCTGGCCTCCAGGCAGTGGATCAAAGAGAACAATATTGCTGTCCACAACGTGGACCGCGGTGGCGACGTGACCTTTCACGGTCCCGGGCAACTGATCGGATACCCGGTCATGCAACTTGCAAAAGGCCCGAGGGAGGCGGTTCTCTATATACGAAGACTGGAAGAAATGCTTATCAGCACCCTTGCCTGTTGGGGGATTACAGGCACAAGGCTCAAAAAACCTTCCGGCCATGGTTTTCACACAGGTGTCTGGGTGGCAGGAGAAAAAGTTGCTGCAATCGGTATAAGGGTGGACGCCAATCAGGTGACCCACCATGGTTTTGCCCTCAACGTTCATCCAGATCTTTCCTACTTTGACAAGATCATACCATGTGGAATCCAGGGAAAGACCGTGACCTCACTCTCCCGTCTCCTCGGACATCACCTTGCAATGGAGCAGGTTATGGACAAGGTAGAACAGGCCTTTCAGCAAGTCTTCAATGTCGATCCATGCGCGTGCGTGGGAGGCCTGAAATGAAAAAACCAGATTGGCTCCGGGTGACACTTTCCCATGGCAGCACCTATCAAAGGCTCCGCAAGCTGATACGGGAAAAAAATCTCAACACCGTCTGCGACAAGGCAAGATGTCCCAACATCTGCGAGTGCTGGTCAAAGGGGACCGCCACTTTTATCATCCTGGGAGAAGTCTGTACCCGTAACTGTCGATTTTGCGCTGTGCAGACAGGACGACCAGCTTCGCCTGACAGGGAAGAACCGCTGCGGGTTGCCCAGGCGGTTCATGAAATGGGATTGAAACACGCAGTCATCACCTCGGTTACCCGCGATGACCTGGCCGATGGCGGGGCAGCCCTCTTTGCTGAGACCATACAGGAGATCCGGACGATTGCACCCTCCTGCACCGTTGAAGTGCTTGTTCCGGATTTCATGGGAAACAGAGAATCACTCCGCACTGTCCTTCAGGCAAGGCCGGACGTGATAGCCCATAACCTGGAGACTGTCCCCCGCCTTTATCCGCAGATCCGTCCTGGAGCGCATTACAGGCAAAGCCTGGATCTCCTGGCAGAGGCAGGGACCTTTGGCAGCAGCATGCTGACAAAATCAGGGCTGATGCTGGGGATGGGGGAATCCAGGGAGGAAATCAAGGTGGTCATGAAAGACCTTGCAGGAATCGGCTGCAGGATCTTGACTCTGGGGCAATATCTCAGTCCGGGAAAAAATCACTCTCAGGTGGTCAGCTATATACGGCCGGAGCGTTTCCAACAGTTAAAGAGAGAAGCGCTC
>CAYPEU010000051.1:0-21628 GCA_964409855.1 uncultured Desulfocapsa sp.
GACCAGCGGGCTGGCAAGAAGCCCTATGGCTCCAAAAGCGAGAATAACAAAGGCCCACATAAAGGGAACCAGATTGTTATAGACATGTCCATGGTGCTCAAGGCCGAAGAACAGGTACTCAAGGGTGTGCTTATGGCCGGGGATATTGGAATAATATCCGACAAAGAACTCCAGCCCGACAAAGAACATGTTGACAATGGCGGCATAGAGGATAATGGTCACCAGTTTGTTCATTGCCTCCCTTCCTGCATCAAAATTAGCAACACGCTTGAGGATCAGACAGGCCAGGACGATAAGAGAGGGTCCGGCGGCAAAGGCTGAGGCCAGAAAGCGGGGTGCGATGATGGCGGAAAGCCAGAAATGCCGTCCCGGCAGACCGCAGTAGAGCATAGCGGTTACGGTATGGATAGAAACCGCAAAGGGGATGGAAAGGTAGACAAAGAAATAGATCCACTTAGCCGGTTTTACCTGCTTCCGCTCGGCAGTGAGGATAAACCAGCCGCAGAGAATATTGAGGAAGAGGTAGCCGTTCAACACGATCATGTCGTAGAACAGCATGGAGTTGGGGGTGGGATGCAGGATCACGTTCAATGCCCGCATGGGCTGTCCGAGATCCGCCATGATAAAGAGCAGACACATGACGATGGCGGCAATGGCCAGGAACTCTCCAAGGATGGTTATCCTTCCGAATACCTTGTAGTTATGGATGTAATAGGGAAGTACCAGCATCACGCCTCCAGCGGCCACGCCGACCAGAAAAGTGAACTGGGAGATATAGAGTCCCCAGGAAACGTCACGGCTCATACCGGTCATTGCAAGACCGAAGTTGTACTGCCTGACATAACAGGCAGCACCAATAGCCATGAACATGCCTAAAAATGCAAGCCAGATCCAATACGCTGATTTGCCTTTGAGTGTTTTTTCAATCATGACTACCTCACACTATGTAAAAGACTGATGGTTTAGTACCCAGAGAGGGCTTTCTCTGGATAGTAAATTCTTTATCAAGTACAGCACGAATCTCAGACTTGGGATCGTTCAAATCACCAAAGACCATGGCACCTGTTCCTTTGCAGGCTTCAACACAGGCTGGCTCCTTCCCAAGGGCAAGGCGCTCGCTGCAGAAGTTGCATTTTTCGACAACACCCTTCATGCGTGAGGGAAATTCCGGTTTGTACTTTTTGATATATGGCCGCGGATCCTGCCAGTTAAAGGACCTGGCACCATATGGGCAGGCAGCCATACAGAAACGGCAGCCGATGCAGCGATGGTAGTCCATGGCCACAACACCGTTCTTCTGCAATTTAAAGGTCGCCTTGGTGGGACAAGCACGGACACATGGTGGATCGTCACAATGGTTGCAGAGCGCCACCGATGGATTCTCCGTTATCTTCTTGGAAGAGTGGTAGACAGTTTTATCTGTGAAAACACTTTCAAACGGGGCCTTCCAGATCCATTTGATCTCATTCTTTTTATCTGGAAATTCAGGTACATTGTGGGCTTCAATACAGGCTCGGATGGCATCATCGAGCTGTCCCTCTTTTTCAGCCATTTTTCGCATATCAATGACCATGCCCAGGCGGACACCCTGAGGGGCTTCCTCACCATGACCATCATTCTTGCTACCATGTGCTGGTGCGGCATGTCCTCCACCGCCTGCTGCAATTGCCGTAGACGATGTCAGCTTGACTACTGTCGGTGCTGCGATTCCGGCAAGGGCTGATGCACCTGCAATTTTCAGGAATTTTCTTCTTTGCTTATCCATTAGTGAATCGCCTCCTTCGATGCTGCCTCGTTGGGGGTCAGGTGACAGTCCCAACAATAGGGGTCTACTGCTGCATAGGTGTGGCAGCTATCGCAGAATTTCTCCTTTTGTGAATGGCATTCCATACATGCCATCTGCAAACCTTTGGGATATTTCTTGCCGTCAATCTCAAGAATCTCACGATTGCCGTCACGCAGGACGTTATCGCGCCATTCGTTAAGCAGAACCATATGATTGGCCCGCATATAATCAGCAGGCATTACACACTGTTTTTCTCCACCTGGCGGCAACTCGGGTTTGGGCAGATCGCCTGCCGTTGTCAACCCGTTGAACCAGATTGGAAAAGTCACAAAGAGGACGAAGATGATCAGTCCCGGTATGATTGTTCCTTTGTTATACATTGAGTTATTCCTCCGTTCCGGTCCGGTTTAGACCATGGTCCTGAAGCCATCAGGAAGCTCAGACTCGTTTCCTTCAGCGTCATAGCCCATGGCTCGTTTCTCGTTATCCATTACCAGCGCATTTCCGACAAGCTCGGAAAGACCGCAGACGCCACAGCCGGGATTCCAGTAATCCATCAGTGAAGTAAGGGTTGCCCGGTCAATGGCACAGACACAGGAGAGCATGTTGACATCGTGCTTATCGATGACATGTTTCACTGCATTGGCGCGCGGCAGGCCGGAACGCATCCTCAGTTCCATGATCTCGTCTGTGTTGAGTCCGGTTCCTGAACCGCAGCAGAAGGTCTGCTCGCGGATCGTGTTCTCCGGCATCTCCACCCACTTGGGTACCACGTGATCCAGGATGTAACGCGGCTCATCCATGAGTCCCATGGCGCGAGCCGGGTTGCAGGAGTCATGGTAGGTGGGCATCACATTGGCATTTCTGCTTGGATCGAGTTTGATCTTATCATGCTTGATAAGATCTGCGACGAACTCACTGATATGAACCATCTTGGTCGATGCGGCATTGTTAAAGACCGTTCCCGTGATTGGAGACTTTGGAACCTCCATAAAATCAGCAGGGCCGTTCATGGTGTCCATGTACTGGTGCACCACACGCCACATATGGCCGCACTCACCGCCGATGATGTATTTGACACCCAAGCGCTTGGCCTCGGCATACATCTTGGCGTTCAGTTTCTTCATCAGCTCATTTGAGGTGAAGAGTCCGAAGTTACCACCCTCAGAGGCATAGGTGGACCAGGTGTAATCCAGGCCAATCTGCTCGAACAGGGCCAGGTAGCCCATGGCAGTGTAAAGGCCGGGTTCGGCAAAGACATCGGCAGATGGGGTGATGAAGAGGATCTCAGCACCCTTGCGGTTGAAGCTGTGATTGATCTTCACACCAGTGAGGCTTTCCACGTCTTCCGCCAGGAAGTCAACGTTGTCCTTAAAGGTGTGGGGCTGCAGCCCCATGTGGTTACCGGTACGGTTTGAGTTGGAAGCAGGCTCCAGAATCCAGTTGATTCCCACACCCACCAGGTGCAGCAGCTCACGGAGCATCATGGTCACTTCGGCAGTATCGATCCCGTAGGGACAGAAGACTGAGCAACGCCTGCACTCTGTACACTGGTAGGAGTACATGAACCACTCCTTCAACACGCCAACGGTCATTTCCCGACCACCGGCCATTTTGCCGAACAGCTTACCTGCCAGAGTAAAATCGTTGCGGTAGATGGAGCGAAGCAGTTCTGCACGTAGGACCGGCATATTTTTGGGATCACCGGTTCCGAGGAAAAAGTGACATTTATCTGCACAGGCGCCGCAACGTACACAGCAGTCCATGAAGATTTTCAGAGATCTGAATTTATCAAGACGCTCTTTGAGGCCGTCCATAATAATCTTTTCCCAGCCTTCAGGGAGCTTCCAGTCATCCTCATCCGGATTCCACTCACGGGCATTGGGAAATTCGAGCCCGGCCTGACTGTTCAGATATTCGACCTTTTCTACTTTGGCAGGGTAGGCAAAGTTCCCCTCTTTAAATATAGCCGGGGTCTCCATCCAGTCCTTGGTGGGTTGTGCTCCTGTTGCCAAGGACGGTCCCTGCACTACGCTTTTTGATAGTTGTTCTAATTTTGCAAGTGCCATTATTCTTTATCCTTATATAATTTGGATCAACAATCCTGTTATTCCTCGTCCTTCTTAGGAGGCAACTCCTTCTCAACAGGAATGCCAGCATCAACCATGAACTCTCTGAACTCATCCTCGTATCCGGCATAGGAGTGAGGTTTGATTGCAGGATCATTCCAGGGGTTGATATGCCGTTTGGCGCGGCTGTCATTCTTCATATTCCTGGTGGGACTCATAAAGACACCACCCATATGCATCAGTTTACTGTAGGGGAAGTAGATAAGCAGGGTGCTGACCAGAAAGATATGGATATAAAAAATGGATCCAATTTCAGTGCCGATAACCGGTGAAAAGGTGACCAGACCGACCAGCAACTCCTTGATGGAGATTATATCGATATTGGTGCGCAGAAAATAACGCATCAGGATACCGGTGGTGGCAATGGCAAAGATGAGGAAGAGCGGGAAGTAGTCATTGGCTAGTGAGATATAGCGTACTTGACGATTGATCAAGCGCCTGGAAAAGAGGAGGACCACACCGAGGACCAGAACCACGTCAGAGGCATAGAGCAGCGGAGCTCCAATCTGCAGGGCAGCACCGGCATCCATGAAATCCAGGAACTGCAGCCAGGCAGGGACAGGATCCAGGAAAAGACGCATATGCCTGATGACCACTACCAGGAATGAATAATGAAAAATCAGGGCAAAAAGCCAGAGCCACTTGGAGGACTCATAGGTGATTTTCGGTCCCTCGTGCAGTTCGGATTTGGTATTCCGGAAAAGGGATCTGAATGTGAAAATTTCCAGGAACATCCTGGCGACAACTTCTGATGTCTTGGTGGGGCAGTCAAGTTTATCCTGCTTGATAAAATCCAGTGACGTACCCTGACCACAGGTGGTTGGGATAGAAAATGGAACAGGCGACTTGGCCCATTGCACGACCCTGTAGACAAAGCCACCCAGGAAGATCATGATTGCCAGATAGGGAATGGCAACACCAAAAAGGTACTGCATACCCGGTATCTGGGATCCCAGCCATGCAATCAAAACCAGTGCAATGACTGCCAGGAATGAGAAGGTATACTTCATTTCTTCTTACCTCGCTTCAAATTGAACAGTGTTGGCAGCCGCCCGGACGAATTCCCCTGCTCCGGCACAGTAGCCTGTTAATAACCAATGATAATCCGTGAAGTTATATCTCAACCTTCACAAGATCATCTGTATCTTTATCCAGCAAGTTCGATGGACACTTGCTGTCAGTAAGAATTATGGTGCCGGATTTTATTTCTTGAATTCTCACCTTGTACAAACGCTCCCGGCATTGCATGTACAGGTCAAAGGCAGCAAGGACGGCCATATCCACAGCAAACTCAAAATCGTAGAGTTCAGCAATGAGGTACTTGCGCTCCTTGTCCTTGGCTAGGATCTCGCGGGTGATGTGTTTGACGGCGTGAATCGGTGCCACTGCCTCAGATGCACTGAACTCCTGAATGGAGCGGATACGCATGATCTGATCAAGTGGTGCGACAAACTCTTTGGGATCGGCATTTTTTGCCAGGAGTTTGAAGAGTTTTTTCAATGCCTCGCGGGTATTCCCCCCCACGGGATTGGCAAACTTATCGTTTTCCTTCCTGAAAAATTTTGATGCCTTATAGGTTGACAAGGTATAGTCGACCCAGCGGTCAACAATCTTGTCTCCGTAATTACGGAAAGCTTCATCAAGCCCCATGGAATCCCCTCCTTCTTTTCAATCCATAGTGAATGAATGACCATTCATAGGGACCGAGATTTAGCACTTTTTCAATTGTTAATCAAGAGAATTTTAAAATTGATGGGCAAGGTTTTTTTTAGGCTGAGGGTGGAAGGGTACAGGGGAAAAGACCGGGAGACGTTTTTTCATCAAATATCTCAGCAAAACCACAATTGCTTTTTATTGTCTCCAGTCTTCCCCCTTCAGTCTCTCTTTATAGTATGTTGCCAAGAATACGGATGGACTCATTGACATAGGGATCTTCCTTGATTTCTTCTTTCCACTTCTCTTTATCCTGCTCCTCTTCCGGGCCAGGACCTGGCTCTTCTCCCCTGTCCGTACCCTGCTCTGCACGAAACCTGCGGTAGTGGGCCCCGATCTTATCACGGGCCGCCCTGGCCTCTTCCCGCTGGGCCTTCATCTCACTCAATTTCAGCGACATGGCCGTTTTCTTGGACCGCTCAGAGGCCTTTTCCGCCTCGTCGGCAATAACCTGCAGCCCCTCATCTTTTGCCAGCCGTTGACTACTTTTAACCCGTAAGGCTTCAAGATCCACTGGCGTGGTGCCATATCTGGTGAAAGGCACGGGCTCAACCTGATCCCAGGGAAGGGAGTTGTCCAGATACTGTTCACCGGATTCCAGATGCTGGAAAAGACTGGGAAGGACAATATCAGGCTCCACCCCCTTATACTGGGTGGAACCGCCGTTGACCCGGTAGAACTTCTGGATTGTCACCTTCAATGCCCCGAGGTCCTCATATTTTTTCAGGTGCAGAAGCGGAATATTGTCATTCATGTCAATCAGGGTCTGCACTGTCCCTTTTCCATGGGTATGGGCTCCGCCCACGACCACGGCCCGGCCGTAATCCTGAAGCGCAGCCGCCACGATCTCGGAGGCTGAGGCAGAGAACTGGTTCACCAGGACCAGAAGCGGCCCCTCCCAGGCTATGACAGGATCCTCATCGCTGAGCACCCGTTTGGAGCCGTAGCTGTTTTTGACCTGCACCACTGGTCCAACCTCCAAAAACAGGCCGGCAGTATCCACGGCATCCATGAGGGAACCGCCGCCGTTATTACGCAGATCCAGGATCAAAGCGGATACCCCTTCTTTTTTCAGTTCCTCCACTGCCTTCCTGGTGTCGTCGGTGGAGTTTCTGGCATCAGAACCGTTGCGCGTCTTCTCAAAGTCCCGATAGAAGCTGGGGATCATAAGATAACCGATTTTTTTCCCTTCGGGCCCCTCCAGCAGGGTGGATTTGACAAAGGTCTCTTCGATCTGTACCACATCGCGAATGATAGGGATGATTACCTTGCTTCCATCCGGCTTTTTTACAGTCAGACGCACTTCAGAGCCTTTGGGACCACGGATGAGGCGAACCGCATCACGCAGCCGCATGTCGGTGATCTCCACTGGATCTTCATCGCCCTGGGCCACTTCAAGTATGATATCCTCTGCATGCAGCCTGCCCTGCCTGGCTGAGGCAGAACCGGGAATGATATTAACTACCTTGATATACCCGTCTTCTTCCCGGAGCAGGGCGCCGATCCCTTCAAGGCTGCCCCGCATGTGGATGTCAAAATCCTCTTTATTGGCAGGAGGCATGTAATTGGTATGGGGATCAAAGGCCCGGGTGATGGCATTGAAATAGCGATCATAATGATCCTGCAAGGTCTCCTGATGCATACGGTGGAAGAAGTTTTTGTTACGCTTTCCCACCTTTTCCTCAGCCTCTGCCCACAACTCCTTGTCCTTCTTTTTCTCCTTCTCCTCTTTCTGATCTTCCACAAGATCAAGATAACGGGAAATTATCTGTCCTTTAAGGATCTTACGCCAGCGTTCCTGAAGATCTTTCAGGGTTACGGCATACTTCAGTTTGTCCGGATCGGTCTCGTAACTCTCCTCCCGGTTGTAATCAAAGCCTGCGGCCAAAAGCTCGCCGGTCATTTTTTCCACCTCGGCAATCCGTCTGGCCAGGAACTCATATCCCAGGTCCGGCAGAATAATCATTCCCTTCAGCAGATTGTTATCAATGGCAGGGGCAATGACTGACAGCTTATTCACATCCTCCTGGAGAAGAAACCGCTTCTGGAAGTCCAGCTGTTTGATATAGAGGTAAAAAGCGGCAAAGGCCAGATCATCATCCATCTCCTTATCACTGAAATGCATGACCGGCAACTGTTTGCCAAGCATGTAGCCGATAAGCTTGTTGCGGGAGGAATCAATCTCCTGCGGCGCATCAGAATTGGCTGAAGAAGGAGCAGCAAAAGAAAGGCCAAGGGCCAGAACAGCTGCCAGACATGCGCTGAGTAGTTTTTTCATTCGTTTCTCTGTGGGTAGAAGAAGAGCGTTGCGATTTGCCGCTGCAATGGTACCTTGTGTTACATAAAACAAAGAAAATTACCAGAATCCGAGAAGAAATACCAACAGAAAGGGTAAGGCCCATGGAAAAACTGAAAAACGCACTTCGCGCATTTGCAGATGAAAGAGAGTGGCAGCGCTATCACACCCCTAAAAACCTGGCCATGGCCCTGAGTGTTGAAACAGCAGAACTTACCGAGATCTTTCAGTGGATGGAAGGCGACAAAAGCCTGGAAGTGGATGAGGCAACGCGAAGCCACATCGCGGAAGAGGTGGGTGATGTGATGATCTACCTCACCATGCTGGCAGACAAATTTGGCCTGGATCCCCTGACCTGTGCCAGGGAAAAGATGAAATTAAATGCTATCAAATACCGATTGCCATAAAAAGTGCAGCCCCGCTGGACAAGGAAAAAAATCATCGCCCTTTGAGGAAAAACCTAACAATAAAAATAAATCCGACTATACGTATTGAGTAACAGGGAACCTGATTGCGCACAGAAAAAGCTGGCAGGAAAGTGATGGAAGGCAGACCTTTTCCAAGATGAATACCTGCCTTCACCTTCATGCGCAGTCGGTTGCAGCACTGGTCAGCAGCAGTTTCTTTTGATCAGAAAAACTCGATAATCTCTAGCCAATCGATGACAATGAACAGGATTTTCATACTTTCTTTTCTCATAATTACCTTTTCCCTATCCGGCTGTGTGCAGACAGCTCCACTCAGCCTCGAGGATATCGGCACGAGCCTCGAGGATTTCGGCACTGCCGTTAAAGCAACTGTGCAGGGAGACTATTATCTCAGCGGTCAACACTATCAGGCAGGTGAAAAACAATTTCAACAGGCCGTAAAAGAACATCCGGACAGTGCCTTGAATAATTACTTTTACGGTCGCATGCTCCTGGCAAATAACAAAAACAAAAAGGGGTTACTCTATCTGCAAAAGGCCAGTAAACTCGAACCCGACAACGCTGATTATCATTTCTGGACCGGTGTCGCCCATGGCAGCATAAACCAGAGAAAACAAGAAAGAGAGCGATACAAAAAAGCCTTACGCCTGGAAAAGAAGCATCTGCAGGCCCTGCTCTATTATGGTCACAATCAACTGCTGGCCAAGCAATACTCAGCTGCATTGGAGAGCTACAACAAGGCGTTGAAGATCTGGCCGGACAGCCCGTCAGGGCTCTACAACCGTGCGCTCATCCTTTCCAAACTGGGCAGAACAACGGAAGAAAAACAGGCCTGGCTGGAGTATCTGGCTCGCTACCCCTCAGGTGGCATGGCCCGTCGGGCGGTTAATCACTTGAACAAGTTACACGATTTTTCCTATCGCAATTATCGCCTGGGTTCCAGGACCGTAACCATTGAAAAGATCGCCTTTCAACCGTTTACAATTGATATTGAATCGGGCTCCGATGCATCATTAAATCTGGTCGGTACAATTTTCAAGAACATGAACAAAGGAACTCTGCAGGTGGTGGTTTATCAGAAAAACAATAAAGCGCTGGCCAAAAAGAAGGGTCTTGCCATCAAAAAACACCTGCTGAACAAAATTCCCGGTATCACAAAAAAAGATATTGGTGTCAGCTGGTTTTCTCAATCCGAGAAGGTCACCATACAGGGGAAAAAACTGTCAGTTGATGAGTCTGTATCCTTCTTTATAAGCAGGACCTGAAAACCTCCTCTCACAAATCAACGATTGGCAACAAATTCCACAAAACAACAGACCCATTCCATTCCCTTTCATTTTCACGGCAGCAAACAAGATTGTTAAGGCTCAATAAATTTTTTTCTTTTTCTGTGACCATTTCCCTGCTTCATCGTATATCTCAATAAAGGATAAAATAACTTTTCATGGAGCAATCAGACGAAATGATAATCAGCCAGGTACTGCAAGGGGATACTCAGGCATATGAAATACTCGTCTGCCGTTACCAGAATCAGATCTACAACCTGATGTATCGTTGCAGCGGGTCGCCTGAAGATGCTGCAGATCTGACCCAGGATGTATTTTGCAAGACCTTTGAAAAGCTGAACCGTTTTCAAAAGACACGCAGCTTCTTTTCCTGGCTCTATGCCCTGTCCATGAACCATGCCCGGGATTGGCTGAGAAAACAGAACCGACAAGTGCAAAAGACATCCCTTCTCCCCGAGCAGGAAATAGCCGAGAAGGAACAAAAATCTCCTGTTGAACAGGTGGAGGAGCAGGAAAAGCTGGACCGGCTATCGCAGGCAATGGCAACTCTTCCCCTGGAAAAACGTGAATTACTTGTGCTCAGATATCATTATGAACATTCCATCACTGAACTAACAGAAATCTTCAGCCTCTCTGCAAGTGGTGTCAAAATGCGGCTGCACAGATCTCTGGCAGAGCTTCAGAAGAAACTGGGAGTTGAATAAATGTCTGAAAAAAACAATCAGCACCATGGGACGGATGACCTCAAGGAACTGCTGCGTAAACTTCCCCAAGAGCAGGCCCCACTCTCTCTGAGTCATAACATAATGCGCCGGATAGAAGAGCAGTCCCCCACTCTGGTCCAACGAATCACACAATTTTTCTCGGCTCCCAGAACTCTCACTCTGCACCCCACCCGTCTGGCCGGCGGATTTGCAGCCCTTGGACTTGCCTTCTGGCTTGGCCTGACAGTAAACACCCACAACACACCCTTCCTGCAACAGGCCGGAAAAATAGACAATCTGTCTGTTGAAACAGGCCAGGACAGCCAAACACTCTTTCTTCAAGGTCGTCACTTACTGGTAGCAGGACAGAAGGAACAGGCATTAACCCACCTCCGGGAGGCGGGCAGGCTTGCGCCGGAAAATCCAGAATACGCCTATTACGAAGGATTGGCCTACCAGGCCACGAACAATCTGCAGTTGGAACGTGCCAGCTATCAGAGAGGATTGACGCATGCCATCGACTCCCTCCCTCTCCTTCTCAACCTGGGTCATAATTTCCTGGATTCCGGAGAACTGGATGCTGCCCTGGCCCAGTATGACACCGTGCTGGTTCTCAACCCGCAGCAAGCTACGGCACTGTATAACAGAGGCCTGATATACAAGAAAAAGGGCCAACGGGACAAAGAAATACAGGCCTGGCAACTCTACCTCACCCACCATCGTTCTGGGAAATGGGCCTTACGCGCTGTTTCCCATCTCAACAACTTGGGTAATTTCAGCTTCCGCTCCTACCAGATGGGTGTCCGAAAAATTGTTCTTTCCCAGCAAGCCCTCCTTGGAGAGGGCAATACCCCCGATGAGAGAGAGCAAGAGATCAAAACCCTTGCTCTTCTGCTCCTGAAAAACCCGAACCTTGACTTGAACATTGTCACATTTCAAGAGAAAAACTTAGCACTGGCAAAATCCCAGGCCCAGGAACTGAAAAAACTGCTTCTTGCCGCTACAGGCAAAGAGGCATACCCCCGAATCCGGTTAAGCTGGTTCGGCGAACCTGAGATCTTAACCCCGAATACAAACACCTATCAGCTTGCAAAGGGGATTCTACTCTTTGGCAGCAACAAGATGGGTACAGAGAAGGAGAGACGGATATGAACAAATTTTTTCTTTATCTTGCGGTAATCAGCTTGTTAATTTTGGCACAGGGACAAACCGCATTCTGTGCTGCTGGTGCTGGTGCTGGGGATGGGAGCAGCCAGATAGGCGCTGGCGATACCGGCGACACTGGTGATACTGGTGATACTGGTGATACTGGTGATACCGGCGATACTGGTGATACTGGTGATACTGGTGATACTGGCGATATCGGCGATACTGGTGATACCGGCGATACTGGTGATACCGGCGATACTGGTGATACCGGCGATACTGGTGATACCGGCGATACTGGCGATACTGGCGATATCGGCGATACTGGTGATACCGGCGATACTGGCGATACTGGCGATATCGGCGATACTGGTGATGATGCAGTCACTGGTGACGCAGAGATGGGTGGTGAAAGCCCCACATTCAGCAATCCTGCCCAGGTAGCCCATGCTGAAAATCTGGCTATTGCTGCTGCTGCAGCCCCCAATGAGGCCACGGCTGATGCCCAACAGGATGTCGATGATGCCAAGGATGCCCTAGCTGATCTGACAAAAGCCCTGACTGCTCAAGAGGGCCTGACTGCTGCTCAAGAGGACGCGTTGGCGGACGACATAGCTACTGCTCAAGCGGCGCTGGATAATGCTGAAAAAGCCTACGCCGATGCCGTTGCCGAATTTACCGGTGTATTGAGTGCAGATATCGCGGAGATGCGTGCGGACGACATGGGTTGGGGAGAAATTGCCCATGAGCTCGGTGTACACCCCGGTCTGTTAGGACTTGGCCATGCAAAACAATATAAAAATAAGTTTTCCGGAGACGCTCTTGAACTTGACGGAGAGGCTGAAATTGCTGAAGCCACCACCCGAGACACCCAAAGAGGATGGGCCAAAGGGCATGGCCTAAGTACCAGCACAAGCTCCAGCCCCGGCAAAGGTCTGGGACTTGCCAAGGGCGCACAGACCAAAAGCAACAGTGCTAATGTAAAAGGCGGATCCAGCGGATCCAATGGCAACAGCGGCGGTAACAGCAACGGCTCTGTCGGACGCGACTCCAGTGGTGCTCCTGGTAACAGTGGCAACAGCAACGGCAGCAACGGCAGCAGCAAAGCGAAAGGCAATAATGGCAAAGGCAATAATGGCAAAGGCAATAACAAATAGGTCAGATCTTCCCTTTGCATGAAAAGACAACTGTTCCTCACGATTCAGGTAAAGAGACTGGAGACGGAAGGCTGAAGATAAAATCTTTCCCTTCTGTCTTCAGCCTTTTGCCTGATCTCCTGAACAATTACAGGCCATCAGGCAAACTGCCAACCCTCGTTCCATCCTCCTATTATTCCCGAATCACTAGATCCTTCAACTGCCTGTCATGCAGACGGCTGAGCATAATCAGGGCCAACGGGGCTCCGAGCAGTGCAATGAGCATGTCCGACTGGGTATCCCACTGATACCCCTGGGTAGCAAGAAAGGCCACGGCATCACTGCCGCTCAGCAGTACGACCCACCACTCTATCAACTCGTAAAAGGCAGAAAAGGCCAGACAGAAACAACAGATAAAAAAATCACGCCACCATCTGCCTGCCACCACCTGTTTACGGATGAGAATCTCACGGGCAATCATGGCCGGGATAAAACCCTGTGCCAGGTGACCGAGTTTATCGTAATTATTCCTTGGCCAGCCAAACAGGTCGCTGACCCAGGCACCTGCCGGTACCTCGGCATAGGTGTAATGCCCCCCAACCATAAGGATGACACAGTGGATCAGAATCAAGATATAGACGAGAGGGGTGAGTGGAAAGCTGCGCCTGGTCCATAGCAACACCACGAACCCGACCATGGCAGGAAACACCTCAAGCAACCAGGTAAGGTAATCCTTTGGCTGGATGCCTGACCAGAAAAGAACAATCCAGAAAACCGTAATCCATGCCCATTGCCTGATCATTGTTTACCAGCCTCCTCCGCCACCGCCACCAGAGCTGCCACCACCACCGCCACCGGAAGATGAGCCACCACCACTTGCAGTAAGTGATCCCACAGCCATACTCCAGGAACCACTGGCTCCACCGCCGCCAAACGCTCCCCCTCCGCCAGAAAATCCTGCTCCTGAACCACCTCCAAGAGTACTTCCAGTGGAGCGGCTATAGCTCACCTTACTCCCATATGTGCGAAACCAGGAGTCGATCTTGGGTCCCAGACCAAAGGCCAGCAGATACGGAAACCAGGAATCCTCTAACAGTGGTTTTTTCCTGGCCAGTTCCTGCTGGAAATAATTGCGTGCTGCAGCCAATTTCCGGCGCAGGGACAATCCCTCAGCACTCTCTCTTGAGTGGGCAATATTGATGATGTTATTGCTGATTGCAGCTGCCATGAAGAAAAATCCCAGGAGGAGCAGCGTTGAGGCAGAAAATAAAAGGAGCACACAGAAACCAATAACAAGACAGCTCACAAAAAAGAACAGCCAAAAAAGTTTTACCCCCAGTGATATAACAGAGTCACGGTAGACAAAGGCACTGATTATGCCAGCGAACCAACAAAAGATAACCCCGAACAGTGCTGCCATCTCTAGTGGGAAAAATTCATTCTGGTGGAGAAACGCATTGGTGAGGAGGAGAAAAAAACCGATAACAGTCAGCACCACAGGAGGCACCCAGAACATCCCCAGCGAACTTTTCCCATCATCTGTGAGCTTTTTCATCTGTCTCTTCAGCGGCTCTGTTATCTTAATCACTGGATCAAAGGTCTTGCGCCTTTTTTGATAATATTCACGTATGGTCTTTGTATCTGTTGTCATACTTCCGTCAACAAACAATTCCTTGATCAATTTATATTCATAGCCCAGGAACGATTCCATTGGCTCCAGGAGTTTCAGATGCAGGATCGGGGGCATACCTGGAATGCGAAACTTAAAAAAAGGAAACAGATAGGGCTCCATCCAACTCTCCATCCTACCCTCCTGCACCAAGCGGGCAAGTATCGCCGCCACTTCAGGCGTTGATGTTGTTTTATCCCAGGTTGCGCCCACCACTTCCGGTTTATGGACAAAGAGTTCTTGTTCCAGCCATTGGAGATCGATTGCCTCTGCAGGCAGTACCTTGGCAAAACGATCAAGAGACTTTTCCCACTGAAAAAAAGCCCGGATCCGCCAGCCAATCCCTCCCACAAAAAGAGCCAGCAGGATTAACTGCAGCCAGCCTGGTGCAGGGGATGCGGGTGGAGCAGGAAGAGCTTTGGGGATGGGAGGCTGCTCCTTAAAGACAATCGGACTGGTCTGTCCGGAAAAATGCAACTGATGCCTCAGGACAACTCCCTGTCCCGGTGCAACATCACCACGCACCATCCTTATCGGATCACTCTGCCAGACCGGATCAAACTCAAGGTCAAGGTGAAAATTTTTCACAACCCCGCTACGATTCGGAAAACAGAAGTCGTGATTGAGCAGAAATCCTTCCTGCTCGGGAATCAGAATATGACTGAGGCTGTAATGGAGGACATAGGTAATTGTTGTGTTATTAAAGGCAGGATCTGATGGCAGGCGGGAACGCCATCGGATTGCGGTTTTCCCGTTATGATCCCAGTGATCCACCAGGTTAAGATTCCCTCTGACAAGCGGGGTTTCCCGGCCGGTTACATCCAGTCGACCGATTCCCTGAAACTGCATCTGTTGGCCAGGACGAATATCAAAGCTTCGTTCCCCACCGTTCCATTCACCTGAAAACACCATGGTCTGCTTTTCCCGGATATGCAAACGGCCATCTTTGTCAAGGCTGGCCCTGACTTCCATATCCTGCCAAAACAAGGAACGGGCCTCTGACGCACAGGGAAACAGGACAACACAGAGAAAAAACAGGGGATAAAACAATCTGTTTCTGTTCATAGAATATCTTTTACAGCAAGTGTGTGTTTTTTCAGTAATGCCCTGTTAAATTTTTGTGAGAGGATAAATGTGTTGGTTGCGGAATGTCATCCAGAAAACCCCCTATAACCGGATTCTACTGATATTTCATTGACTTTGACAGGTCAATTTTCTCTTGTGCAAAAATATCTCCAAACTGAACATGGATTCTCACCCTTTGTCCTTCACCCATACCGGCCATTGTTCGTTCAATCTGGTAAAGCGGGGATCGTCATCAATCTCCTCACCCATTTTTCGATTGGCGATGAGGATACCGCCCGATTTCAGTTTATCTTCCACCATTTTTTCAAAACGGGTCTGCGTCTCCCGGCCTGGAAAGGGACGAAAATAATAGATCAGGTCAAACTCATGGTACCTGTCAAAGTCCCAGATGTCATACTGGGAAACCAGATCTTCTCCCAGCAGCTGACAAGCCGTCTGAAAGGGCACCTCATCCTTTTCAATGCCAAAGACCTCAAATTCCATGAGCTCGGCCAGGAGCATGACATTACCGATGCCGCAGCCGATATCGATAAAACGCAGCCCTGGCCGGAAACGTCCTTCCTGGATCAGGTACTCTTTTGCCAGCTTCAGCTGTTCATAGGCCTGGCGGGTATCCATGGCCACAAAGGGGTACTCTTCACTGGCATCATTCCTGGTTCGACGCTGGGAATCTCGCGAGAAATAGCCGATATAGCGGTTAATGGTACCAAAAAAAACATCGAGTTCCTCCTCGCGTTCATCCAGATTCCAGGGTTTCATAGATTCTCCTTCACTGATTTCTTTGCAGACAGATAGCCGCGAACAATGCGGGCCAGGTCAAAGTTTGCCCGCCCTTCCAGGGACTCGACCACGGGTTTCAGGCGGATGGGACCGTGGACTGTGAATTGATGAGAGATTGCTTCGAGCAGATCGGGATCAACGAGGTCGGATATTGCAAGACCATTTTCCCCTCGCTCAAAGAGCTGTTCCAGGTGGGTGGCAATGGTCATTGATTTCAATCCTCGACTGGTGGCAATCTCCTCAATCCCCATCCCTTCTTTGGCCATTGTCAGAGTCTCGTTCAGGGTGTCGCTGAGGGGTGAATCTTTGCCAGCAGGCCTTCTCTTTTTCTCCTGCTCCGCTACTGGAGATCGAACCTTCTCTATCTTCGGATGTCCCAGCAAATACGCTCTGATCACAGAGAGGAAGGCCTCGCCATACTGCTGAAGCTTCACCTTTCCCACCCCGCTTATGGCCAGAAATTCTGTCTCATTTTCCGGATAGGCGCGGCACATCTCATGAAGACTGCGGTCTGAAAACAGGACAAAGGGAGGAACCTCTTCCGCCTCTGCCCTCTCTCGGCGCAGGAGCTGCAGCCTGGAAAAAAGCTCCCGGTCATAGTCAGCTTCCTCGTACAGTGCCTGCTGCAGCTCCTTTTGGGGCTGCAGCACCCGGCGATGGATAAAATCCTTCCTGCCAAAGAGAATCTCTTCCCCTTGTCCAGTAATCTTCAGCAGGGGAAATTCTCCATTGTCTGCCGTAAGCAGTCCCTGGGCAAGAAGTCCGTCGATCACGGTTCGCCAATACCCTTTACCCTCCTTGCGCCCAATGCCGTATGTCTTGATCCGGTCATGGCCCAGGGCCGCAATCTTTTTCGTTTTGGCACCATAGACAATATCCACGACATGACTGGCGCCAAAACGCTGGCCGGTGCGGTAGATGGCGGACATGATCTTCTGGGCATCAACGGTGCTATCGATTGCCTCTGTACCGTGGACACAGACATCACAGCCCCCGCAGTTCTCCCGGGGATATGATTCATCAAAATACTCAAGGACAGCTTTGCGCCTGCACCTGGCCTGATCGGCAAACTGGAGCATTCTGGAAAGCTGCCGCATGCCTGCTTCACGCTCCTGCTGCTGGCCCTGCTTTTCAATAAAGAAACGGAGGCGAAAAAAATCAGAGGGACTGTAGAAGAGCAGACAGCGAGCCGGTTCATTGTCCCGTCCGGCACGACCGGTCTCCTGGTAATAGCCCTCCATATTTTTGGGCAGATCACCATGGATGACAAAACGGATATTAGACTTGTCTATCCCCATGCCAAAGGCCACGGTGGCCACAATCACCTGCACATCGTCGCGGTTAAAGGCCTCCTGGTTGGCCTGTCGCTCTCCCGCATCAAGCCCGGCATGGTAGGGCAGGGCCGCAATACCTCGCTCTGAGAGGTAGGCGGCACTCTTCTCCGCATCCTTACGGCTGAGCCTATACACGATTCCGGCCTCTCCCTGATGCTCACGGATGGCCCCTTCGATCTGTTTATTCACCTGCCTTCGCGGCAGGACCTGGTAAAAGAGGTTCGGCCGATCAAAGGAGGCGCGGACCATTAACGGGTCCAAAAGATGGAGACGACGGGTGATATCCTCCTCCACCTTTCTCGTGGCAGTGGCCGTAAAGGCAGCCAGAGGCAGATCGGGAAATGCTTCACGAATCCGGGACAGGGCCATGTAGTCGGGCCTGAAATCATGGCCCCATTCCGAAATGCAATGCGCCTCGTCCACGGCCAGAAAAGAAAGAGGGGCCTGTTTCAGACGCTGGAGGAAACCTGGCAGGGCCAGCCGCTCGGGAGAGATGTAGAGGAGTTGACAATCACCCTTTTGCAGCCGGGCCATGACCTCCTGCTGCTCATTCTGCGCCAGGGTGGAGTTGAGATAGGCCGCGTCAAGGCCGATGGCAATTGCCCCGTCCACCTGATCCTTCATCAACGAGATCAGGGGACTGATGACAATGCAGACGCCGGGAAGGAGGGAGGCCGGCAGCTGGTAACAGAGGGACTTCCCGCCTCCGGTGGGCATCACCCCAAAGACATCCCTGCCAGCCATGATTGCTTCGACAATCTCCTGCTGGTTGTTGCGAAAGCTGGAAAAGCCGAAAACCGTGTGCAGCTGTCCTGCAATATCCATCTATGGTTGTCTCCCGGAAGAAATCTCCTGCAGGGTCTGACGAATCAACTCTGCAAGGGGCTCGCGGATGTCTTGGCCATCCGATTCACCATGGTGTTGCAAGGCCGTGAAAAAATGTTCACAGATGCCACGTTGCTGCCTGTCCCAGGCCGTGGTATAGCCGACCCTGGCTGGCAGGGTTTCTCCTTTTGGAGCCGACCTGTCATAATCTCTGCGACCATGGGCCCAGTTAATGATATGGCTGTAAAAGAGCAGCTGACGATCAAGGAGGACAAAGAGCAGCTGGATATTTTTCACCGGCCCCACCTTCAGCTGCTGCTCGTCCAGGTGCATACCAAGAAGCTTGATCCCGGAGAGGAACTTCTTGCCCTTCAGCGCGGTACCTGCTGCCCCAATCAGGCCGCCCAGAGTTGAAAAAACACCAAAAGAGAGACCTGCCGCAGCCACATCAACGCCTGCTCCCAGAGCTGCCCCGCTAAGCGCGCCGGCCATAATGAGCTGGGAAGAGCTGAGACCTAAGAACTCCCAGGTCTTTTTTGAGAACAGGTCTTCCTGGAGGATGGACTGGTCAGGCATTTCGCAGTCAAAGATGTTGTGCTTGTACAGGGCCCGCATCTCTTCCCGGCACTTCTTTTCCCGTGTGCGGAGGAAGGCATCGTACTCCCGGTGCAGCCCGGTCTTGAGTGTTTCTTCGTCTGCACCCGGTTTCACAGCAACTGATTTGCTGTAGCCCAGCCCCTGCTCAAGGAGATCAAGGAGCAGTTCAGCCACCTGGTTGTTGCGCTCCTGCCAGTCCTGCTGGAAAGCAGTCACCACCTGGTCCAGTATGGGCTGCAGTTCCTGATCAATGGATTTCAGGCTCTCCAGGAGCTCGATGCGCTCCCGGTAGGTTGCCTGACAGGAGTTGAAGAGCCGTATCGAGTTAAAATGCTTCCTGAATTCAGACTGCCACCTGGCCAACCAGGCGGTCTCTTCCTCTTTGCAGTTGATGATGGCCATACGCGGACAACCGGTGAGCCTGAGAATCTCCATTTCGGCCTTGTCCATGTTACGCAGTGGCCGGGAACCATCCACCACAAAAATCACCCCGGCACCCCGCAGCAGGGGCTGGAGCAGCTGGCAGTCATCTTGGAAATCCGGATTATTTTTATGGGAATCGATAAAATCCTGGATCAGGGTGTCATCACTCCCTGTGTAATCCTGCATCCATTGCAGGGTCTTTCGTGGATTTTGAAACCCGGGAGTGTCGGTGAAACGAATGACCTCCCGACCATCAATGGAGACAGGAAAGGTCTGACACTCCCTGGTCTCCCCGGGCATGGGGCTGATGCGTACAGAATCATCCTCGGCAAGGGTGGAAAGCACCGATGACTTTCCCTCATTGGGATGGCCGACCACGGCAAATTCAGGGATTCTTTGCTTCATCGTTCATCCCTCAGGGGGGTTACCTGCAGACAGGGATCGGCCAGGGTTATGAGCTTCTGCTGCCAGATCTGCAGGTCAATGCTGCTGACTCCTGTAAAAATTGTCTCTGGCCGGGGCTTACCCACCAGGGCCAGAATGATATGGGTCTCCTCATCACAGGTCTGTCGGAGTTCGTGGAGAAATCTCAGCATCTCCTGAATGGGCGGCTGCCACGCCTCCTGCAGGATGAGCAGGGACGGACAGTCATCAGCCATCTTTTGCAGACGCGCATGAATCATACTGTTGTCGCTGTACTCCTCGTTGATCCGGATCCTCTCACCCACTCCATAGCCAAATGTTTGCTGACAGAGGTGCTCCAACTGCTGCATATCGCAGTCATCATACAGCTCGTCAGGAATAAGGACCAGCAGCCTCCCGTTGACTGGAGGCGCTCCCCCTGCTCCTTCTCCCTCTTCCTCCTCGATCCTTATGGACTCTCTCGGGGTAGGAATGGGTTGTGCAGGGCTTGGGACCTGCTCCGTATCAGGAATCCTTGTCTCCAGACGAGGGGTGAGGAGACGATGCACAAGCTGATTATGGTCTGCACGATGAAAGGAGATACGGGCCAGGGAACGCTTGCGGCCCAGCGTACCAGCCGCAAACAGCAGAATACGCGGCAAAAGGCAGTAGCAGCAGATCGCCAGACAGAGAAAGGGCCACCAGGAGGCCAGATCCTCACTTGCCAGGTGATACATCCCCTCCTTGAGGATCATCCGGCTGCCCTCGATCTGGGCCAGGCTGGGATAGCTGGCAGGTCCAAACAGCCAGGACCAGGGAAGGGCCACCCACTGCACAAGACTGGAGACGAACCGGGAAGAGAGCGAAATGGTAGACTGCCAGCCGAATGCCAGGTCACTGGTTGCCACCTTGACCAGAACGGAACCCAGTACACCGAAGTTAAAGGCGATGCCAAAGAGCTGAAAGAGCAAAAACAGGGGCCAGAAGAAAAGTGAGCCATAGCCCTTTCCCCTGGCCCGCACTGCAGCAAGGCTTGCTGCAAACTGTGTCCTTTTACCGGACTCCATACTGTCCAGGCCGTATTTTCTGACCTTAAAAAGAAAACGATTCAGTCCCTTGTTCACCAGAGACAGGAGAAGGGATCCACGCAGGTCCTGACCCCGCACCCTGCGGTAGAGAAAGCCAAGGAGAAGAAAGAAAAGAAACAGAACCTGGAACCCGACAAAGACCAGAAAAAAGAGCGAAACATTGACCGGCTGTCTTCCCGAATAGCTGAGAAAGGAGTAGGCAATGGTTGCGCCTGCGGCCATGGCCAGAAAAGAAAAGAGGGACCAGAAGAGTCCATACAGCTCATACCACATTCGCCCGGGCAGCAGTGCATGTCCGGATGAATCCCGGCTCTCCCGACTTCGTCGTGCCTGCAGCCAACGATGGATCAGCCACTCCCGGTCAGGTTCCGAGCCTGCCGCATCCGGCTCGATCTCCTCCAGGTACAGGGCTCGGTCCCGACCCCGCAGCACACTCTCACCTTTCTTTTCTGCCAGATCTCTATCCTGGATAAAGAAATATTCAAGGTCAAGAAAATCGGGAATACGCCACAGCAATTTCATATTATGAGTGCAGAGTTGAGGGTGCCTTGAGAGTGGATAGTTGAGTATTGCGAAACTCTTTTTTCCAGGGAGCTGATATTGATAATCTCGTTAAAAGTCAAAGTTACCGATGGCTAAGTAAAAAGGTTCATATGCGAGGCGCGTAAAATTTATATCGTTTCGGCGTACTAGAGTACGTCGTGATGATATAAATTTTGCAGCAACGAAGCAGATGGAGAGTTTTTACGACGCCATCAACATTACCAGTTTCTTTTCATGATGAAAAGGGCTTTACCGTA
>CAYPEU010000052.1:0-20987 GCA_964409855.1 uncultured Desulfocapsa sp.
GATTCGCAATAACCATCATAATTCGCTTCTTTGGAAGTCGAGTGCCACCAGTCTGCTGTACAATCCTCCTTTGGCGAGTAACTCCGCGTGGTTCCCCTGTTCCACGATTCTGCCTTTGTCCATGACTATGATTCTGTCGGCCCGTTGGATGGTGGAGAGACGGTGGGCAATGATGAGCACCGTCTTTTCTTTAAAACAATGTTCAAGGGGTCGTTCCAGAAGCTCTTCGGTTTTTGAGTCAATGGCCGAGCTTGCTTCATCCAGAACAAGCAGGGAGGGGTTCCGACATAAAACCCTGGCAATGGCAAGGAGTTGCTTTTCGCCGGTGGACATGGCATGTCCGCCATCGCCTATTTCGGTACCCAGTCCCTGGGGCAGGTTGTTGACGAATGCAGTTAATTGGGTCTGTTCCAGCAGGTGTATAACATCTTCTCGTTTCCTGCCGGTATCAAGGGTGATGTTATTCAGCAGTGTGTCCTGGAGGATGAGCATTTCCTGCATCACAACACCTATGGCACGGCGCAGTTCTTTCCTTGCCACACTTGGAAGGGGATGGCCGCCAAGGCTGATCACGCCGCTGTCCGGTTCATAGAAGCGGAGCATGAGATTGATCAGGGTGGATTTTCCGCTTCCGGTGGAGCCGACAATGGCCACGGTTTCACCTTTTTTCACCGTAAAGGAAATGTCATGTAAAATCGCTTGTTCCGGAATATAGGAAAAGTTGACCTTATTGAAGCAGAGATCCCCAAGGAGTGATTGTGGCTCTTTTTCAGAAGTGCTCAGATCCGGGTCTTCCTCAGCTTTGGTATCCAGGAGATGAAAGATTCGTTCTGCTGAGGCAAGGGCCGACTGCACAATGGAATATTTTTGGGAAAGTTCCCGCAGCGGCTGAAAGAAGAGGCGCATATAGGAGAGGAAGGCCACCAGCTCTCCAAGGGTCAGCTGTTTGCGGATAATTTCCCCACCGCCATACCAGAGAATGAGAGCAATGGCCAGCGAGCTCATGAGCTCGGTGATGGGCATAAAGGTTCCGAATAATCGTATCTGGCGAAGGGTTTTTGTCAGATAGTCATCGTTCAGATCCGCAAATTCATCCTGTAAATCATTGCTTCTCCCAAATACCTGTACAAGAGTGATTCCAGAGATCGTCTCCTGAACAAAGGCATTTAACCTTGAAAGCTGTTTGCGAATAGCTCTGAAATGATTCCTGGCAAGTCTGGAAAAGAGAATGGTCACTATCGTTGCAAGGGGCACAAAGAGACAGAGGATAAGCCCCAGTTTCAGATTGAGATAGACAAGGAGGCCAAGGATACAGATCATCCGCAGCAGATCGTTGAAGATGGTCACCATGATGGAGGTGAACATTTCATGCATGTTCTGGACATCATTGGTTAATCGTGTAACCAGCCGGCCAATGGGCTGTTGATTGAAAAAGGCTACATCAACATGGAGGAGATGGCCGAAAAGATCCTGGCGCAAGCGGTGCATAATGGACTGTCCGATCCATTCCAGTACAAGAACCTGGAGAAAGGCACTGATAAATCCCGTGCATATCAGCACTCCATAGAGGAGAACATTTTCGGTGAGTCCAGCCATACGCGACTCAAAATCCAGGTCGGGATTGGTGATGTAGAGGTCAATGGCCTGCTGCATCAGCCAGGGGAGGCCGAGTGCGGAAGCGGTGACAACAAGGGAAAGAAGAACAGCACCTGAAAAGGGGATCAGGAAGGGCTTCAAGTAGCCAAGGGTGCGTCCCCACAATCCTTTTTCGGATAAAGAAGGATTATAGTCTTCTTCAAAATAACCGAAATTACGCATCCTGTTCTCCTTCGTTTCGGAGGCTTTGCCGGTGACTTATTTCACGCAGGAAGGTGTTGCACTTCACGAGTTCTTCGTAAGGACCAAGATCATCCACTCTGCCCTGATCAAGGACAAGTATCCGGTCGCTTATGGCAAGCTGTTTCACCCGTTGACTGACCCAGATCACTGTCTTGCCATTGAGCCAGGGCATGATATTCTCTATGATTGCCTGCTCCGTGCCACTATCCACCGCGGCAAGACCGTCATCAATGATGATCACAGGCCGGTCGCACAGAATGGCCCTGGCAAGTGCAATCCGACCTCGTTGGCCGCCGGAAAGGGTGACGCCTTTTTCTCCAACCATGGAGTTATATCCTTTCGGAAGCGCTTCTATTTCATCATGGATCGCAGCTGCTTTGGCAGCTTTTTGGATAAGCTCCAGTTCGGCATCAGGACGGCCAAAGGCGATGTTGTCATGGACACTGTAAGAAAACAACAGTGCTTCCTGGCTCACGTAACTGATGAGAGCCTGGACGGATTCCGGGGAGAGGTCGTTGACATCGGACTTTCCAATAAAAAGGCTTTTGTTTTGCACCGGATAGATACGAGTCAGAACCTGGCAAAGGGATGTCTTTCCACATCCTGTGGGGCCTGTGACTCCAAGGATTCCCGGTGTGATGTCAAGGGTGACTTTATCAAGTATGATTCGTTCAAATTCGGGGTAACTGAAGCTCAGCTTATTGAACCTGAAGGTTGCAGCGTCCGGATATTGTCCGGGCAGACCAGGTAAAAGTTGTGAACTCCGGGAAAGAAGAAGATGAATCCGGCGCAATGAAGTTGCGCCCCGCTGGGACAGATTTGCCACCCAGCCCACCGCCATCATTGGCCAGATCAACATATAGAGATAGGTGACAAAGGCCACAAAATCACCCATGGAAATGGTCTCTTTCATAACAAGTTGTCCGCCAAAGTAGAGAACAAGCAGCATCGCACTGCTTCCCACCAGTGTGGCAATGGGAAAGAGGAGTCCCTGGATGATGGCCACCCTGATACTGGATTGGACATATGCCCGGCCCTGTTTTGCAAAACGTTCTGTCTGGGAATCTTCAAGGGTATATGCCTTGAGAAGGCGGATGGAAGCGATGGACGAACGTGCAAACTCGGTCATGGCGGAAAACTGTTCCTGGACGCGGTTAAAGCGATGGTGGAGGCGTCCGGAAAGAAAACGGGTGGCAAGGGCCAGAATCGGCATGGGCAGGAGTGCCAGCAGGGTGAGGCCCGGATCAATATGAAACATGAAGCTGATGGCTGCAATGGACATGACAAGGGCATCAATTGCCGCAACAAGCCCCATGCCGCAGGCCATTTGTACGGCAGAAAGATCGTTAGTGCTATGGGCCATGATGGAACCAGTGCTATATCTGGAGAAAAAACTTCCGTCCATGCATATGACATGATCGAAGATCTTTTTGCGCAGATCCCGTTCAAGGTGCCTGGAAAAGCCGATAATCAGGTAACGCCAGCAGAAACGGAGCAGGGCGGCAAGAATCCCAATGAGGCAAATGAGAAGCCCGAGACGCAGTAAGTCACTCTGGACAGCGCTGCCGTCCGAGAGGCTGTCAATACCCTTTTTCAGGATTCGTGGAATAGTGAGCTGCAGGAAATCAACACCAAGCAGTGCTGCCAAACCAGCCAGCAGCCGAAGCCGATGCCTGCCATAGATGGGGGTGAGCAGTCCCAGTACCTTTCTGAGGGGGGGGCTGCTTTCTGGTGCTGGGTCGGGTTTCAGGATGGCTACCGTTCTTTAAGTTGGTGTAACGCTACACTATGAGATCGTGAAGTACCTGGGAGAGTTTTTGTATTTCATAGGGCTTCTGGAGAGAGCCTATGAAACCATATTTTGAGGGATCCGTCATTATCGGATCTTCGGCATAACCGCTGGAGACAAGGAGTCTGGCATCAGGGTAATCCTCCAATATCCTTTCTGCTGCCTCCTTCCCTCCCATGCCTCCAGGGATGGTGAGATCCATGATGACAAGGTCAAAGGGGGAGCCGCCCTTTACGGAACGATCATACATTTCCAGGGCCTGTTCGCCGTTTTCTGCAATCTCGATCTCATACCCCAGGGTGGATAATGCGTACTGGGTCATGTCCTGAATCATTGTTTCATCATCCATGACAAGGATTTTACCATGTCCCAAAAGGACCTCATCATCTGTTTGTTGATGGGAAGTGGGTTCCTCATCCACCGCCGGGAGGAAAAAGGTGATTGTGGTACCTTTTCCCACCGTTGAGTCAACCGTTATATATCCACCATGTTTGCTGATAATCGAGTGGACAATAGCCAGCCCCAGTCCACTGCCCTTAATATGTCCTTTTGCCTTTGTGGTAAAATACGGATCAAAAATATGGGAGAGTTCCTCAGCTGGTATACCTTTTCCATGGTCCTGAATATCGACCCTGATATACGATCCTTTTTTCAGAGAAGGAGAGTCCTTTTCTTCACTATGGTTCCTGCAGCTGATATTGATTGTACCACCATCGGCCATGGCATGGTCACCATTCAGGACCAGATTCTGGATAACCTGCCCTATCTGTCCCTGATCCATCTTCACCAGCCAGAGGTCTTTCGGAATGTCGATAACACAGTCCACATTGCTGCCATGGAGGATGAAAGATGCAGAATCCCTGATGACTTCATCGATGGGAGCCGTTTCTTTGACCGGCGCGCCCCCTTTAGAAAAGGTAAGCAATTGCTTGGTCAGTTTATGGGCTCTTTTTGCTGCCTTTTCCGCATCAACCAGATTGTTGTATATTGCATTGTCCGGGGAGAGGGAGTAGGTGGCAAGGTTGATGTTTCCAAGAATAGCGGTGAGGAGATTGTTGAAATCATGGGCTATTCCTCCAGCCAGAGTTCCTATTGCCTCTTTCTGTTTGGCACGTTGCAGCTTTATCTCCGTTTCAGCTTTCTCCGTTTCAGCCTGGATTCTTAGCTTGGTCTCTTCATCGAGCCTGATGATTCTCTTGTTGAGGTTTTCGGCCATACTGTTCAAGGCCCTGGATAAGATCCTGAATTCCTCTTCAGAGTCCGGATTGTCCTCAATCTGGTAGGTGTAATCGGTTTTGATCTTCCGGGTTTCTGTGACAAAATGGTTGATTGAGGCAACAATTGTCCTCCCCTGCCTGAGGATCAGGAGAAGGAGAACGGTAATAAAGAGAAAAGAGATATATTTCAGACTGGTTAATTGCTTGTTGAGTCTGTTTCTGTTTTTTCCTAATGTCCCGGTTACATGGGAGGAAATGCTTATAATCTTTTTCTGGTTGTCACGCAGTTCCAGAAAGAGCTTACGTTCTGTTTCTTTTAACTGGATAAGCGCGGAGAAAGAACTTTCAAAGATCCTGCCATGATCCAGGAGTTCTTCCACCAGCAGACCATCCTGGGCATCGAGCGATAAGGATTCAAAGGTGTTAATGGCAATATAAAATCGAGAAATATTGTCAAAGAATTCATTCTGAAGGCTGAGGGGAGTCTCGGTATCTTTCAGGGAATAAAAGTTTCGTATGATATCGGACAGGCTGTGCTGAATTGCAACTGTTTGCTGGATGATATCAAGTTCCGGTGCGGATTTGGTGGAACTTTTGTTATGAAGTGTATCTCCCGGATATGCTTCTTCCTGGAGTAGATCATTTTTTAAAATATTTTTCAGGTTGGCGATATGATGTTCATCGATGTATCTGACGCTTTCTGTCAGTTCATTTAACCTGGCATTAATGGTTTTCCTGAGCTGGACTCCGCTCATTGTATTCTGATGGAGTTCCTCAAGGATGGTGTTCCGGGTGAGGATGATTTGGCCAGGGTTGGAATCATGGCATTGCAGGCAATTTTCGTACAGTTGTCTATAACTCTTTTTTAACCTGGCAAACTCTTCAGGATTGCCGGGGGAGGAAAATTCTTCGGCAAGATTATTGGAAAAATGGTTGTTGATCTCGACTATTTGAGCATAATCATGTTCCATCTCCGCCAAGCGCTGCTGCACAAAATAGTTCACGAATATCAATATAATGATGATACCGAGAAGCAGCAGCATCAGGCGCAGTTTGGAGCGGATACTATTGAACATTGTTTTATTGCTTGCCTTTCTGTTCCATTTCTTCCACGGGGTAATATGCCTTCAGCCAGTTTCTCATACCGTATTTAAGCATTCGGATATTGTGTTTTCCAAATTTTGATAGGTATCTGATAAGAAATTCATCTCTGTTCCCTGTTTCACTGATCGAGACAGTCAAGCTGTTTTCAGGTATGGATTGGATCAGGGCGCTGTTGTCAAGGAAATCATCAAGCAATGCCGTGATAGTATGGCAACGGGTCTTGATGCGGTACTTATCAGCCCCTTTTTTTGCGGAGTGACCTTGTGTAACGCGCAGATCGATGAGGGTCAGAAGCGGCTGACCCTTTTCGTCAACACAATTCCGGGCTTCAGCGGTATCAATGATCGTCTTTAACTCATTTGCATCGATGAAATTGATCTTTGAATCTGGCAGAAGTTCGATGGATGTAATGGTATTTCCCGACTTAATCCAGTCTTTTATGCCACCATTGTAAATTTTTATGTTGGAAAAACCTATTTTTTTGATGGCAACTGCCATCTTGTAGGCGAATACTCACCTGTAACCCATTCAATAGGGGATAACAAGTTGCTTCGTATCGCTGCCAAGCCTTTGGCGATATTCCTGGAATTTACCGAGGGGGATGTTCACAGAACCCGGAATAGAGGATTGCCTGTAAATCATTTCATCAAGGGCGTTCACGAGCAGAAAATCAGTCTTTTGGTTTTTCCGGTCTTCGAGTAATTGTTCCATTTCCGTGGTGGTGATAATCTCAAAACGCTCAAGGGCAGAGGAGTTGAGAGGGAAGATTAGAAAAAGAAGGGACAGTGGCAGTAGTATTCTTTTTATCAGCATGTTGTCTCCCGGAAAGGTTGAAAAATAAGGTTAAACGCTCAAACTTTGCTCGACTGATTGTAGTATATCATGTGCAGATGCACAAAGTGAAAAAGAATTTTCCCTATTATCCTCTTGGCACGATACATCCTGACTCCCGAGACCAATCATTACACCATTGTAATGTTTCTGTAAGCTTCCGGTAATGTTTCTCTGCTATGGTATGAAGTGTATTGTGACACATCCTCATATTTCAGAGTCAAGGAGCTTTTATGAACGAGCAGAACCCGATAACCGACACTACCTCCACCATTGTAACGCCCCCCCCGCCCGTACAGCAGTCCGAGGGCTATACCTCGATCCAGGCCATCAATGAATCTGTTGCAGCAAGCTCTGCCTGGGTGGGGTTGTTGCGCCAGGAGATGGGGAAGTCCATCATTGGTCAGGAACATTTGATTGAACGTCTTCTGGTGGGACTGCTCACCGGCGGTCATATCCTTCTGGAAGGGCTACCAGGGCTTGCCAAGACCCTGGCTGTGAAAACCCTGGCCATGGCAGTGCATACCGATTTTCAGCGTATTCAGTTTACTCCGGATATGCTTCCCGCCGATATCATCGGTACCCAGATCTATAATCCCAAAGACACAGTATTTGAAGTGAAACAGGGGCCTATCTTCTCCTCTCTTATTCTGGCGGATGAGGTCAATCGGGCACCTGCCAAGGTGCAGTCCGCCATGCTTGAGGCCATGCAGGAAAAGCAGGTTACCATCGGTGATGAGAGCTTTAGCCTCCCGGAACTGTTCCTGGTGCTCGCCACCCAGAACCCCATTGAACAGGAAGGCACCTATCCCCTACCTGAAGCCCAGGTGGATCGCTTTATGCTGAAAGTTGTGGTGGACTATCCATCCATGACCCAGGAGCGCATGATTCTGGATGCGGTTGATCATACGGATTCAAAAGTGGTGGTGAATCCCGTCATCGGGCCGGATGATATCCTGGCCTCGCGCAAGGTAGTGGATAGCATCTATATGGATGATAAGATAAAAGATTATATAGTCTCTTTGGTCTGCGCCACCCGTGATCCCAAAAGTTTTCAACTTGATCTCCACGACTATATCGAGACAGGTGCCTCGCCCCGCGCAACGATTAATCTCAAGGCTGTGTCCCGTGCCCTGGCCTTTCTGGCGGGTCGTGGCTATGTCACCCCGGATGATGTGAAGTCTGCGGCCATGGATGTGATGCGGCATCGTATCCGTATCAGCTATGAAGCAGAGGCTGAAGCAATAACGAGTGAAGATATTATCCGCAAAATTCTCGATACAGTCCCTGTTCCCTGATTTTCATATTATGGAAGAGCAAATCACCAGAGAAATCCTGAAAAAAGTTCGCCAGGTTGAGGTGCGGACCAGCCGTCTGGTCAACGATACCTTAGCCGGAAGCTACCACTCTGTGTTTAAGGGGCGCGGCATGAACTTTGATGAGGTACGGGAGTATGTGCCGGGCGATGAAATCAGAACCATTGATTGGAATGTCACTGCGCGTACCGGTATTCCCCATATCAAAAAATTCACCGAGGAGCGGGAACTCACCATCATGCTGATGATTGATATCTCCGGTTCCGGGGATTTTGGTTCGGCCCAGAGTTCCAAGCGGGAGATTATGGCGGAGATCGGCTCAGTCCTTGCCTTTTCAGCGGTGCGCAATAATGATAAGGTCGGATTGCTGCTCTTCTCGGATTTTGTTGAGCTGTACATCCCGCCCAAAAAAGGACGTTCCCATATCCTGCGCCTTATTCGTGAGATTTTATTTTTTCAGCCACAGGGTAGAAAAACAGATCTGATTGTGCCGCTCGATTTTGTTAATGGGGTTGCTAAGCGAAAATGTGTGACCTTTCTCATCTCCGATTTTTGTCTGCCAGGCGATTTTACAGAAGGCCTTGCCCGTCTCCAGCCAAAACTGCAGGTAACAAATCGGCGTCATGATCTGATCTCCATGATCATTTCAGACCCGCGTGAGCACGAGCTTCCCAATGTGGGCTGGCTGACCATTGAAGATGCTGAAAGTGGTGCCCAGGTAGAACTGGATACCTCTGATCCAGCAGTGCGCAGGGGCTATGCAGAACTTGCAGCAGACAGGAAAAAGAGTCTCCACAGGTCCATTCGTACGGCTGGGGTGGATCTTCTTGATCTGTCCACGGATGAGTCCTATATCCCACCCCTGTTGAACTTTTTTGGCAACAGAAAAAGGAGGCTCAGCAGATGAATCCTGAAGCGATGCAGTTGCGTGATATTCATCCTCCCTTGCTCTTGCCGGAAGCAGCAGATTACACCTGGTTTATTGTGGGCTTTCTGCTTCTGCTATGTATTATTGGGCTGGCAACCTGGTTTTTTCGATCCCGAAAGAGGAACGTTTCCCTGCCTTTTGCCGATGAAACAGCATTGCTGGATCTCGCCGGAGCACGACACCTGATGACAGCTGAGCAGGCTTTGCAGTATGCCACAGCACTTTCTGACATCTTACGGCGATATATTGAAAATCGTTTCCGCATTCAGACAAGCAGACAGACCACCAAGGAATTCTTTGCAGGTCTCACCGCTCATCCGACCGGGACAGCAAAGGAGCTGGAGGAATATGGTGATACTCTGCACAGCTGTTTGGATCAGTGTGATATGGCAAAATTTGCCCGATGTGTACCCAATCTGCGCACCATGGAAAAAATGGAAGAAGCGGTGCAGGATTTCATTGAAGCCACCCGTGAGAAACGGGAAGGGGGCAAGTAAAAGATATGCGTTTTCTTCATCCTGAATTCCTCTGGCTCCTGTCTCTGCTGCCATTGCTTGCCATTCTCCGCGGCAGACGAAGTGCCGCACCCGCACTTGTTTTTTCCTCCACATCCATTGCCGCGACACTGGCTGAAGGGCGAAAAACAGGGCCGGGCCGGATTCTTGCAGCCCTGCGGCTCCTTACTCTTGTTGCGCTTATTCTTGCTTTTGCACGCCCGCAACTTGGAAACACCACCACTGAGATTGAGGCAAGCGGTATCGATATCCTGCTGGCCGTGGATGTGTCCGGTTCCATGGAGGCACTCGATTTTACCTTGAAGGGCAAGTCAGCGAATCGCCTTGATGTGGTGAAGTCTGTTATGCACACCTTTATTGATGAACGGCCCAATGATCGCATCGGTCTCCTCGCCTTCAGTGGCCGCCCCTATATGGTAAGTCCGCTCACCCTTGATCACGATTGGCTGGTGCAGCGCCTGGATTCCCTCTCCATCGGTATGGTTGAAGATGGTACCGCAATAGGTTCTGCTGTCGGTAGCGGTCTTAATCGACTGCGGGATCGTGATGCAAAATCCCGGATCATGATTCTTCTCACAGATGGAATGAATAACGCGGGTACGGTACCGCCATTAGTTGCAGCAGAGGCCGCAGAGACCCTGGGGATCAAGGTGTATACCATTGGTGCGGGAACCAGGGGGGAGGCACCCATGCCTGTAACTGACCGCTTTGGCCGGAAACGTCTGGTGCGGGTCAAGGTGGATATCGATGATGACACCCTGGGGCAGATGGCTGAAATGACGGGCGGACGATACTTCCGTGCCACCGACACAAAATCCCTTGAGAAGGTGTACGACGAGATCAACACCATGGAGACCACCACCCGAAATATTAAAAAGTTTGAAAACTATCGCGAGCTCTACTCCTGGTTTGTTTTTGCAGCCCTGTTTTTTCTCGGAGCAGAGATATTCATCGGGAGGAAACGACTGCCATGATGCACAACTGCTTCCAGGGTCAATTTGACAGGCTTTTCCCATCGTCGAGGTCATTATGATACCATTTGCCAGCCCCATATGGCTCCTTGGCGGGGGCATCACAGTTGTCCTGCTGATCTTTTTGTATAAGGAGATGCGGAGCAGAAGACAACAAGAGTTGCAGCGATTTGCCGCCTCCCATCTGCTTGGGAAATTGTGTGCAAATGTCTCCCCAAACCGCCGACTGATAAAAAGAATCCTCATGGTTGCAGCGATTGTCTGCTGTTTTGTGGCACTTGCCAGACCTCAATACGGTTTTAAATGGATTGATGTGAAACGCAAGGGGGATTGATATCCTCTTTGCTGTGGATACCTCCAAGAGTATGCTGGCCGAAGATGTGCGTCCCAACCGCCTGAAACGGGCAAAGTTTGCCATCCTGGATTTTGTCGGACAGCTTGAGGGGGATCGGGTGGGGCTCATGCCTTTTGCCGGCTCTGCCTTCCTGATGTGCCCCATGACCATAGATTACAGTGCCTTTGAAAGTTCCCTTGATGCCGTGAACACCACCATCATCCCCAGGGGCGGCACAGATCTGGCCACTGCCATCAGTGAAGCGGAAAGGATCCTTTCCAATGAAGCCAACCATAAGATTCTGGTTCTGATCACCGATGGCGAAAATCTGGAAGGAGATGTCCTGAAAGCTGCACAGGCAGCCGCTGAAAAAGGCATGACCATCTATACAGTCGGTGTGGGAACCAGTGAAGGGGAACTGATCCCCTTGAATCGCAATGGCAGAGCCGGTTTTGTAAAAGATGAATCCGGGAAATTCATCACCTCCCAGCTGGATGAAACTGCGCTCACAGAAATTGCCGAGACAACAGGTGGTTTGTATGTGCCGCTCGGTGCCGGTGGTGAAGGGCTACAGACCATCTATCAGGAAAAACTTTCCCTGATCCCCAAGGAGGAACTTGCAGAAAAACGCCACAAGGTTCCCCTGGAACGATTTGTCTGGCCACTGGGGGCCGCTATTGTGTTGCTTATGTTCGAGTTTATGATGGGTGGCCGAAAATCAACACGCAGTTTGCGGATTCCCTTTATTAAAACAGCTGGCCGCAGGAAAAAACAGCAGGCTGCCGCTACCTTGCTATTGTTTGTTGCACTGGCTTTTTCTGTTCAGCAGGCAGAAGCCTCAAAAGGAGAAGATGCTTACAGGGAGGGAGATTTTCTTACCGCCTCAATGTTTTATGATGAACAGTTACAAGAATCTCCCCAGGATAGTAGGCTTCATTTTAATTATGGAACAGCAGCCTATAAAAATAATATGTATGAAGATGCGATCAAGGCATTTGCTGAAGCATTAAAAAGTGATGATCTTGGTCTGCAGGAAGAAGCCTATTATAATCGTGGTAATGCGCTATTTCAGAGAGGAAATGAGACATTGCAGACCGATCCTCAGCACACCATTGAACTCTGGGAGCAGGCTGTCAGTTCCTTTGATGGTTCTTTACAGTTGAACTCCATGAACGAGGATGCTGCCTATAACCTTAAATTTGTGAAGCAGAAGCTTGAGGAGTTGAAAAAGCAGCAGGAGGAACAGCAGGAACAGAAAGATCAGGAGCAGCAGGACAAGGACGAGTCAAAAGAACAGGAACAGGATAAAGAGCAACAAGGCGACCAGGGTCAGCAGGACAGCGAAGAACAGGGGGAGCAGGAGAAAGAGCAGGATTCTTCTGATGCAAGCCAGGAACAACAGGACAATAAGGAAGGGTCCCAGGATCAGCAAAATGACCAGGATGCGGACCAGGAAGGCCAGGAAGGTGAGGAAGAACAGGCCCCACAGAATGACACTGCTCCAGGTGATGAAGAGGAACAGCAGGAAGCTGAAGCTGCAGCAGAGCAGGAAGCAGCAGAGGAGAAAGAAGAACAAGAGGCCAGGGCCAGAGACCAGGAGCGCAGGCTTCAGGGCAGGATGACAAACGAAGAGGCCATGCAGCTGTTAAATAGTTTGAAAGATGAAGAAGGCGAGTTGAATTTTGTGCCGTCTGCAGGAGCTGAAAGCGCACGAGATCAGGAACCGACAAAGGATTGGTAATGAAGAGTAGACATTGTTTTCACAACAGCAGAATCATTACAATGGTCTGTTTTCTGTTTGTATTGGTACTTGCAGGAGCCCAGCCCCTGCAGGCTGCAGTGGAAGTTTCCGCAAGCCTCAATCCGCAGAGTTTCCCCATGGACCGTGCAGCGGCACTGAATATCATGGTGAAAGGTGTTCGATCATTTCAGCACCAGATGCCTGAAGTGGACGGGCTGCAGTTTCATCAACGGGGTCAGTCTACCCAGATGGAAATCATTAATGGTGACTATTCCGCCTCTGTGACATCGACCTATCTTGTGCAGGCCTTTCGTGAAGGAACGTTCACCATCCCTGCAATTGAGGTGCGCACGAAAGAGGGCACGGCAACGACTAAGCCAATCACCTTTGAGGTCGTCGCACCGCAAAGTGCAGCTGTGACCTCGCAGGGTCAATCCGGGGCCTCGTCACCCGGCAGACTTCGCTCCGGTGAAGCTGATAAGCTGGCCTTTATTCGGGTCACCCCTGTTAAAGAAATAAGTTATTCCGGTGAGGTGGTACCGGTGCAGATCAAGGTCTACTTCCGTGACGGGATCAAGGCCAATTTAAACAGCCTGCCGCAACTCCACGGAGAAGGTTTTGTGCTGCAGCAACTGGCCCGTGAACCAGAGCAGACCCGAGAGCGTATAAAAAATACTACCTACGCGGTGCTGACCTGGGAGTCCGCACTCTCCGGCATTAAAGAGGGTGATCACAAGCTCAGTGTAGAGATCGATGCTACCCTTCTTTTACCGGAACAGCGGCGCGGGTCGCACTTTGGCAACTCCATGTTCAATGATCCATTTTTTAATAACTTTTTTTCTTCCTACCAGGAAAAAGAGGTCAAGGTGGCAAGCCCTGATCTTGATATGAAAGTCCTTTCACTGCCGGAAGAGGGACGACCCGATGATTTCAATGGGGCCATTGGTGAATTCCATCTTTCTGTAAAGGCAGATCCGGTAGAGCTTGCTCCCGGCGACCCCATTACCCTCACCATGACGGTAAGTGGCCAGGGGAATTTTGATCGGGTGCAGGCACCCATGCTCAGTCAGGAAAAGGGCTGGAAAAGTTACACACCGTCATCCGAGTTCTTAAAAGATGGTTCTCCCGGCCAGGGAAAGAAGGTCTTTGAGCAGGCACTGGTTATGAAGGATTCCGCTTTGACGGCTATTCCCCCAATAGTGTTCAGTTATTTTGATCCATCTGCAACTGCGTACAAGACAGTACAGGCGGATGCGATTCCTCTCAGAATACAGGGGACAGTTGTTGAAAAAGTGGCACCAGCTCCTGTGAAACAGCAAATCACTGAGAATGAGGAACCTGAAGCCGGAGAAGAAGCGCAGCAGGTGACGCCGCCAATGAGCGGCCTTGCACCTCTGCAGCTTGTACCCGGTATGATGGATGAGAAACTGACCCCGTTGTTTGCCAGGAAATGGTTTCAGCTCCTTGGATTAGTGTTGCTGCTTGGCCTGTCCATGACTTTGGTGATGAAGATACGTGCAGCCCGTTATGCCGGAAATCCTCGTCTGCAAAGAGATCAGGCAATGAAGCATCTCTTGCTGCTGCGTGTAAAGGAAATTGACCAGGCCCTTGCTGGAAACGATACCAGGAGTTTTCTGGCAAGTTGTCGCAGAGCCATCCAGGAGCAGCTCGGTCTTGTTTGGGGAACAGAGGCCGGTGCCATAACACTGGGAGATTTAGAGAAACATCTTCCCGGGGATTCGGGACTCCTGGCGGTTTTTAAAGCGGCGGATGAAAGCAGCTATGGTGGTCAGGAGTTGAGCTCGCAGGAGATGCAGGCCTATGCTGATCGTGTGAAAAACGAACTGGAAGGTTTGCGATGAAACGCTGTGTGCAAAGGATGTTGTTTCTTTTTGGGTTCTGTGTGTTCCTGTCGATAACCGTCCAAATGGGCTGGGCGGATGAGCAGCAGAGGCAGGAGCAATTTCAAAAGAGCATTACCGCCTATAGCGCAGGTGACTATAAAACTGCTATTCAGGGATTTGAAGAGTTGCTCCGGGAGGGTATGTCACCCCCACTGCTCTATAATCTGGCTAATAGTTACGCACAGGACGGCCAGAGCGGCAGGGCGATTCTCAATTATGAGCGGGCCTTGCGGCTGGCACCGGGTGACTCTGATATTCGAGGGAATTTGGAACTTGTCCGTAAGGAGAAGGGGCTTTTTCAAGAGGAACAGTCTTTTGTGGAGCGCTTTGTCACTTTTTTGGGACTGAACCAGTGGCTTGCCTTGGCAACAACTGCTGGTGTTATATTTGCAGTTGTCCTGCTTCTTCCCGCATCCATCCCTGTGAAACGGAGTTCACGTTACACCGTGGCCGCTCTGTGTCTGCTTGTGACGATAACAGCAGGAGGTGGTGCAGTAAGCCAATATCAGCACTGGAATGATGGCGTTGTGGTGACAGCAGGTGCGCGACTCAGGGTATCACCTTTTGAGTCCGCTGCATCCACCGGCATCATCCAGGAAGGACGACTGCTGCACCCTGGAAAATCACATAACAACTATATTCTGGTTGAAGATGAAACCGGCCGAAGCGGCTGGCTCAGCAGCGATGCCTTTGAGCTTATTGCCAATTTTTAAGCTTTGTACTGATAAAATCTATCACTTTCTGGTGCTCTTCCTTCCCCTTGCCCTCAACGGTGAGAGGTGCGTCAAAGGCAAAGTGGGTACTTGTCTCCGGGTGGATTCGTCCCAGGTCCTTGATGAGCTTACCGTTTGTCCAGGCATCGGTTTTCAGGGCCAACGGTAACACAGGCACCCCTGCCTTTTGAGCAAGTTTTACCCCGATGCTGTTGAACTGTCTGGGCTCAAAGTCTGTTCCCCTTGTGGTCTGCGGAAAAACACATACTGAGAGACCCTGTTCCAAACGCTTCATTCCTTCACTGAATACTTTCTTGAGATCCTCCCGGGCATTCGTCCTGCCGAGCGCTATGGGATTACGTGAGCGCATCACATGTTTGAAAACCGGATAGTCCATCAGACTTTGTTTGACGATAAAGGTAAGGGGGCGTTCCTGAACAATAATAGCCGGGAGAACCACGGTATCCATCATACTGATATGGTTGCCCACTATCACGCAGGGTGATTTAAGACTCTGCAGGTGTTCCACACCGCTTATCGAGATTTGCAGGCCGGTTCGTTCCAGAGCTTGAAGCACTTTGTAACTCGATAAACGCCATGCTTCATCGTCATAGTTCCCTTGCTTTGCCTTTCTGCTGGAAAAATAAACATTTGCGAGAAGACTCGTATAAAAAGAAAATGAGGGGAGTAATCTGCCGAAAAAGGAGCTGGCATCTGCTTCTGTATGATAGCTGTGGTTTGAATAGGATAATCGTTGCATGGCTGGGGGGTAAGGGAGTTTGGGGTCAGATTATGATTATTTGTTTTCAGCTTCTTGCGCACATGAAATACAGGTTAAAAGGCTGGGGTCAAATCGGAGGCGTTTTTCAGCAATTTCTTCATCACAAAAAATGCAGAAGCCGTATTCTTCATCCTCGATGCGTCGCAAGGCCGTCTGGATACGCTGCCGTTCAATGTCCACGAGACGGGCAGCGGCTTTAGCCATGGCCTGCTGCTGCATGGCATCCATTCGTGACAAACGGCCGACCCGTGCCTGGTCGAGTTCCACTGCTGCAGTATCTTTTTTTCTGGTATCCCGGCCTTCCAGAATTTCACTGTGGCGCTCTTCGAGGCGTTTTTTGAAGTACTCCAGGTCAAGCTCGTTATCCATTGTCGGAAATCTCCTCTCTATTCCGGTGGCTAATCCTGGCTGTTTATTGGTGAGGAATGTAATTTCCAAACTCTTCAAAAACAGTTCTCATAGGGATGGCGAAACCAATCCCTTCAGTACCACGAATGATCATGGTGTTGACGCCGATCACCTTTCCCTGTTCATCAATCAATGGGCCGCCACTGTTTCCGGGATTGATGGGCGCATCGGTCTGGATCAGGTTCTTGCCATTATAGTTTCGATAACCGGATATAATGCCAGAGGTCACTGTGTGTCTCAGGCCGTGTGGGTTGCCCACTGTATATACCTTTTGTCCCTGGTCCCTACTGCCTCTTGATGTTGCAATATAGGGAGCTGCATAGGTGTTGATGGAGAGAAGAGCCAGGTCGTGGTCATCGCTTAGCGTAACAGAGTCTACTGTATAGCTGCTGCCATCGATAAGCACCACCTCTATACCCTCTGAGGGGGAAGCCATTTCGATTTCTGTTATTTTTTCCAGTAATTCATTATGGAGGTTTTTGTATTTTGCGTACTCCTGCTCACGTTCATAAATAGTTTCCTTGAGCTGCTGCCTCATCTGTCTATCATGTATTTGTGAAACTTTCCCCTTTAAATACCGCAGGTTGTTTTCTTCGCGGGCCAGGAGTTTAGCACCTGTTTCTGCCTGTTCGTTGAGCTTGTCGAGATCTTTGGCCTGCATTTTGAGGACATGTTTGTTGCTGATAATCAGTCCATTGGAAGAAACAAAAAATCCAGAGCCACTCCCCCAGCTGGTCTTGACAAAGACTGTGGCATTCCTTGCCCTTTCTATGGCAGTGTTAGCAGGATGGCTTTCGGAAAGTTGCGCGGCTAATCCTTCAAGGTTGTTCTCTCTTTGTTGCGGGACGCGGGAAGGAGGGCGGGCCTGTTGTCGAGCAGGCTGCTCTCTTTGTTGTGTGACCGGATTGTCCGTGGCTTGGGTTTGGGCAGTTTCTCTGCTCATACCCAATGGTGTTGTCTGGGGAGTACTCTTGTTGAAGTAATAAAATGCCCCACCGCCAGCCACCAGTCCAATAAGAAGACCAACCATCAGGCCGGAGAACCCTTTGCTGCTTTTCGATTCTGTTTTTTCTTGTAATGCGGCTTTTTCATTGGCCAGCTGTTCCTGACGCTTGTGGTATTTAGCAAAGATAATTCCGCATCGCTCACATTCGATCAGACTTTTCTGCTGGTGTCCGCAACTTGGGCATTTCATAATAGAACCTTTGATGGCGTCGTAAAGAGATCTTCAACGTTGAGCTATAGTAATATACAAATATAATACATAAAATGGCTGAGCACTACAATGGTATCTGGAAAATGCTCTTTGCCCGGCTGTTTTCAGTTCTCCAATGCCGCTGATTTCTGCAGATAATAATCGTAGTTGCCGCCATAGAGGCGCATCTCGCCGTGGTCAATTTCCATGACATGGTCAACCAGTGAGCGCAGGAAATGCCGGTCATGGCTAACGAGGATCACTGTACCGGTGAATTTTTTGAGTGCCTCAAGGAGGATTTCGCGGGATTGCATATCAAGGTGGTTGGTGGGCTCGTCCAGAATCAGGAAGTTAAGCGGGCGGGCCAGGAGCGTTGCCAGCACCACCCGGCTTTTCTCCCCACCCGAGAGTTGTGAGATACGTTTGTCCGCGTCATCGCCCTGGAAGAGAAAGGCTCCGCACAGGTTGCGGATCATGCCGATATGGGCCTGGGGCATGGCTTCCTGCACCGTATCAAAGACTGTGCTGTCACCATGGAGAACATCCATTGAATGCTGGCTGAAATAACCAACCGCTACGTTGGAACCGAGGGTGGCACTCCCCGCAGTGGCCTCGGTTTTTCCGGCAAGGACTTTCAGGAAAGTGGATTTTCCGGCACCGTTCACTCCCACCACTGCAATTTTTTCCTGACGCCTAATCATACCCGAAACTCCGCTGAATACTTCCTTTTTGGAGCCGTCCTCAAGAACCCAGGATTTGGCCAGGCCTTCCATTGCCACCACATCGTCTCCGCTGCGGGGAGGTTCTGCAAATTCAAAACGCATCACCTTCTGTTCAGGGGGGAGCTCGATGCGTTCAATTTTTTCCAGTTTTTTTATGCGTGACTGCACCTGTGCTGCATGGGATACCCGGGCCGCAAAGCGGGCAATGAAATCTTCTTCTTTGGCCAGCATCTCCTGCTGACGACGGTAGCTGGCCAGAAGGTTTTTGCGGCGGATCTCCCGTTCAGTCAGATAGAAATCGTAGTTGCCTCCATAGGTGGTGACGGTTCTGTTGGCCACCTCGATGATCTTGCTGACAATGGAGTTCATAAAGGTCCTATCATGGCTGGTCATGAGCAGAGCGCCCTTGAATTCGTTCTTGAGCCACTCTTCAAGCCAGAGGATGGATTCGATGTCGAGATGGTTTGTGGGTTCATCGAGGAGCAGAACATCGGGATTGATGGTCAGAATCTTGGCGAGGGCAATACGCATCTTCCAGCCGCCGCTGAAGGATTCAACACTCCGGTGAAAGTCATCCGGCCCGATACCAAGGCCGGTGAGAACGGCTTTGGCACGGCTTTCAAGGTCATAGCCGCCCCGGTGCTCGAACTCTTCCTGGGCATCTCCGTAGCGCTCCAGGAGACGAGTCAGTTCGTCATCGGGCATGGGCTCGGCCATGGTGGCCTCCATCTCCTTGATCTGTTCGGCCAGGAGCATCACTTCAGCCACAGCAGACATGGTCTCTTCAAGGGCAGAGCGCCCGGACATTTCCCCAACTTCCTGGGAGAAATAACCGATTATCGTTTTTTTGGAGCAGGCAATTTCTCCTTTATCCGCTTCTTCTTCACCGGTGATGAGTCGGAATATGGTACTTTTACCGGCACCATTGGGGCCCACCAGTCCGGTTCGTACACCGGGCAGAATTTGAAGGCTGGCGTTATTGAAGAGGATATGGCTGCCGTGTTGTTTACAGATATTGGTCAGATGGATCATAGTGTATCTCGAAATAGGGTGAAATCATTGCAGGGAGGTTTAAGAGTTTATTCAAAAATCCAACAATAGGCATTGATTGCCTTTCATACCAGAAAATAATTTCACCAAATCCTGTTTGTCGGGTAAAATGGCCTTGCTTGGGGAGCTTATCTCCACTTTCAGACTCGAAAATATTTTAAGGGAAAATGATAGTATGGGAAATCCATTTCAAGACCAGCTGCTCAAGGCCGGACTGGTCAATAAAAAACAGGCCAATAAGGCAAAACGTGAAAAACATCTCAATCGCAAGCAGAACAAGAAAGAGACATCCTCTGAGATAAGCGCCAAGGCCAGGGAAGAACAGGCTGCTCAGGCAAAGCGTAATCAAGAACTCAACCGCAAGCATGCCAAGGAGAAGCAGCAGCGTGAGCAGCAGGCCCAGGTAAAACAGCTCATCGAGCAAAATCGATTGGAGCTTGATGATCGTGGCGAGGCATACCATTTTGTTGAAGAAAATAAAATAGAGAGGATCTTTGTCGCTGAAGAAATGGCTGAGCAACTCAGTCGTGGTCAGTTGGCTATAGTGAAACTTGGGGACAGCTACGAGGTGGTTCCGGCCAAGGTTGCCCGCCAGATAGCCAGCCGGAATCAAGGGGCGGTGCTTGCCTTTCATGAAGGGGAGAAGTGTTAGCCATGGCATGGGCATCCACCCTTAAAAGGCAATGATACCATGCTGACGGTACTTGAAATTGTTCTTCCGGTGTTTCTGGTTATTACACTTGGTTATACCATCCGCAGGCTGGGACTTGTGAATGGAGACTTTTTCCGTCAGGTCAATCAGCTAGTCTATTATGTCTGCCTGCCGCTGTTGCTTGTTTATAAAATAGGCGGTGCGGACTTTTCCAGCAGTTTTAACTTCAGGCTGGTGATAGCAAGCAGTGCTGCAGTTGCCTGTTGTTTTGCTATTGCCTATCTGTACGGTAAGTGGCGTGGTTTTCCTGCCCCGATCCATGGCTCCTTTTGTCAAGGATCCTTCAGAGGGAATCTGGCCTACATCGGCCTGGCCATTGTTTTTAATGCCTATGGTGATAGCGGCCTGACCCGGGCAGGAATCCTGATAGGCTTTCTGGTTCCTGTACTGAACTTCTTTGCCATTCTGGCGCTGGTCCTGCCTCAACAAAAACAGCGAACCAGTTTCCTGGATATTGGCAAACAGATTGTCACCAACCCCCTGATTCTTGCTTCACTGCTGGGTATCCTCTGGAGCTTTTTTCAACTGCCCATGCCCACCATTCTCGATCGCACCCTGAATATTGCAACAGGAATGACTTTACCCCTTGCCCTGCTCTCCATAGGCGGCAGCTTCTCACTTGCAAAACTCCAGGGAGATATCTGGAAGGCAGCACTTGCAACTGCAATGAAATTACTTGTGCTGCCGCTGATGACCGCTCTCTTTATGCTGCTGTTGAATGTCTCCGGGCTGGATTTCGCCATTGGCCTGCTCATGGCAGGAGCACCAACAGCAGTGGCCACCTATATCATGGCCTGCCAGATGGGGGCTGATGGTGAGTTAGCTGGGACAATTGTGATGATGGCAACAGGATGCTCTCTGGTGAGCTATACCATCATATTGTTTTGTTTGGCACTGTATGGAATATGAACAATCCT
>CAYPEU010000053.1:0-11110 GCA_964409855.1 uncultured Desulfocapsa sp.
TACGACGCCATCAACATTACCAGTTTCTTTTCATGATGAAAAGGGCTTTACCGTAGAAGCGAGAGACTGTAGGTTGGATTTCGAAAGCTTTTATGCCCTTGACTATTTAGGCCTCTGGGGACAAGCCAAGCTGTGTGAATACAAAAATGTTAAGTTAACGGTATCGCCACAATGCGCACAACCAGCTGGCAGGCAAACCTGCTGCTGCTCACAACAGCCATAATCTGGGGTTTTGCCTTTGTTGCCCAGCGCCTGGGCATGGAGCATGTCTCACCCTTCACCTTTAATGCAATGCGTTTTGCAGTTGGAGCTGTCTCTCTGCTTCCGGTATTCATGATCACCCGGTGGAGAAAACCGGCCACCCAACGTCCCCCACTTGTCAGCGGATTCGGCCTATTGGGAGGTCTTTGCCTGGGTGTGGCCCTCTTTCTCGGCTCATCCCTGCAGCAGACAGGGATCGTCTATACAACAGCAGGCAAGGCCGGATTTATTACCGGACTCTATGTGATTTTCGTTCCCTTACTGGGACTCACCTGGAAACAGAAAACAGGGGCGGCTACCTGGCTTGGGGCCTTTCTTGCTGTGATCGGAATGTATTTCTTAAGCATCACCGATGACTTCAACATCTCACAGGGCGACCTGCTGGTACTCATCAGTGCCCTGTTCTGGGCCATTCATGTGCAGATGATTTCCTGGTTCACCCGCCGATATGACTCTCTGCTCCTCTCCCTCTATCAATTCCTCTTCTGTGCACTCTTCAGCTGGCTTGCCGCCCTGCAATGGGAGACAATCAGCAGCAGCGGTATCATGGCAGGAATCCTCCCCATCCTGTACGCAGGGGTCATTTCCGTGGGTATTGCCTACACCTTGCAGGTCGTGGCCCAGCAAAAAGCCCACCCTGCCCACGCCGCCATCATCCTCAGCCTGGAAGCGGTCTTTGCCCTCATTGGAGGATGGCTTTTTTTGGGAGAAACGCTCTCCTCCAAAGGACTGTTTGGTTGCTCCCTGATGCTCGCCGGCATGCTGCTCTCCCAGCTGCGCCCCCGCAGGCGAAGAAAAATAGTCCTGCAAGAGTAGAGTAATTTTACTTCTTCCCATTGGCCCTGGCTGAGCACCACAGAAGATGCCGATTAAGGAGTTTGAACTGTCTGAGCGAAGCGAGTTTTCAAACTCCCGGCAGCTTCGAGGAGCGCAAGGAAGTCCAAAGGACCCAGAGACACGGGTGGCCTTTCTTTTGCTTCGTTTTCTTTGGTCAAACAAAGAAAATGAAGAGCTACACTATAGAAACGGCTGAGTCGGCTGACTCTGACATGGCTTGAAGGAGCAGTTTTTTTCTTTAAAAAAAATCATATCAAACATATCAAATCAAAAGAGGCAACGTGTTGCAGCAAAAAAACATTGAAATAACGGTTCTCTGTGAAAACAGTGTGGCAGGAGGGCCTGCAGGGTTGGTGGGAGAACATGGCTGGGCAGTGGGGTTGACAACGCCATCCACACGTATCCTCTTTGATACCGGACAGGGCTTGGGTATAGTCAACAACTGCGAGCTTCTGGGCTTTGACCTAACCAAAATAAACAGAATCGTTCTCAGTCACGGTCACTATGACCACTGTTCAGGCCTTCCCCTGGTGCTGCAGCGGACTGGGAAGAAAGAGGTCCATATCCACCCGGACGGTTTTGGCGACCGCTTTCACAGGAACAAGGATCACGTCAGGGAGATCGGTATCCGCCATAAACAGAGCTCTCTCGAATCCCTTGGGGCGCGATTCTGTTTCAACCAAAACTTTTGCACTATTGATGAAGGAATCTATTTAAGCGGTGAAGTTCCCCGCAGCAGCCCATTTGAAAAACCGGATCCCAGGCTGTTGCGGCCAGATGGTTCCGGCAAGCTCCGACAGGACCCGCTGACAGATGACCAGACCCTTATTATAGACAGCGCACAGGGGCTGATTCTCATCCTCGGCTGTGCCCATGCAGGTCTCATCAATATCCTCCACCACGTTCAAACTCAACTGCCGGATCGCCCGATACATACCGTTATCGGAGGCACCCATCTCGGCTTTGCCGGCGACACCCAGTTTGATGCCACGGTGGAAGCCCTGCAAGCCTTTGATATCCAATGTCTTGCAGCCAGTCACTGTACCGGTCTTGAACGAGGGGCCCGCCTTGCCCGGATATTTGGATCCAGATTTTGTTTTGCGCCGGTGGGCACCAGGATACACATCCCCTGACCTGCTTCAGGGGTGATACTCCTTTCCTTTCCAGCAGTAGCTGTCTTTCTGTTTTTCTCCCAGGTGCAGTGCCGCATATTCATTGGCCACCCCGCTTTCCACCAGAAAATCACAGAGCTTCTCGTCAAGATGGCCAGTCTCAGCCATTTTTTCCATGATCTGCATGGATTCAGATAATTTCTTTCCACTCTTGTACGGTCTATCAGCGGCAGTGAGGGCCTCAAAGATATCGGCTACTGCCAGAATCCTGGCCGGCAGTGAGATATCCTCTCCTGCAACACCCGTTGGATACCCACTGCCGTCAATTTTCTCATGATGCATGCCTGCATACTCGGGAACAAATTTCCATTTTTGGGGAAATGGCAGGTTTTCCAGCATCATGATGGTGACAACATTGTGATGCTTGACAAGCAGGAGCTCTTCAGCAGTCAGCGTTCCACGCTGGATAGCACAGCAATCCGCTTCATTTTTATTGAGCAGGGGGGCTGGTTTTCCTTCCAGCATGTAGGACATGGCTGCAACCTCTCCAAGCTTTTCCAGATCCTCCTCTCTCATGAATTCACCACCGACATTAATCCGACAGAGAAATTGAAACACTGCATCGAGATCAGTATGATCCTGTTCCTGCTCGCTGTCACCTTGCAGAACTGTCTCCGGAAGCCCTGCCCGCAACTGTCTAATCTCCTGCTCACGCTTCATAAGCTCTATGCGCAAGCGAACCAGTTCAATTCGGTCATAAATGGTTTCAAGTTTAGTTGCCTTATCCACGACATATTCCGGGGTAGCGATCTTCCCCACGTCATGCATCCAGGCCGCCATGGAGATCTCTTCCATTTTATCTTCAGAAAATGAAATATCGGCAAAACAGCCGCTGTCCGTCTGATTAATCTTGTCAGCCAGCATCTCAGTCAGTGTCACTACCCGCTGGATATGTCCGGCCGTATAGGGAGACTTTTCGTCAATAGCCGTGGCAATACACTGGACAAAAGTCTTCAGCAACTTTTCCATGCCCTGCACCAATCGAACGTTGGACACGGCAACGGCTGCCTGGGAAGCCAATCCCCGGACCATGGGGATGTCTTCCTCGGAAAAAGAACAGACCTTGCGGGAAATCCCCTTTCTCGCATTCAACAACTGGAGTACACCGATCACCTCATCCTCGTGGTCCGTCATGGGGATAAGGAGCATGGAACGGGAACGGTAGCCGGATTTTGCATCAAACTCCCTGGTGCCGCTGAAATCAAAACCCTCCTCATCATAGACATCAGCAATATTGACAGTCTGGCGAGTCAGGGCACAGTGGGCAGAGGCGTTGGAGTGATTTTCACGACCGTCTGCATGGTAGAGATTAATTGAAGGCCACTCTTTCTTTCCATCCTCTCTGTTGATATCAATGTCCAGTTTTTCATTCTGGATTGCACCAAAGTCCAGGCTGGTTTTATCTTCATTGCAGACATACACCGTACACCCTTCCGCATGGCTATGTCTCCTGGCCATTTCAGCAATCATCTGCAGTAGGGTGTGAATATCCTTTTCCGCTGACAGGGCTACTCCCAGACGGGCATACTTGTTGATACGATTGATGAGCCGGACGTTATCCACTGCAACACTTGCCTGGGAAGCCAGCCCCCGGACCATCTCAGCACTATCAGAACTGAAGTCACAGATCTCTCCGCTTTCCTCCGACCGGGCATTGAGCAGCTGGAGGACACCGATGACATTGTCATCGGTGTCCATCATGGGGATGAGGAGCATGGATCGGGAGCGGTATCCGACCTCCCTGTCAAAAGCCCTGGTACTGGAAAAGTCAAAGCCCTCCTCATCATAGACATCGCTGATCATCACTGTCTGTCCGGTCAGTACACAGTGGGCAGAGGCGTTGGAATGATTCTCCGACCCGTCTTCAAAAAAAAGCAGGACGCTGGGCCAATCGCTTTCTGCACCGGAACCTGCCTGATAGATATCCAGGTTCTCATTCTGGCCCACGGCAAAATCCAGTTCAGCCAGTTCTTCATTGCAGAGGTAGAGGGTACAGCCTTCGGCATTGGTTAATTGTCTGGCCACACTGACGAGTATTCCCAAGAGGTTATCGATATCTTTTTCACTGGACAAGGTCAACCCAAGCTTGCACAGTTCTTCAATTTTATGACTCAACGTCTCTGGACTCACCTCAGCCCCCTTTCAGCGCAAACTGTACGCCCCCGGACAGTGCAGCCAGGTCAAATGGTTTTGCAACTGCAAAACAAAAGCCATAAACACGGTAATTGGCCGTCATGCTAATTAATGATCGAATGGGTGATTGCTTTTGATTTTTCATTCATAACAGCAGCTAACAACGAGTTCGCAGTAAAACAGAGCAGCCAATTGTCTATGATGGGTAACCGGCACCTCATTATTGATAATTTATATCAAAAAAATTATATCATTGATATCTGTCCATATCAAGAAAACGTGATTATGATGGAACACAGATCTCCTTCCAGACCAGGACTCAGGAGAAATAGTATCGTGAAAAACTTTACAAAATATCACTTAACAACCGTAGCTTCTCTTTTCCCTATGTCCCCAAAATAACAACATGTCCCTCTGCACCTCTTCCTCCAGTGGCTATTGCTGTTCCTGCGACTGCAATCATATTCTTCCCCGAAAACCGGCAATGGGGGCGGCGGGGGAACTGATCACCCTGCTGGATCAGGAAAAACGCATCGACTTTGAGATGGAATCAGCTCTTAACCGGACAAAACTTGCAACAGACTTCCTCTATGGAGAGGCACGGGGAAAGATGTTCGGGGTCCTTGTCTGTTGCACGCCAAGCGGGGAAAAACGAATCCTGAAGGCCTTTTCCGGACAGTATAATGGAATGTGGGAGGTCGATGACTGGGCCCCTCCCCTCTTTGATGTCCAGGAGTTTTACACCCTCACCAGTCCAGTGGAAAAAGAGATCAAAGCCCTGGGCAGAGAAGCTGCAGAGAAAACATGTGATTCCCGCAGTCGAAAAATTCTCCTGCTGAGACGAAAAAAGCTCTCCCAGCAGTTGATGAAAGAGATCCACAGCCTCTATCGCCTGCACAATTTCAGGGACGAGCAGTGCTCTCTTTTTGAACTCTTTGACGATACCAATGGTATCCCCACCGGCACCGGAGATTGCTGCGCCCCCAAGCTCCTCAATTTTGCCGCAATACAGGGCCTGCAACCTTTGGGACTGGCTGAGTTCTACTGGGGCAGGACAAACAGATCAGCCTCTCGCCACCAAGGTCACTTCTACCCTGCCTGTGACGACAAATGCGGGCCCATCCTCGGCTTCCTCCTCTGCGGTCTGGAGGAAAAAGCATGCAGGAGTTAACTATCATCCATGCTGATCCTGATTTTCTGGTGGTCAACAAACCAGGGGGGCTGCTGGCCGTTCCCGGACGAGGGCCGGACAAGCAGGACTGCGTGGTGAGCCGGATCAAAGCCCTCTATCCGGACTGTATTGAGCAGCCAGCCGTCCATCGTCTGGACATGTACACCTCCGGAATAATGCTCCTGGCCAGGAGCACAGAGGCCCATCGACTGCTCTCAAAACAATTCGAACAGCGAAAGGTGGAGAAAGAATATATTGCCTTACTGGATGGAATAATTGCAGAGGAGGAGGGAACAATCGAGCTTGCCTTTCGACTGGATCCGGAGAACCGGCCCTATCAGGTCTATGATCCGGTGCAGGGAAAGTTGGGTATAACACGCTGGCAAAAAACAGGGGAGGAGGCGGACAGGACACGCGTCCTGTTTTTCCCGATGACTGGCAGAACCCACCAGCTGCGGCTTCACGCCGCCCATCCATTGGGTCTTGGGGTTCCCATCGTGGGTGATGCCCTCTACGGCAGGGGAGAGGAAGGAGACGCCATGCTCTTACATGCGAGCCGACTTGTTATCCTCCACCCGTATGGCGGGCAGAGGATAACGTTTCGTTCAAAGCCAGACTTTTAGGCTGGCTTGAAAAAGACAAACGTCCAACATCGAATGTTCGATGTTCATCTTTTCATAAAGACTATACTTCCTTGATGCCTTCCAGTTTCCAGTCCTGTGTCCCAAGAGGACGGGCCCAGCTCCACTCCTCGGCAAATTTCACCGGCTCGGTCATGCTGCCGGAGATCAGATCACCGCTCTTATCATCCACGGTGTAATCAAGCAGGTTGGCGGTAAAAAGAACCGTGACAAAGTCCTCACCATTTTCAGATCCGGCAGCCACCACTTCGACTTTGCGAATGGAGATGCTCTCCAATTTATTAATTTGCCCCTTTGCCTCCATCTCGGCAAACTGTGCCCCATACTCAGAGGCCAACTGCTCACCTAAAAGATGGCCATAGGAAGAAAGATCACGCCGCATCCAGCCGGCCTGCACCTTAAAAAAGACGTCGGAGGCCACTTCCACAAAGTAATTGGGATCAAAATCAGGATCAGCAATGCGGATCATATCCAGCCCTTCCTCCAGGGAGCTCTGTACCGGTTGCGAAGGAGGAGGTGGTGGAGGAGCAAAGCCTCCTCCAGCAGGAGAACTGTTTCCACCAAAGCTGTTCCCTTGACGAGGTGGAGGTTGATATCCGGGTGACGCTCCTCCGGTGGGGCGAGCCATGAACCGCCTGTAAAAAAAGTAGCCTACACCACCCAGGAGAAGCAGAGGAAGAATTCCCATGCCGGAACCACCCATGCCAAACATACTGCCCAAAAGCAATCCTCCTAAAGCGCCTCCGAGAAGACCGCCTGCCAGACCGCGACCGAATCCGGATTTCTGCTGTCCGGCCTGCTGCTTCTGAACAGCCGGAGCCTTTTTAGTCGGCGTGGAACGGAAAGACCGTCCACCACCTCGAGAACGGGCATCGCTATATTCTGCCATGATCCCGGCCTCAATAAAGCAGAGGGTGAAAAAAACGAGAAAGAACGGTGTGAGTTTTCTCAAAAAAACTAGCATACATTGCCTCCTAAAAAAAAAATAGATCATCTAATGATGATTACAAACAAGGGACTGAGTAGAGATAAGTAATACCACTCTTGCCTTTTGTCATCTCTTTTAGGACTGGAGTCTCCTTTTTCAGGAGTACCCAGAGACAAATCTGAGCCAGGAGTCTCAAAAAAAACCAATTAAGCTTTTTACGAGGCCGGTAAAGTATGCTACCTTGGCTGAAAGAGAATAGAACGCGGTTGCAACCTCTCTTACCATTTCATTCGAGGCAAAAAAATTCATGGGGACAACAATGTTACCAGACCTGGCTTTCTCTGCACCTCAATTTTACCGCCCGAGGTAGAGAAAGTGCCTTTTCCCGACAGTACTGTCCCCGCTTCACTATGCTCCTGATCCATCCCCCACTTGCCAAGGCCTGTGAGCCGCCTGCCGGCATTACCCGTCTGGCTGGAGCCCTGCGCGGCAATAATCTAGAGTGCAGCCTCTGGGACGCCAACCTTGAAGGCCAGTTCTTTTTGCTGGAGCAGGAACAGGCCCCTGTTGATACCTGGAGCAGGAGGGCGTGGAAGAATATCCCAAAAAACCTCCAGGCACTTCGCAGTCCTGGGCTCTATGACAATAGTGACCGCTATCAGCGGGCAGTGGTTGACGTCAACAGGGCTTTGAGCAACAGCAGTGAGCGGCAGGGAGTTGCCATCACCCTGGCCAATTATCAGGACGAGCCCCTTTCGCCTCTTTGCAGTGGAGACCTGCTCCAGGCAGCAGAGGAATATGAAAGCAATCTCTTCTTCCCCCTTTTCCAAAGTCGCGTCCCCCAGCTCCTGGAGAAAACAGGAGGGGAATGGATCGGGATCTCCCTCAACTATCTCAGCCAGGCGCTCCCCACCTTTGCCCTCATCGGTTTTCTGAAAAAAAACTACCCTGAATTCTCTCTTGTAATCGGCGGAGGACTGGTCACCTCCTGGCTGCGCAGCCCCTCCTGGAAAGACCCCTTTGCAGAACTTATCGACTGCCTGGTTGCAGGCCCCGGCGAAGAGGCCTTGCTGGAGATCCTTGGAAAAGATTGCAACAGAGCATACAGCCAGCCCGATTTCAGCGGCCTTCCCCTGCAGGATTACCTGGCACCGGGATTGATTCTTCCCTACAGTGCCTCCACCGGCTGTTACTGGAACCGCTGCCTGTTCTGCCCGGAAAAGGCCGAGGGAAATCCATACCAACAGCTTCCCGCGGATCAGGTCCTGACAGACCTCATTGCCCTGGTTGCCAAGCTCCGTCCCCGACTTATCCATTTTCTCGACAATGCCGTCTCCCCTGCCCTGATGAAACGGTTGATCCAGCAGCCACCAGGACCCGAGTGGTATGGTTTTGCCCGGGTGAGCCCTGAGCTCTGCAGCCCTGAATTCTGTAAGGAGCTTCGCCGATCCGGTTGTGTCATGTTAAAGCTGGGCATCGAATCCGGATCCCAGAAGGTCCTTGCTGCCATGGATAAGGGGATCGATCTGAAAATGGTGGAAGAGGCTCTGACAGCCCTTGCTGCGGCAGGGATTGCAACCTACGTCTACCTCCTCTTCGGAACCCCCTCGGAATCCATTGACGAGGCCAGGCAGACACTGGACTTTACTGTACGCCATGCAAAAAGCATCAGCTTTCTCAACCTGGCCATCTTCAACCTTCCCCGCAACAGTCCGGAAGGCAACGAGCTGGAACTCAGCGATTTTTCTGCTGCAGATCTCGGACTCTACTCCGACTTTTGCCACCCCAGAGACTGGGACCGGAGGGCGGTCAGAAATTTCCTGGCAAACGAGTTTAAAAACCACCCGCTAATCCGGCCAATTCTGCAGCGGGACCCGCCCTTTTACACCTCCAATCATGCTCCCTTCCTTGTTCATGAAGGAAGAGACGCCAAGAAAAACAACTCATGAAACAACAAACAGTGGTAGTCATCGGTGGAGGGGCGGCCGGACTCATGGCCGCAGGACAGGCGGCCCAATGCAAAGCCCGTGTCATTCTCTTGGAAAAGATGAAACGCCCGGGACGCAAGATCTGCATTAGCGGCAAGGGACGCTGTAATATAACAAACAGTGCTCCAATCCCTGACTTCATTAATCGTTTCGGCAAAAACGGTCGTTTTTTGCGCCAACCATTTTCCCGCTTCTTTGCCACTGAACTTGTCGATTTTTTTCAAGAAAACGGACTGGATGTGGTCCTCGAACGAGGTGGCAGGTACTTTCCTGCCAGCGGCAAGGCCCCGGACATCCTGAAGACCTTCCTCCGCTGGCTGGCCGGGCTGAAGGTGGAAATCCGCAACAACAGTCCTGTCAAGGGTCTCCTCATCCATGACAATCAGCTCAGAGGCGTTGTCACCGGAAAGGGAGAAATCCTCTGCGATGCGGTAATCCTCACCACGGGCGGAGCCTCCTATCCCAGTACCGGCTCCAGCGGGGACGGCTACAGACTGGCAGAGTCTGCAGGGCACAGCATCATCCCCACCCGTCCAGCCCTAGTTCCCCTGGAAGTCACAGGCGGCATTGCACCAGGCCTTGCCGGGCTGGAACTGAGAAACGTAGAGGTGCGCCTCATTATCAATGGCAAACGCAGGCGACAACTCTTTGGGGAAATGCATTTTATTAAAACCGCAGTGAGCGGACCGGTTATCCTGACACTCAGCGGCGAGGCAGTGGATGGACTGCGGGAAGGGAAAAAGGTGATACTGGCAGTGGACCTCAAACCAGCCCTGGACCAGCAAAAACTGGACGCCCGCCTGATTCGGGATTTTGAGAAACGGTACAAGGAGCCCTTTGCCCAGGTCCTGCGCGGCCTGCTGCCTGCACAGCTTGTCCCCCTCTGCCTGCAGCAGACCAACATCCCGGCAGAGCGCCTGGCAGGTGAGATTTCAAAAAAAGAGCGGAGAAGAGTGCTGCAATGGCTGAAAGATTTTCGCATGGAGGTCAGCGGCCATCGTCCCTTTAGCGAGGCCATTGTTACCGCCGGCGGGGTAGACCTCAAAGAGATCGATCCCAGGAGCATGGAATCAAAAATTCTCCCGTCCCTTTACCTAGCCGGGGAACTCCTGGATCTGAACGGCGATACCGGCGGCTACAACCTCCAGGCTGCCTTTTCAACCGGCTGGCTGGCAGGACGCTCTGCCGGGGAAAAAAGAGGTACAGCGAACCCTCGCCCCTGAACAGCAAATGAGGGGGTGAGAGTGCACTGCTTTGCAGGCCGCTCCTGTCCCCCGGGAAAGATTGCTTGACTCCATTTGCATTGCCTCTGATTTTTCCATATGATAAAGAGAGTGATTGGTTTGAGCGATGGAAGGATAACGCCGAAGAAGAGCAGACGGAAAAATTACAGCAAGGGTAGAAATGAAGGAACCACGTAGGAAAATAACAGTATTTACACCTGGCAAACAATATTCAGGAGAGGTCGATGTCCCCAATGGTAGCTTGCGGACCACCGATCTGCTCAACTCCACTACTCTGTATTGGAAGGATCCTACAGAAAAAAATTTCAACGATGTCCTGTTGATGTTTAACGTCACCCTCTCCATTGACGGTATCCGGGAGTTTCAGAAGTTTGATCGGGTCCAGATACGGCAGCCCAATATCATTTTTTTCCATGATGACCTGACAGACCTGGGAAATGCAAAGGAGAAAAAGAGGGCAGACGCACTCAAGAAAAAAACCCAGGAAGAGAAAAAACAGATTCACCTGATCACCCAAGTGAGGGTAAATTCTTTCTTTGATATAAAGGGGTCCTTTTATGGACTCTTCAAGAGCAAATCAATCCAGAAATACATCCCCTTAACTGATGTTGTCATGTATGAAATCATCAGGCAGCAGGACAAGTGGGTGAAGAAAAAGATCCCATTGGTCAACAAGTTCATTGGCGTCAACACCAGCTATATCGAGACCTGTGCCTTTGACTGATGCTGAAAGGA
>CAYPEU010000053.1:11210-20310 GCA_964409855.1 uncultured Desulfocapsa sp.
AAAACTAAAAATAATCGATGCCTAAATAAAAAACTCTTCATATGCGCGCCTCGCATATGAAGAGTTTTTACGACGCCATCATTGTCTGAAGGCCAACTATCCGGTATACTGGGATGATGTCGACAGTGTCGACTCATCCCTTCTCTCCATAACACCACTTCTCAATCTCGTCCATTTTTCGCTCATGGAGAAGAAAGAGTGCTGCCTGACGAAGGGTTTCAGTCAGCGTTGTGCAATACACAGAAGCTTAAAACAGCTCTTGGCAGGGAAAGAGGACACTCCCTATACAACCAGTCGAAGAATGAGGAAAAGAACCTATGCAAGGTGCGGAGTTTATGATCAAACGGGCTGAATACCGAAAAACCAAGGAAGCCAGCCTCTTTGAACGGGTCATTCAGTGGGCCCGTGAAGACAACGATGACCTCATAGTGGAAATCGTGCAGCAGGCCTTTGCCGACGATGACGCGGAGCACTGGTTGACCATCCACCCCACCAGTTCCTTTTCCGGTCTCACCGCGTATTACATGGATATAGTCGCCAATAAAAGAGAATTGAACAGCAATGAACGGCGTCTCCTCAGCAAGAGGTTGGATGCTTACAGCAAACGGCTTCTCTCATAAGCAGATGACGTCGCAAAAGCTCCATATGAAAGACGCCGTTCATGAGCCAGTCCCGGCGTCGCGTCAGCGCTAGCCTGACGCACCTTGCTTCTCTTTTTCCGCGCCTGCTTTGTTAGACGATTGCCACCAGCTCCAACTCAAAGATCAGATCTTTGCCCGCAAGGGGGGGATTTGCATCCAGGACAATAAAATCATCGTTGAGATCGACCACTTCCACCATCATCAGCTCACCACCGGTACCACCGACCTGGAGCTTCTGTCCAATCTCCGGATTCAGATCAGGTGGAATCTGACTCGCCGGCATCTGCATTACCATCTCCGCATTATGGGGGCCATAGGCCTTTTCCATGGGAATGTTCACCGTCTTCTTCTCCCCCACCGCCATGCCGGTGAGCGCCTCATCAAAGCCCGGGATCACCATACCGGACCCCAGGGTTACATCTAACGGCGGCTTGCCTTCGGAAGAATCAAATACTGTTCCGTCCGCCAATGTTCCCTTATAATGCACCTGAACCTTGTCACCTTTCTTTGTTTGCGTCATTTTTCTACATCCTTTATTTTTCTTAAATTGAGTATCGTGTCCGTCCATACTAGTATAGGGTCTTCTTTACGAGGGAGGCACTGTAGCACATCTCACCCGGAATGGGTAGTGTCATGTCCCTCTGCTTCCCATTGGCCCTGCCGGAGAAGATGGCCGGCTGTCGCCCCTGTTGCTTATGTCATCATTTTCCTGTACTTTTTCAGAGATACGTATGCTGCTTGCCACTACAGATAAAGAGTGATACAGTTTAGCCGGAATGGGAGTCTTTACGCCACCAATCTTGAATGGATCGACAGATATCAGAGACTGAACGCTCGCTGCAGGGAACAATAAAGTCGGCATGTTTTCTGTACAGAGGTTCTCTTTCGGCAAAAAGCTGGGCAAAGCTCTGCCCCTTCTCTTTGACCAGACCGCGCTCAGCAAAATTCCCTACCCGCTGTTCCAGGACCCACAGGGGGACATCAAGAAAAACAAGGTGAGAGGATTTTTTCAGGTGTTCCATAGCTGTCTGGCTGTAGATGGCACTGCCCCCGGTGGCAATGACATGATTCTTACGATCCAGGGAAAGCAGGACCTTTTTTTCAGCCGAACGGAACCCCTGCAAGCCCAAATCGTTAAGTACCTCCTGCAGAGGCAGTCCCTGATCCTCTTCAATCAAGGTATCCACATCAACAAAGGTGAGGCCCAGGAGGGTGGCAAGCTCTGACCCGACGCTGCTTTTCCCGGCACCTGCCATGCCAATTAGGACAATGTTCGTTTTTGTTTCAGACATAATAGAATTTCATTCAGCCATATGGAAAAATAAGAAGCCATGTTGCACATTTCCAACAGTGTAAGTATTCCTGAGCAGGAAATCGAGCTCAATTTTATCCGTTCTCAGGGAGCGGGTGGACAAAACGTCAACAAGGTGGCCTCTGCCGTGCATCTTCGTTTTGATATCCGCGCCTCTTCCCTTCCGGAAAGCTATAAACAGCGCCTCCTGGCCCTCCATGACAATCGTTTGACAAATGAAGGTGTCCTGGTGATCAAGGCCCAGCAGTACCGAAGTCAGGAGAAAAATCGGGAAGATGGGCTGCGGCGCTTGCAAGAGCTGATCATCCAGGCCATGCAACAAAAGAAAAAACGCCGCCCGACACGTCCTGGCAAGTCTGCTCGGAGAAAAAGGATGGAAGGGAAAAAGCAGCGCGGACAACTGAAAACCACCCGCAAAAAAGTCCGCTACTAAGGCCTCCTTTCACCTGGTTTTCGTCGTACTGCAGATCAAAGGCCTGTGGATAATAGCGAGTAAGGTCAAACCTCCTGAACACCGCAGCTTGGCAGGATACATCATGCATAGCAGGGATGCCTGCCCTGCTCCTGTGCACCTTTTTTATTCTCCCCAAGAAAGAATATTTACATCCGGGGCAAAAGGGAGTACTTCTCCCCATTCACTGAATACCATGCAAATTTGATTCACAACAAGGGAGAGCCCGACATGTTCAAGAGCAACGAATATTTTGACGGAAAAGTAAAATCCATTGGTTTTACAAGTGGTGAAGGACCGGCCACGGTTGGAGTTATGGCAGTGGGAGAATATGAATTCGGAACCGACTCCGTTGAGATCATGACCGTTGTTTCCGGAAGCATGGACATAAAACTGCCTGACAGCGATGAATGGAAAACATTTCAGGCAGGCGAGAGTTTCCAGGTGGCCAAAGGAGTCAAATTCGGAGTACGGGTATCAGTAGAGACCAGTTATCTCTGCCTCTATAAATAAAAACAGCCTGACCGAGTTCAGCAGGCAAAAAAATACGAAAAAAAAGCTTGCATCGTTCCCGCGATCTTGGTACTTAAGGCTTCCTTCTGTGAAAGAATTCCCTTAAACAAGGGTCTAACACAGGAGGAAATGGAGTTCTCGCGGATTTCATTTCCTCCTGTTTTACATATATTTTTCTCAAATTATCCGCCTGCTCTCCCGTCATGGGTGACAGGCTTTTTTTATTTAAGTCTGACCTGTTACTCCCTCAATTTTTCCCTGACCCATGCTCACCCACACTTTTGTCCATCTGCCGGGAATAGGAACAAAGACCGAAGAACAGCTATGGCAGGCTGGAATCCACCATTGGCAGCTGTGGCAGGAGGTTCCGCCGGTGAGGCTTCCCAACAGCTCCCTTCCCGAACTGGAGAAGCTGCTGCAGCTCTCTGCAAAGGAACTGGTTGAAGGCCCAGCCTTCTTCAGCAACCGCCTGCCTGCAAATGAACAGTGGCGGCTCCTCTCCCACTTCCGAAAACAGACTGCCTTCCTCGACATCGAGACCACCGGCCTGGGACCGGAGGCTGAAATCACCACCATTGCCCTCTATGACGGACACGAGGTCCGCTGCTATGTGAACGGTCAAAACCTGGATGACTTTGCAAGAGACATCTGGAGTTACCAAGTACTTGTTACCTACAACGGCAAAGGTTTTGACATCCCCTTCCTGGAACGCTGGTTCCGCATAAAGCTCACCCAGGCCCATATAGACCTGCGCTATATCCTGGCAAAACTGGGATTCAAAGGGGGACTGAAGGGCTGTGAAAAGCAACTGGGAATAAATCGAGGTGCACTGGATGGTGTGGACGGTTACTTTGCCGTCCTCCTCTGGCAGGATTACCTGAACAACAGCAATGAAAAGGCCCTGGAGACGCTTCTTTCCTACAACATCGAAGACACTGTCAACCTGGAACGGTTGCTCATAGAGGCCTACAACCGCAATGTACTGCTGACCCCATTCGGCGAAAATCTCCTCCTCCCGCTTCCTGACCCGCCGCAGATCCGTTACCAGCCGGATATCGACTCCGTTGAACGGATCAGAAGCAGAGTGAGGTAGAGGGAAAAGGAAGAAACAGGGAATCGATTATCCTGTTGGTGAAAAAGATATGGATATGGTAGCTAGAAATCATGGAACGTTTTTCTCGAACGCGCGCTCTTTTAGGCGATAAAAAATTTGCACTCCTGCAGCAGGCAATGGTCACCATTGTCGGCATTGGAGCAGTGGGCGGCTACGCAGCAGAGGGTCTGGCCCGGGCAGGAGTAGGCCGATTACGCCTGGTAGACTTTGACACCATCCAGCCATCAAACATCAACCGGCAGATCCTGGCCCTTGAAAGCAGTATCGGCCAGCCCAAGGTCGAAGCTGCCAGGGAACGTATCGGCCTCATCAATCCGGAGTGTCAGGTCGAAGCCATGCAGCTCTTTGCCGCAGATGAGACCCTGGACACCATCCTGTCGCCGCATCCAGACATCCTCATTGATGCCATTGATTCCCTCAATCCCAAGATACAGCTCCTGACCGGCGCTTACCGGCGAAAGATCAGCACCTTCTCCTCAATGGGTGCAGCCCTGCGTACAGACCCCTTGAAAATCAGAACCGGCGATATCATGACCTCCAACCATTGCCCCCTGGCCAAACATGTGCGTAATCGACTGCGGAGGCAGGGAATCGACGGAGGGATACACTGTATCTACTCCACTGAACGGGTAGAATTTGCTTATCAGGGGCCGGAGAAGACGGAAACAGCGGCATCCCCCTATGAGGACAGAGGAAGAAAACGAAATGTCCTGGGCTCGCTGCCCACCATCACCGGAATATTTGGCCTGACTCTGGCCAACGAGGCTATCCTGCAGTTAACAGGAGAGAGGGGCGACTAATTGATATTGTTGAGAGGTGTACCACCTAACACTCGTTTTTCACTAAAAAATCATAGACCATCTCTTCCATGATATCAAGCTGGTCACGCCCTGTCTCATGGGTGATAATCCAGGAACAGCGCTGATAGGCACGATACAAATCTTCCGGGATCTTGATCTTCAGCTCCACCAGGCCATCAGCAGCAGAAACTTCTCCACTCTCCTTGGGTCCTGCACCCTGCCCTCCATCACCCATCATCAACTATTGGCACGGTGAAAGGCCACCGCCTCCTGATAGGTCATGCTGCTGCCGCCAAAGATGTCCAGGGCGCTGCCCACAGTGGCATGCAGGCGACCCTGTCCGAGATCACGGATCAGCTCCATGTCCGACAAATCCTTGATGCCGCCGGCATAGGTGGTGGCAATGGGACTCCACTCCGCCAAGCTCTTGACCAGCTCCGTCTCAATTCCCCGACACTGTCCTTCCACATCTGCCGCATGAATAAGAAATTCATCACAGAGAGCAGCAAATTCTTCCAGGACCTTCGGGCTGATGATGACATCAGTGAATTTCTGCCAGCGATCGGTGACGATATAATAGTCTTTTCCCTTCCTGCGACAGCTGAGATCCAGAACCAAACGCTCCTTCCCCACTGCCCGCACCAGCCTCTGCAGTCGCTCTTGATCCACCTGACCATCTCTGAAGACATAGGAGGTGACAATGACATGGGATGCCCCTTTATCCAGCCACTCTCCACCATTGTCGGCACTGATCCCGCCTCCGATCTGCATCCCGCCAGGCCAGGCGGCCAGGGCCTCGGCCGCTGCCTCATCATTACCAGGGCCCAGCTTGATAATATGGCCGCCGGTGAGTTTGTCGCGACGGTAGAGCTCAGCAAACCATGAGGATGGATTGTCGGCCGTAAAATTGATCTGCAGACTCTCTGGATCATCATCTTTCAGAGTTGAGCCGACAATCTGTTTTACTTTACCATTATGGAGATCAATACAGGGACGAAATTGCATGGGGAATAGTATTACCTGTTAAGTTGTAGTTAGTCAGACTTGATCCAACAATTTTGGTTAGATAAGCTGTTATCACATCTGATATCCGGGAGCAGGGTTAGCCTGGGCTTTGTTTGATATAAGCAGATCTGGGATGTGGGAAGAGTTGAAGGTCAGTTGGAGCACCTTGTTATATCATTTTTGATAAAAAACATCATACATGGAAGTATATTTTTCTTTCTCTAACAAAAAATAATCATCTTCTGGATAATACTTTGCCAATTCAGGTTCTGCACCTGCAAATTGCTTAATTGATTCTAAAGAATCCCAGATTGTGACGAGGAGAAAATGGGCTTTTGTCTTTTCATTTTTTCGTTGAAAGGAAAGATTCAATAACCCCTCTACAGATGAATAATCTGGAGCAGCTTTCTCAATCATGAATTTTTCATATTCGTCAGCTTTTTCAATAGCTACTTCGCCATGCCATAATCTCATAATTGTCATAGATACCTACTCCGTCAGGGATAGTAACATCGTAAACCCAGGCGCTTCTTGGCGTCTGGGGGATTTGCCTTGTTAGCCGTTTTACTCTGCAACTACTTTCCTCCCTAGTGCCTGAGCTCTCAATTTGCTTTTCTCTGGTAATTGCATATGCTCTTCAGTTACCAAGCCAATCCAAAGTATGCCTATGGGCTTGGCACCCAGTAACCAAGCCAGCTTTTTTAATGCACCAATAGCACCTGAAAAATACCGTCCCATCCATGCAGGCGCGGCAGATGATGAAACCAGAACAGCCTTTTTTGATATCTCTTTATTTCTTATTTTGGGCATTGGAGATCCCCAGGACCAATATCCGAAACCTACACAGCGTTCCATAAATTTACGAGTCACGGCATTCACGTTACCAATATTTACCGGCGCCCCTAAAACAAGGTAATCGGAATTTTCTATTTCCGTGAGTATATTGTTCATATCATCGTCTATTACACACTCTCCGCGTTCCAAGCCGGGTTCTTGCAGACATGTACGGCAATTTGTGCAAAATTCGATGTGCCGATCCATAAGATAAATCTTTTTTACCTCCATGCCTTGCTTTTCAATTTCTGACGATATTTCGCTGACTGCAGCATCCACAACACCTTCTTTTCAGTAACTGCCGATAAGAGCGATGGCATTTCCTTTATTCGTCATGACACCTTACCTGATTTCTTGCGGTTAGCGTGTAAATTGCTTGCTTTTGTGAAGGGCAACAGCATAAAAATCAGGTGCATCTTACAAGTTACCTTTTTTCAAAACGGCTGCCTTGCTAAGAAGCACCTTCGGTCTTTCTGCAAGTGTGAATCCCACGTTTCGGGCTTTTCTGATAGTTTCTTCAAAGGCCGACCGGGATACATGGAATGGTGGTTCTACCAGGAGAACTTGTCCATTGGGTTTTAGTATTGATTCTATCTCATTTAAAAATTCTTCTTGATTGGAAAATTCATGGAAGACGTAAAAAGCTAGAACGAAATCAACATGCTCTGACAGGCCTATTTTGTTCTTTTCGCATCTGTGCAGTGTGATCCGTTCCTCAAATTTTGTTCTCTTTATCTTGTCTCTTACTTTCTGAAGCATCCCTTCCTGTAAATCAGAAGCAATGACTCGACCGAATTTGCCGACCATTTGAGCCATATCAATGGAAAAAAAGCCTGGACCGCAACCCAGATCCAAGACTGTCATTCCTTTTTCAACATAGGGTCTCAATATTTTTTGAGGGTTTTGCAACCATCTTCTAAGATTATTATCGAGACTGCCTGCCCTTTCAAGAGGACAGACACGATTAGTTTTATCGTTATGTTTTGCTTTCAAAGGTTTCCACTATCGGGATTTGTGATATTTTCCGGATAGATTTTGGAATGAGCCATCCCCTCGTGCCGTTTGCCGTAGCGGACAGGTATGTCCTGTGTCCAGTCACTTGGAATTATCAAGGGGAGTAGCAAGAGCGCGCGTAAGATGATACGCCTTGTTCGCGTGGCTCTCCTCACGTCCATATTTAAGCCACCCAATACAGCAGATTTGGTCACCGGTTTCACTCCGGGATGTCGTCTCTTGATCGACCAGATAACCAGGGCAACACCAGCTATGCTCATTCCGATGTTGAACTCCTGTCCAGGTGGCAAACCAAACAAGTCCATCCGATACTCACGAAAGAAATCAATAAAAATGCGGAAAAAGCCGTAGCCAAAGAGGAACATCCCAAGCAAAACACCACGAGGTGGTTTTAGACTCCGCAAGAGGAGCAAACCAGGCACCAACAATAGATTTTTTAGTCCATCATATAAGACAACTGGATGACGGAACCCTTCTGCGTCAGGGAACTTTACGGCCCACCATACATCTGTCACGCCACCAACTATTTGTCCGTCAATAAAGTTACCAAACCGGCCAATCCCCATAATAAAAGCAGCGGGAAGTACCAGTTCATCTGCCAAGGAAAGAAAACTTTTCTGATGGAGCTTGCAAAACAGCCAGGCGCCAAGTGTGCCACCAAACAGAATGCCGTGAGTTGACATGCCTCCCAGCCAAACCCAGAAGATGTGTGAAGGGTGAGCACCGTAGTATGCCCATTCGTAGAAAATAACCTCTACAGCACGTCCGCCAATCAACACACCTGAGGCAACCAAGATACTCAGATCGTACACTTGCCGTACATCCATACCAAGAGAATCGCGTACGGTACGTAACCAGTGGAATAAACCGAGAAAGCCAATTGAGTAACTTAAGCCATACCACCATATGTACATCTCTCCAATCTGGCCGATTACTGGATCGATGTTATGAATAAAATATTCAGCCATAGTAGTTTTGATGATGTTGAATTTAGCGTTCAGGCCAAGACTAGGGCTACGGTTTTCGCAATCTCTGTAGAGCTGTTTGTTAGACCGAAATCCCGGCAATCAGGGGATTCGAACAACTAGCATTAGCAGGCGTGTCCAATGGCCAAGCTCGCATCACTTAGGTCATTATTTTCAAAACGATGTACGGTACTAGATTGAATACAATAATAGCGATTTTGTATTGTGCCAGATATTGAAAGTAAGCACGCAACACATCCGCTTCGCTGAGCCCATACATTCTGGCATGGATTTTTGAGAGCGCATTGCGTGCTAACACCAGGATAATTGCCACAACCACCAGGATCCCAAAGTTAATAACCGTTGACCAACCAAGAAATGCAGTAAGTGCTTCGAGTAGGTTCATTTTATTGACTCCTCCATTGGGTACCCAGCTGTGACTCAGAATTTT
>CAYPEU010000054.1:0-20191 GCA_964409855.1 uncultured Desulfocapsa sp.
AGATCATCTTTTTCCCAAAAGCTGCTGCCAAGACCGATGTCGTGGGCTCTGCCACCGGGGAAGGGACAGCTTCCTCTATCTCTTGTTCCGTTTGTTCCACTGGAGCAAGGATTTCTTCCAGGCTGACCCCAAGGGCTTCGGCCAGTTTCAGGCCGTTTTCCTTTTTGATGGTGGGCGCTTTTTTACGTTCCCAGCGGGAGATGGTCTCGGTGGTCACACCCACACCAGTGGCGAGATAGAGCTGGGTCAGCTCCTGCTCCTCACGCAGGCGACGCACTCTGGTGCCGCTGATACGGACCATGGCAATTCCTGACTTCACTGGCTCCTGCTCTGTCACTTTCTCCCCTGTCCTCATTTTTTTTATTCTCTTCAATAGCTTATTTTACGCCCTTCCCTATAATTTTCAACTCTCTTTTCCTTTCTGCAGAACAAAGCGGACAAGACAGCTAAAGATATAAGCAACTGATAGTATAGCTATATACCCAGGACAACAAGCCGACATCCACCCGACATCACCCGAAATCGGCTTTTTTTCCTCTCTTCTCCGATTTATTTTTAAAAATAAAGGAAGGGCCATTGAGGCCCACAATTGACGAACTCAACCTGGAGGAAAACTGATGAAGAAAATTTTGACCCTGATGGCAGCCCTGGTATTCATGGTGACGACGCTGGCAAGCGTTCAGGCGGCCACTCTCAAATGTACTGTGCAAAAAGTCGAAGGCAGTGTGGTGACCATGGATTGTGGGAACAAGGCAACAGATCTCTCCACCGGAGCAAAAGTAAAGGTGAAAACCGAAAAAAAATCAGCCGCCATTGAAGGCTGCTGATCATCTGCTAGGGGCTCACTGAACGACCAGAGACAGGAAGCTCTACTCAGCTTCCTGTCTCCTCTTCTTCGGATCTACCCGCAGCGATCCGCCAGAAAGCCTCCACCTGGGGAAGGAGCATGTTCTTTTTCATGGTACAGATACCGATGGAAAAAGATTCCATTTCAGGGCTCACCTCCAGGAGATCAATCTGTCCTTTCAGCGGACTCTTCTCTAAAACCAGCTCCGGCACGACCCCTACCCCGCAACCAAGTGCGACCATGGCAATGATGGCCTCATTGCCTGCCACCTGGGCATAGATATTCGGCACAATCCCCTTCTCATTGAACCAGTGGTCAGTCCGCTCCCGGCTGAGCCCGAAATCAGCAGTAATGACCGGAGTCTTTTGCCAGTCTATCTCTTCCCCCTGATACTCCACCGTTTCTTGAAAACCAGCCGGGGCAATAAAGACCAGGGGGGTCTCAAGGATTTCCAGAAACTCCACCCGTTCCGGCAGATGGGCAGGAAGGGCTGCCACCGTGATATCCACTTCCCGGTTCTGCAGCTTATTGAGGGCCCGGGCCGCATCCCCTGTTTCGAGGCTGATATGCACCTCTGGGTGAACGGAACGAAATTTCTGCAAAATGGTGGGCAGGATGGAATAGGCTGCAGTGACTGAACAGTAGAGCGAAATCTCACCACCAAGGACATCTTCCCGCGAAAGCTCACCCTGCAGCACTTCGTAACGTTGAAGCACATCATCTGCATAGGATTTGAATGTTTCGCCCGCTACAGTGAGCAGCACGGAGCGATTGTCCCGCAGGAAAAGCTGTTCCCCCAACTCCTCCTCCAGTCTCTGGATGGTCCTGGTCAGGGCCGACGGCGTGACATGACAGGCCCTGCTGGTTCGGCCAAAATGCAGAGAAGCGGCCAGATGTTTAAAGAGTCGTAATTCTCGAATGTCCATGGAGAAAGGAGAGTAACAGAACGTTTCATTTTCCGCAACACCACATTCCAAATAAGTCACTTGACGCAACGGGAAAATATGCTACTGTTTCTTCATACAATTCAGTGTCACCTCAAGGATGGAATGTCGTATATTACGTCATGTTAGAGTTGACGGGACACTAAAACAAACATCATCTATTCTTTTCATTCGATGTTCAACGTTGAGTGTTCGATGTTGGACCTTCGTACTTCAATCATCTTAAAGGAGCCGTATCATGTCTAACAATTACTTCAACAGCCTTCCCCTGCGTCTGCAGCTGGAGGAACTTGGCCAGTGCCGTTTTATGGATGCCTCTGAGTTCAACGGGGTCGACGCCTTGAAAGGAAAAAAAATCGTCATTGTGGGCTGTGGTGCCCAAGGCTTAAACCAGGGACTGAACCTGCGTGACTCAGGCCTCGACGTCTCCTACACCCTGCGTGCTGCAGCCATTTCCGAGAAGCGTCAGTCATGGAAAAATGCCACTGACAACGATTTCAAGGTCGGAACCTACGAAGAGATGCTGCCCGATGCAGATCTAGTCATCAATCTGACCCCGGACAAGCAGCACACCAACGTTATCGAATCGGTCATGCCGCTCATGAAACAGGACGCCTGCCTCTCGTACTCCCACGGCTTCAACATCGTTGAGGAAGGCATGCAGATCCGCGACGACATCACCGTTGTTATGGTTGCCCCAAAATCACCAGGAACTGAGGTTCGTGAGGAGTATAAACGCGGTTTTGGTGTTCCCACCCTCATCGCCGTCCATCGTGAAAATGATCCCCAGGGGATTGGCTGGGATGTTGCCAAGGCCTATGCAGCAGGAACCGGCGGCCATCGTGCAGGCTGCCTCCAGTCTTCCTTTGTGGCTGAGGTCAAATCTGACCTCATGGGCGAACAGACCATCCTCTGCGGCATGCTGCAGACCGGCTCCCTGCTCTGCTACAACAAGATGGTGGAACAGGAGATCGATGCCGGCTACGCAGTCAAACTGGTCCAGTACGGCTGGGAGACCATCACCGAGGCCCTGAAGCACGGCGGTATCACAAACATGATGGATCGTCTCTCTAACCCGGCCAAGATCAAGGCCAACGAACTCTGCGAGGAGATGAAAGCGATCCTCACCCCCCTCTTCCACAAACACATGGATGACATCATGTCCGGAAACTTCTCTGGAACCATGATGGTAGACTGGGCCAATGACGATGCCAATCTCCTGAAATGGCGTAACGAGACAGGAGAAACCGATTTCGAAAAAACTGATGCAGCTGACACAGAGATCAGCGAGCAGGACTATTTTGACAAGGGTATCCTCATGGTGGCCATGATCAAGGCTGGAGTAGAACTGGCCTTTGACACCATGGTTTCTGCAGGCATCAAAGAAGAGTCCGCCTACTACGAATCACTGCACGAGGTACCGCTCATTGCCAATCTCATTGCCCGCAAAAAGCTCTATGAGATGAATGTGGTTATCTCCGACACGGCAGAATATGGATGCTACCTCTTCAACCATGCAGCATTCCCCCTGCTTCAGGATTTCATGAAGGGAGTGAACACTGATGTCATCGGCAAGGGAATTGAGGTGAAGGATAACGGGGTCAACAACGTGGAACTCATTGAGACCAACGAGTCCATCCGCTACACCGGAGTTGAAATCATTGGTGAAGAACTGCGCTCCTACATGGGTGCCATGAAACAGATCATCTAATTCAACACCTCTTCTCTCCAGGCGGAAGGAGCTGTTCCTTCCGCCTGGAGACTGTTTCTCCATTCATGAAACAACTCTTCCTCCCCCTGGGCCTGGTCCTGGCCGTCACCTGCGGCCTCTTCCTGCCCGCTGGCGGAAACTTTCTTGCAGAAAACAGTGGCCTGAAGATACTGGTCTTTATTATCTTCCTGGTCAGCGGCTATCAGACCGGAGAGAAGGGGATTTCCCTGGACAGAAAACTTTTTTCCCTCTTCCTGACCGCTGCCATCATCTCCCTCTTCCTTGCTCCATTCCTGGGGCTCCTGATGAGCAAGGTATTCAATTTCCCCCTGCACCTGGCCACCGGACTGATCATCATCAGCACTGTCCCCCCCACCATCTCTTCCGGTGTGGTCATCACTGAAGTGAGTAAAGGCAATGCAGTACTGGCCCTCTTTCTCACCATCTCTCTCAACCTGCTGGGCATCATCACCATGCCCTTTATGCTTGATTTGTGCCTGAAAGCTGCAGGCCCCATAGACATTGACCAAAACGCGCTGCTGGCCAAGATGCTCTTTTTTGTCCTCCTCCCCTTTGTCCTGGGAAAAGTCGGCAGGAACCTGAGAGGAAAAAGCAGCGTCTCCCCCCACTGGAGTTATGTCAATTCCAGCTGTGTTGCCCTGGTGGTCTATTCTTCCATGGCCACCTCAAAAGAGGCCTTTTCAGGCCTGGCCTTCATGGATTACGCACTCATCCTGGCCGCTGTTTCTCTCGTCCATCTCCTTCTTCTGGCCATCAATGCACGGGTGGGAAAGACGCTGCAACTCTCTGCTGCCGACAACAAGGCCCTACTCTTTGTCGCCTCGCAAAAGACTCTGGCCATCGCCCTTGCAGTACTGGCCAACGTCCAATTCAATACCGGCAGCGCCATCATCGTCTGCCTCATGTTCCATTTTTTCCAACTCTTTGTGGATTCCTTTCTCGCCTCCTCCCTGCAGAGAAGAGCAGACAGCTGAGTTAGTTTTACGACGCCATCAGACTTGTACCGGCTTTCGATCTGCATGCTTGGCGGCTATCTGTTTAAAGTAGTCTTCGCACTCCACAAAGGCATCCACCATGGCCGGATCAAAGTGTTTCCCTCTGCCGTCAAGGATGATTGCATAGGCCGCGGCATGGGGAAAAGGAGCCTTGTAGACTCGTCTGCAGATCAGGGCATCATAGACATCAGCCACGGCCATGAGCCGTCCACTCAGGGGTATATCTCTGCCCTTCAGCCCTTGGGGGTAGCCGCTGCCATCCCATTTCTCATGGTGGGTGTAGGCGATCTCAGTGGCAAAGTGGAGGAAGGAGTTTTCACCAAGCTCGGCCTCGGCCACTCGCAGGGTATTGCGGCCATAGAGCGCATGCTTCTTCATTACTTCGAATTCCTCGTCAGTCAACCTACCGGGCTTGAGCAGGATCCGGTCGGGAATACCGACCTTTCCCACATCGTGGAGGGGGGCTGATTTAAAAAGGAGTTCAATAGTCTCCTCGTCGAGCTGATCACCAAACTCAGTCTGAACCTGCAGTTTTTCGGCAAGCACCTTGACATAGTGCTGAGTCCTAAGGATGTGCTGGCCTGTCTCGTTGTCCCTGGTCTCGGCAAGACTTGCCAGGACCCGGATGGTCACATCCCTGGTACTGGCAAGGGCCTCGGTACGCTCCCGCAATCCTCTGATCATCGTGTTGGTATAGTGGCCGATGAGGGCAAACTCGTCATTGGTGGTTATCGGCACAAACCCGTCAAGCTTCCCGTGACTGGCCTCAATCAGGATCCTGGACTGACGGTCAAAAAAAATCTTGAGATTTCCTGCATAGGAGACAATCAGATTAATGATATACGCGAGGAGGATGGTGACCACAAAAAAGATTTCCGTGACCACTGCCCGAGTGGGTAACAACAGAGAGGAATCCGACGGCAGGTTCCTGATCCATGCCAGGTCCTTAAGGATGACCAGGGTAAGAACAGTCCCGGTCATGAAAGCAACTAGGACACCGACAAGGGCCATCTTCCGGGTCAGAGAAAAAACCTTCTTTAACTTACCAGGATCCTGGAGCCTGCCTGTAAACTCCTGGGCAACCCATCGTTCACGGGCCAGGGTCATATCGGTTGCCACAAAAAAGGCAAGACTCATACAGCCGGCAAGCAGTTTCAGACCACTCCCCAAAGGAAAATGGTAAAAAAACACATTAAACATACCGGTTCCAAGACCGGCCAGGAACAGCACCCCGAATTCTATGGAAAACTGTCGGTACGGCTGGTCAAGGAGGGAGGTCTGGCTGAGAATTTTCCGGCCAACGACTGTACGCAGCAGATAGGCAAGAAGAAGGGGTCCACACACTACCGCCAACAGACCTGAAAAGCTAAGACTCTCGAGAAATGGACAGACTTCTGATCCGTAAAGGGTCAATATCAGGGCAGCGGCAAGATAGTGAGTGGTGATACGTAAATACGATTCCTTTCTCATTTCCTTTCCTGGACTCTCCAAATCTCGTGGGACCTGCCCCATCTCCTGAAGGCAGGCCTGTCAAACAAACAGAGCACTGCCATAGCAAAACAAGAGGGGAGTTGTTCACTGTTTCCCACTTCGCCGCTGAAGGCAATGCCTTTCCCATCAATGGAGGCGTTCTCGGCCCCTTGAGACACACACTCTCTGCGACTGTTCTTTCTATTGTATCACCTTTTACTCTGATCTTACGTACAAAAAAAAGAAACATTCATCTTTCAGCTCCTGGCAAAAAAGCATCTTTGACAATCTCTTTTCCCTCTGATATCCTTTTTTTCAAGATAACAGTATCATCCCAGGCCATAGACAAAATTCAAACAGAGCACATTCCCACTTCATGACCCATTAAAGGAACGCTGGATGCCCCATCACAACAATTCTGAAAAATCTCTCTGGCTGACACTCTGGCAGCCTTTTTTCAAGCTCTCTGTATATCAAAAATTCATCCTTGTCCTAACCAGCTTTCTCATGGGATATCTCCTCATTGGTATCCATAGCTACTTTTTTGTTCGAGTCCTTAAAGGTGAATTAAGCAGGCTCAATGTTGAACAGGACCTCCTGGATATTCCACTGGCGACCATTGACACCTATATCACCCATGGCGCAATCCTGGTCATTGTCGTCATGCTTTTTCTGAGCCTGACCAGTTTTCTCTGCATACGGACCCTGGTCGATTTCCTCGACCAGATGCTCTGCTCACTCAAGACCCTGCTGAACACCAACAACAATCGCCGAACCTGCAACCATGGGACAACAATCCCAGTGATCACCCAGGACAAAATAGGAGAAGTGGCCTCCCTGGTAAACGGACTGACAACCCATATCGGTGCCATCTCACACTTCAGAAGGACCATTGAAGCGGACGAAACGGTTGCAGAGGTCTACAAACGGCTGGCCTATGTCTTTCAGGAGACCTTACACCTGAAGAGCTTTGTCATCTGGGAGGTGAACGAAAAAGATGACTCCATTGAAGCTGTCTATACCTGGCCACTGGAGTTGGAGCACGAAAGCTGCGTCATGAGCAGCGCCGGTGTCTGCAGGGCAAGACGCACCGGCGAGGTGGTTTCTTCCAGTGGTTTCATTAATATCTGTTCGCTCTTTCCCCTGACTGACGTCATGACCCACACCTGTGTGCCCATGATCGTCTCCGGGAAGGTGCTGGGTGTTGTTCAGTTTCTCTCGCTCTTTGTTGACAGTCCCAGCCGCGAAGCAGAGATGCAGAAAAACCTGCATCTGGCGGGCCTGTACCTGAAAGAAGCACTGCCCATCCTCCACGCCAAACGACTGGCCTCCAATCTCCAGGACATGGCCACGAAGGACGCCTTAACCGGACTCTACAACCGCAGATGCCTGGAAACCACGATCAATCCACTCATTGCCGGAATCAAACGCAGGGAAAGCGCCCTGGGCATTCTCATGTGCGATATGGATTTTTTCAAACAGGTCAATGACGAGTACGGACATGATGTGGGCGACCAGATCCTGAAGACCTTGGCCATAATCCTGCAAAACAATGTCAGGGAATCTGATATCGTCATCCGCTATGGCGGAGAAGAATTCCTCATTCTTCTCACCGAGTGTGACAACGACAAAGCCATCGAAGTAGCTGAGAAGATACGAGCAGCCGTTGAAGCAGAGGTCTTTAGCGTGGACAATCTCAGTATACGCAAGACAGTGAGCATCGGAGTTTCCATCTTCCCCGTGCATGGAGAGGCCTTCTGGGAGTGTGTCAAGTATGCAGACACTGCCCTGTACAAGGCCAAGGAAGCAGGGCGGAATAAGGTCCTCCAGTTTGAGCCTTCCATGTGGGACTCAGAGAACTACTGACCGTTATTCCAGCCACCATCCCTACAGCTCCCCTTGAAACAACAAAAGGCATTTTCCGCTCATGGGAAAATGCCTTTTCTATTGCTTAGGGGCTGTGCAAAAATAACTGTAACATCTTACCTCTCCATTCCCTTACAGTCCCTTAGCTGTAGAAAACCTCATCTCAGCCTTTAAAGTAACGCTTGAGTAAACCGGCAAATGCCATGCCATGGCGAGCCTCGTCCTTGCACATCTCATGGACGGTGTCGTGGATGGCATCGTATCCAAGTTCTTTGGCCTTTACAGCAATGGCCTTCTTTCCAGCACAGGCTCCATTTTCAGCTGCCACACGGGCTTTCAAGTTTGCTTCGGTGTTTTCTTCAACAACCTCGCCAAGCAACTCGGCAAATTTGGCAGCGTGCTCAGCCTCTTCCCAGGCAATACGCTTGTAGGCCTCTGCAACCTCTGGATACCCTTCGCGGTCAGCCATTCGACTCATGGCCAGATACATACCGACCTCTGTACATTCACCGGCAAAGTTGGCCTGCAAGCCTTCCATGATCTCAGGATCACAGCCCTTTGCCACTCCTACTACGTGTTGGTCTGCCCACTCCAGGCTATCGCCCAGCATTTCAGTAAATTTGTCGGCAGAAGCTCCGCAGTGAGGACATTTCTCTGGTGGGGCGTCTCCAACATGGGTATAGCCACACATGGTACATGTAAATTTTTTCATAACAATTTCCTTTGGTTGGATGTTCTTCTAGATGACTACTAAGTTGATAACGATAATTATTAATATAAATACTTTTGTTAGTCAACTCCTTTTTCAAAAAAATCGCCTCCTCAAAAAGAGGCGTATAAAAGAATATTTCAGGGAGCCAAGCAAAAAAATTCGATAAAAAAAGGACCAGAGGATACCCCCTGGTCCTTTTTCCCCCAGCAAGAGGAGTGTTCCAACCAACTTCTTTTATTTTAAGTTTCGGGCTTACAACAATTAATCAAAACATAGCAATAAGATAGTCATTCCCAGGGGGGTATTCAGGCCACAGTGAAGCGAGGTAGCGGAATCCAGTCAATAGCAGGAGAAAAGATCAGCAGCCGATCAGCTGTTGATTAATCCTTTTTTCGATTTTTCCTACGCTTTTGTCCCATTGGCTTTCTTGTTCGCTTTCCATGGACTACTTTCTTTTTCCTTCCCCGTCCAGCTATCTTCCGGTCTTCTCCAGGACCAAGCAGGGTGAGATTCAACCGGCGGCCCAGAATCTGGACAGAATGGAGCAGATCAAAGATCTCCTTGGGCATGCCTTCCGGCAGATCCACGGTGGAGTGTTTATCAAAGATGGAAATGGCCCCGATATAGGCGCCGTCCAGGTCAGCCTCTCCGGCAATGGCGCCGACAATATTGGTTGGTTTCACGTTATGCTCTTTGCCAACCTCAATTCGGTAACGCTCCATACCGGTGCGGGTCTCGGTGGTGCGGATCGTCTTTGCGGGCACCGCAACGGGTTCTTTGTCTTTCTTTTTAAAACCTTTGATGGGCTCGTCCGGCAGGAGCAGAGGGGCATCGCCTTGTACCATGCAGGCAAGGGCTGCAGCAATATCCCGGAAATCCAGATCGTTTTCGTCTCTGTATTCACTTACCAGGGTGGAAAAAAAACCAATATCCCGGGTGGCAAGGGTGGCGGTAATCCGCTCTTTAAAGGCGGCCAACCGCTTATCATTAATCACTGCAGTGGAGGGCAGTTTCATCTCCTGGATTTTTTTACTGATGCCCTTTTCAATGGTCCTGAGCATCCTCTTTTCCCGGGAAGTGACAAAGAGAATGGCCTCTCCTTTACGACCTGCCCTGCCTGTCCTGCCGATGCGATGGACATAGGCCTCGGTATCGTAGGGAATATCGTAGTTGATTACATGGCTGATTCGTTCCACATCCAGACCGCGGGCAGCCACGTCGGTTGCCACCAGGATGTCCAACTTTCCTTTTTTAAATGCCTCAACTGTCCGCAGGCGCTGGCTCTGAACAATATCACCATTTAATGCTGCTGTTGCAAAGCCGCGGGCCGCCATCTTTTCTGCCACCTGCAGGGTATCGACCTTGGTACGGACAAAGACCAGCACCCCGTCAAAGGACTCTGCCTCCAGTATCTTGCCCAATGCCTCAAGTTTTTGAGGGTGGTTGGTAAAAAGATAGCGTTGATGGACAGTGACTGCCGTGGAAGTTTTGGACTTGATCAGGATTTCTTCAGGGTTATGCAGATAGTTTCGGGCAATTCTGCGGATAGCAGCGGGCATGGTGGCGGAAAACAGGGCAACCTGTCTCTCTTCAGGTGTCTTTGACAGGATCCACTCCACATCATCGATAAAACCCATACGCAGCATTTCATCCGCCTCGTCAAGAACAAGGCACTGCAGAGAGTCAAGCTTCAAAGTACCGCGGCGCATATGATCCATGACCCGGCCCGGGGTACCCACCACCACCTGCACCCGTTTCTGCAGCTGGCGGAGCTGAATTCTCAGATCCTGGCCGCCAAAGATAGGCACCACGTGAAAGCCCTTCACATACTTGGCGTATTGCTGAAAAGACTCTGCAACCTGGATGGCCAACTCCCTGGTGGGAGCCAGGACAAGATTCTGGACCCCGCGCTGTTTCAGATTCAGGCGGGCGATAAGGGGCAGGGCAAAGGCAGCAGTCTTACCGGTTCCGGTCTGGGCTTGGCCCAGGACATCGCGTCCTTCCATGACCAGAGGGATCATTTTTTCCTGAATAGGAGAAGGTGTTTCATAGCCCAGGTCTTTCAGGGCCTTCAAAAGCGGCTGAGGTAACGAGAGGTCGACAAAGCCTGGTAAATTTGAGGAAGTTGACATGGTGGTCACCGGGTAAATTGAGACTCAAAACAAAGAGCCGTTGAAGCACTTGCAATGAAGAAAGGAGAAAACGAACAGGAGATCAGGGCAAAGGCTTCCTTCACTCTAACAGCGTAACTTCTATTCCGTACTCCACTTCTTAACAATCGAAGCATAAAAAGGGGATCCATTGGCTGGATTTCTGCTCACAGTCCCTAAGCTGCCTTTCTCTCCAGATAATCGTCCTGGGCGGCAAGAGTCGCTTCCTTCATCTCCAGGTACTGATCAAAGTCCATCATCACATCGATGATGCCGTCTGGTGTGATTTCAATTATCCTGTTGGCAACAGTGGAGACAAACTGATGGTCGTGGGAGGCAAAGAGTACCACCTCCGGAAAATCGGTCAGGGCATCATTTAAGGCAGTGATTGACTCAAGGTCGAGATGGTTAGTGGGCTCATCAAGAACAAGGGCATTGGCACCGGAGAGCATCATCTTGGAGAGCATGCAGCGCACCCGTTCGCCGCCGGAAAGAACAGAGGTTTTTTTCATTGCCTCCTCTCCGGAAAAAAGCATTTTCCCGAGGAAGCCGCGAAAAAAACTCTCATTCTCCTTGAGAGAGCCAAACTGACGCAGCCAGCCAATAAGATCAAGCTCCTCATTATTAAAATAGACATTATTCTCTTTTGGGAAATAGGCATTGTTGATGGTTACCCCCCAGCGGAAGCTGCCTTTGTCCGGCTCAAGTTCGCCTGCCAGGATCTGAAAGAGGGTGGTTTTGGCAAGACTGTTGGTCCCGACAAAGGCAATCTTATCCCCCTTGTTCACCGTGAGGCTGAAATCCTCAAACATGGAAACCCCGTCGATTGCTTTACAAAGACCGTCGATCTCCAGAATAACGTCACCGCAGGGACGCTCCGGCTTAAAGACGATAAAGGGATATTTCCGAGAAGAGGTCGGCATCTCGTCCAGGGTGAGTTTATCAAGCAGCTTCTTCCGTGAGGTCGCCTGCTTGGCCTTGGAAGCATTGGAACTGAAACGGCGGATAAATTCCTTGAGTTCCTCTGCCTTGGCCTTGGCCTTTTTGCTCTCGGTCTCCTTCTGACGGAAATGGAGTTTGCTGGCCTGATACCAGAAGTCATAGTTGCCGACATAGACCTGGATTTTACCATAATCAATATCCGCGATATGGGTACAGACCTGATTCAGAAAATGACGGTCATGGGAGACGATGATCACGGTGTTCTGGAAGCGGGAGAGAAAATACTCCAGCCAGTCAATGGTCTTCAGGTCCAGCTGGTTGGTGGGTTCATCGAGCAGCAGGATATCCGGGTTACCGAACAGGGCCTGGGCCAGCAGCACCCGTACCTTATCGCTGCCGTCAAGCTCCTTCATTTTTTTCTGCCGCATCTCTTCCGGAATGCCAAGACCGCTCAACAGCACCGCAGCCTCTGCCTCTGCCTCGTAACCGTTCATTTCACCGAATTTGGCCTCCAGTTCTCCGGAACGAATACCGTCTTCCTCGGTAAAATCAGCCTTGGCATAGATGGCCTCACGCTCGGCCATCACCTTGTAGAGCTTTTTATGGCCCATGATCACGGTATTAAACACAGTGTACTCGTCAAAGGCAAACTGATCCTGGTTGAGCATGGCAATACGCTGTCTCGACCCCTTGGAAACCTTCCCCCCGTCCGGCTCAAACTGGCCTGCCAGGATCTTGAGAAAGGTTGATTTTCCGGCACCGTTTGCCCCAATCAGGCCATAGCAGTTACCAGGGGTGAACTTGACATTGACGTCCTTAAAAATAACTCTCTTGCCATAGGAGAGAGAAACATTGGAGGCGGTAATCATGGTTGTGTCCTCATAAAAAAAGCCACAAGGGACTCCCCGTGGCATAAAGTATTTTTGCTCAGAACTCGTTCGAAAACAAATTCGCAGAGGTGAAGATGGTCAGTTAGAAAAATGATCTGATTACAGGCAAGCAAAGGCGCAGCGAGGCCACGCGGAAGAATTATCTACTATCAGATCGCTTTTCTAAATATCCATATTGCGCCTCAGCAGAGCAAATCGTTTTTGAAAAAGTCGTCTGGAAAAGCAAAGGTTAAAGCTGTTCATCCTCCTGCAGAAAAACATTTTCATTTTCCCGGGCAGAATTCTCCTTTTTTTCCAGCTTGCGCTGTCTCTTTTCTTCTTTCTTCTTTTTCTTTGCCAATTCTTTCTGGCGCTTCTCATACGAATAGTTTGTTCTGGCCAAAGCTCTGTCCCTCGAAATAGTTCGTGTTCGGCGTAAAAGACACTGTGACAAAAAAAAAGACCCCGCAGAGACTGCGGGGTCTTTCATGTGGTCAATAGCAGTTCTTACTGTTTGACAACATTCTCTGCAGCAGGTCCTTTGGGGCCATCAACAACATCGAAAGTTACCCGTGCACCTTCATCCAGAGATTTGAAGCCTTCACTCTGAATTGCGGAATGATGGACAAAGACATCCTTGCCGCCATCCTGCTCAATAAAACCAAAACCTTTTGCATCATTAAACCATTTAACTGTTCCTTCAGCCATTTTGTACTACTCCTTTGTACTGGGTTCCTTCAAGAACCACTTTGTTATAAGCCGGATTCTTAAAGTACGACCCGGTATCAGTTTTGTCGCCAAAACTGAATTAAAAGTCCAGCAAAAACCAATTTTGCCGTTTGACTCTATCTAACACAATCTCTGCGTCACTGGCAGTTGCGTATTCTCTATAAAATTGCACGCAATAGCCTTCATTCAAACTCACGTCACTAAGGTATAAGTAAGGACGATGAACAATAAGGCAATGAGTTTAGGGCAATTTTTTTAAAAAACACAAAAAAAACAAAAGGGGTCAAGCCAACAAGAATGACTTAACCCCTTGATATTTCTGGTACACCAGACAGGATTCGAACCTGTGACCCCCTGATTCGTAGTCAGGTACTCTATCCAGCTGAGCTACTGGTGCATATGAAAAGAGACTATATACCCTAGTTCATTTTTTTCCTCAAGGCTGTTTTCTGCCTTTTTTCGCTTTTTCCTCTTTGTGGAAAAGAATTTCGTGATCTGCGGGTTTCAGGGCAGGATCGGCGACAATAATAACAGATATCTTGTTTCGTGCTTCTATGTCACCGATTTCCGTACGTTTGTTGTTCAAAAGATATTGAGCCACATCCAGAGGGAAATGACACTCCACTCGAATCACCTCCTTTCGGCTGGCACCGGTCTGAATACGTCGGAGATAGAAGAGGGCAAGTGTTTCCACGGAACGGACCATGCCTCGCCCCTTACAGTGCTCGCAAACTCTATAGTTGCTGGTCTCAATGGGTGCACCGAGTTTCTGCCTGGAGATCTGCATGAGGCCGAACTTGGAGATACGGCTGATATCCACCTTGGCCCGGTCACGCTTCATGGCACTCTTGACCTGGCGCTCCACTCCACGGATATTTTTACTGGAGCGCATATCAATGAAGTCGACCACGATCAACCCACCCAGGTCACGGAGCCGGAGCTGGCGGGCAAGCTCAGAGGCTGCCTCCATGTTGGCCTTGAAGATCGAATCTTCAAAATTCTGGCCCTTCTTGCCCGTGGAACCGGAGTTGACATCAATGGCCACCAACGCCTCTGTGGGATCAATAACAATGGAACCACCAGATGGCAGGGGGACCTGGGGTTGATAGATCGACTCGATCTGGTCTTCCACATTATACTGGTTGAAGATAGGACGAGACCCCTTATGCAGCCGGGCCTTAGCGCCTCTCTGTTTGACTGGCAGCTGGTCAAGAAAGTCATTGACCTTTTCAAAGGCGGCCAGGTCATCCACCAGAATCTCTTTGATATCAGGATCAAAATGTTCACGCAGAAAACGCAGCACACAATCATGATCCTGATACACCATTCCGATTCCGTTTAAGGTCTGTCCCTTTTTCTTGATCTCTTTCCAGAGTTTTACCAAGTAACGGACATCCTTACTCAAAGCGGTCTTGGTGATATCCACGCTGGCCGTACGCACGATCCAACCGATCCCTTCCGGAATATTCAGGCTGGTGATAATTTCGCGCAGTTGGGAGCGTCGCTCTTCTCCGGATATTTTCCTGGAAATACCCGTGGAATCCGAGCCGGGCATGAGGACCACGCAGCGCCCGGGAATGGAGAGATAGGTGGTCATATTGGCCCCCTTGTTCCCCACTTCCTCTTTTACTACCTGGACCAGGACTTCCTGACCTCGCTCCAGCACATCAGTGATCTTCAGCTTCTTCCACTGATGCTGCTCAATGAGTTTTTTATCCTTCTGACTGATCTCCTGTTTATAATATTCGGGATGGATCTCATTAAAGGGGAGAAAACCGTTCTTGTCAGTGCCGTAATCAACAAAAGCGGCCTGAAGATTACTCTCGATGGCAACGATCTTTGCCTTATAGATATTATTCTTTGTCTGCTTGGAAGAGACCGTGGAGACATGGATGGACTCCAACCGGCCATCGGCAAGCAGGGCAAGACGACACTCTTCCGGCTCCTCGGCATTGACCAGCAATTTGAGGAGCTGCGGTTTCTCTTCCGTTACAGGTTCATCCGGTTGACTTTTCGCAGTCTGTTTTTCCTTTCCCTCACCCTTGGGCTTCTGCTTTCTCCCGCCACGGGAACGAGGACTTTTGGGCGCCTGTTTTTTTTGCGGAGCCTTGCTGGTCTCCTCTGTGGCCGGTTCTTCAGCAGATCCTGACTGTACTCCCTGAGACTCAGCAGCCTCCCCGGGAATCTCCGTTTCTTCTTTCAAACCTGTCTGCTGCTTGTCAGCGGCCGACTCTTTTCCCTGACCAGGAGCAGCCTTTTTTCTCCGCCCGCGCGACTGACTCCCCTGTTTTTTACGGGGTGGTCTTTTCTTTGCTTGTGGGGCGTCGCCTTTGACCTTGTCCGTCGAACTGCTGGCCTGTTCAGCCGATTTCGACCTCTTTTTTTCTGCTTCTTCCGTGGCCGTACTCTTCCACCAGGCTCCTGTAGTCGCTTTTACCGGCTTTTCCGACGCAGACTCTTTATCAGGCTTCGTTTTTTTCTTTGTCATACATTTTCCTTTACCGAAGGAGGCACTCTTACCCACTTCGGAACTCTTTGGAACAACCCGACTATTCAGGTTGCCACATTTTATCAACAGGAAGACGCAGCTCGTTACCACTGTCTCCTGTCTTACTTTTTGCCATAATCACCTTGCAAGCCAAATCGCAGCCGGAAATCATCCCGGACCACCTGCAAATCCCTGCAGGCCAACTTTCTTATCAACAAGGTGTATGACACTTTTTCTGAGGAAGAAAACAGGACCGATTTTCTGCGGCACCCGGCCTCTTCCACACAACTTTTCCCCGGAATCCAGGGGAGGCTCCAACCTCCCGGATAAAAACTTCAAACACTTCCCTCAATAGTTGGAGGCCAGTTTGGTTCTTATCAACGGGGATGGAGCAATTTCGTTTTCTGCAGGTCCCCGATAAAGGGGATGATGCAATACTTGAGTACCACGCGTTCAAACGATCAGAAACCTGCGATCCAGGCCGGCACAGGACTCAAATTGAATAGTCAATGGATAAATGGCTGCCGAACTGCAGGAGAAATAAATAAGACGCCGCCTGATCTCACTGGCGGGAAAAAGATGTTTTCCAACACCAAGAGAAGAAAAACTCTGTCCTTCTTTGAAAGAACGAGGTACACTGCCGTGAATAAGTAAAACAATTTCCCTTTATTATCAAGGTAAATCTGTGATTTTAAGCTTGACACCAATCGTCCTTCCCCGTACATTTCATCCTCTGATCAATTTGTCCTTTGCCAGTGAAGGTTACAGAGAAATTCTCTCTCCCACTGAGGGTGCATCTTCCCCGCCGCCGGTACAGGCATTTTTTTACCCAAAAATCAATACATGTCACACTGCGGTCTGACATGATACCGTTCGAACCTTCAAGGAGTTTGCTGTGACAAAGCTCTCTACACCTTCCCCACACCCAAAGCTTTCCTTCTGTCTCGCTTCACTGCTTGCTCTTGCTGTTGCGCCGAACCCCCTTTGTGCCGACACGGTAACTACTGAAGAGTGGCAAATAGAGGCTGACAAGGTTATCCATTTTGATACCCCCCAGTCCGTTATTGCCGAAGGACACGTGGTTCTCACCAAACTGCGAAAGCTCCCGCCAAAGACCGAAAAGACTGAGGTGGAAACCACTGAATGGGCCTTGCTCCTGGAAGAAGCTCCGGCTGAAGAGGTTGCAGAAGTTGCCACCCAGGAAATCGACAAGGATATCACCCCCCGCATCATAACTGAGATGACCATTGAGGCCGACTGGATAGCCTATGATGTAGAGAGAAACAGTATCAAGGCGAAAGGCCATGTCTCCATCAAAAGTGACACGGACCAGCTCCTGGCCGAAGAGGGTACAGTGGATCTGAGCCGGGAGACAGGCACCTTTAAAGAGGCCACCATCCTCCGCGATTCTCTGGATCTGCACCTTGAAGGCAAGGTCATTGAAAAGACCGGATTTAACACCTATCATATCGAAGACGGCTGGGTGGTCACCTGTAAAGTCAAAGAGGAAGAAACCCCACCCTGGAGCTTTGCCAGCAATGACACCAAGATCACCCAGGGCGGATACGCTGTCCTTAAGCACGCGACCTTCCGCATCAAAGATGTCCCGGTTCTCTATACACCCTGGATGATGCTCCCGGTTGGGAATAGTCGTAAAACCGGCCTGCTCCCTCCAGAAATTTCTAACTCGGATCGCAACGGTTTCGGGCTGAACCTGCCCTTCTTTGTCAACCTTTCTGACTCCACGGACCTCACCCTCTATCCGGAATATTTTGTCGACCGCGGCTTCATGCCCGGTCTGGAATACCGATACGTCCTTGGCAGCCAGAAGAAGGTAACCGTCATGGCCAACTATCTCCATGATGATCTCACCGACCCTTCTGAAACCGAATACTACCAAGAGACAGGATATACCCACACCAATAAGGACAGGTACTGGGTCCGTGGAAAACTGGACCATGATTTTGACAACAACGTGGTCACCCGTATGGATATGGATATCGTTTCCGACCGGGACTACCTGACCGAGTTCAATAGCGGCAGCACCGGGTTCACCCAGTCCCATGAACGATTCCTTGACATGTACGGCCGCGCTTTTCAGGATAAGACCGCTGACGAACGCAGAAACAGCATGCAGATCCTTAAATCCTGGAGTGGCATGTCCCTTACAGGAAACTTTCTGGCCATCAATGATGTCAGGGTAGAGAGCACCAGCCCCACCCCCCTGTGGAAACTGCCGAGTCTGGATTTCACCGGGAGTCAGACCATGGGTGAGACAAACCTTACCTTTGACTGGGATACAAATTATGTCAACTACTACCGTGAAGATGGAGTTGGCGGTCATCGCTTTGATATATACCCCCGTTTGAGTCTGCCTGTTCCCCTTGGGCCTTACCTGGAATCCCGTGCCGCCGCAGGTCTTCGCGATACCCTTTATAACGTGCAGACCTATGGTGACGGAACATGGGACAAGAGCAGCACTCCGAACCGTTTTCTCGGTGATTTCCATACTGAGGTAGGCACCACCCTGCTCAGAAATTTTGACCTGAATATGGGGGAGGCCACTGGATTCAGTCACACGTTCAGACCATTTGTCGAATACGATTACCTCTCGGATACGAACCAGGAAGACCTTCCTGACTTTGACTCCGTGGACCGGATTGAGGATATCAATGCAATCAGCTATGGTATCAATAATTTCTTCAATCTTCTCAGCAGCAAAGACGGAAATGACAGAGAAAGGGATTATGGGTACCTGGAAATCAAGCAGAGTTATGACCTGCGTAGTGAAGTCTCTGACACGCCGTTCACCCCAGTCAATATCCGATTCAGATTAAATCCCTTAAGGAACTTCTACTTTATCTATAAAACCGAAATTGATGTCTATGGTGAAGGGGTCAACTCGTATGGCCTGGAAAGTTATTACAGCAACAGCCGTGGTGATTTTCTCAACCTTGACTATCGATGGAATCGGGCGGAGGAGATCCATCAGCTCAATGTCGACGCCAGGGCCCAGCTCTTTGATACCATCTTTGCAGCATACGCAATTAAGCATTCCCTTTCCGAATCCAGGGTGATTGAACAGGACATCTCGCTCCTCTATCAACCTGCCTGCTGGTCCATGGAACTCAGATCCAGATATACTCCCGGCGATCACACCCTCATGGTGCTCTTCAATCTCGCCAATATAGGGACTCCTCTGGCGCTGCGCCTGTAAGATCACTATGCAGTATGACGTCTTCAATGGAGATGCGGACGGCATCTGTGCCCTGCACCAGCTCCGTCTGCATGAACCGCGGCCTGATGCCACCCTTGTCACCGGGGTGAAACGTGACATCAAACTCCTGGACAAAATCCGGGATGTCAAGAACAGCAGTATCACGGTTCTTGACATCTCCCTGGATTCCAACCGGGATTCTCTGCTCCAGCTCCTTGCTCAGGGCAACAAGATCACTTACATCGATCACCACTTTGCCGGGGTCATTCCCGACACCGGCCAGCTCACCCCTTACATAGACCCGGCTCCGACAATCTGCACTGCTCTCATTGTGAATAGACTGCTGGAAGGGAAATACCAAGGCTGGGCGGTCGCTGCTGCCTTTGGTGACAATTTTCATCAATCCGCCAGGCAGACTGCGGAAAAGATGTCTCTCAGTGAAAAAGAGATCTCAGGACTACAGGAACTGGGTGAGTTGCTGAATTACAACGGCTATGGGGCAGAGATCAGCGATCTTCACTTTGCCCCGGACAAGCTCTATGGTGCCCTGCAGTCGTTCACTGACCCCTTTGCCTTCCTGGCCGACTCGCAAGTCCTGGCAACTCTGCGCGCAGGGTTTCAAGAGGATATGGCGCTGGCCATGGAGCAAAAGGAGCTGGATTCAGCCAAGAGCAACCGGGTGTATCTATTCCCCAATGCCCCATGGGCCAGACGGGTTTCCGGCGTTTTTTCCAACCTCAAGGCAAGGGAAAAAAAAGAGGCTGCCCATGCCCTGATTGTGGAAAATAGAGATCTGACACTGCGTATCAGCGTCAGGGCGCCCCTCAACAAACGAGAACACGCCGACACCCTGTGCCGCTCTTTTCCCACCGGGGGAGGACGGGCGGCAGCGGCAGGGATCAACAGCCTGCCCCCGGAGATGCTTGAGGATTTTCTGAACCTTTTTCATAGGACATTTTCATCCTGAAGCCCTTAACAAGGATTTCAGCGACTATCCATTATCCTAACCAATAGCCCTTTTCAGTCTCTCAGGAGGTACTCCCATCTTGTATCCACAGCACCTTTTCAGAGTTCTTTTTCTTGCTGGCCTAGTCCTTCTCCTCACTCGGCCTGGGCTTACAGAAGAAAATATTCCAGCTGCGGACCTGGTTGTTGATGGTCAACGGATCGATCTGCAACAGGAAAAATTTCAAATCCTCTTTCAGGAACTGGAGCAAGATCACGGCTTCA
>CAYPEU010000055.1:0-19895 GCA_964409855.1 uncultured Desulfocapsa sp.
TCTTCTGCGGTTTTCACACTATTGGATGAGAGACCGTTGATCTCTGCTGCTGCCTGCTGGCTGCGTTCTGCAAGCTTGCGCACTTCAGAGGCGACCACGGCAAAGCCTTTACCCTGTTCACCGGCACGCGCTGCCTCAACTGCAGCATTCAGCGCCAGTAAATCGGTTTTATTGGCGATCTCTTCGATCACCGTAATCTTGCCCGCAATCTCTCGCATGGCTTCAACAGTTTGCGATACAGCCTCGCCACTTTCCTTGGCGTTCTGACCGGCCAGCATGGAGATCTGGTTGGTCTGCTCGGCGTTGTCGGCCGTCTGGCGCATGGAGGATGTCATCTCTTCCATGGCAGATGCCACTTCTTCGCAGGATGCGGCCTGCTCAACTGCTCCCTGGGAGAGTTGTTCAGAGCTGCTCGCCATCTCTTCACTGCCTGCTGCCACGTTTCCGGATGCAGTCTTGACGTCGCCTATGATCAATCGCAGGTTGTCAGCCATATCTTTCATGGCCTGGAGGAGCTGGCCGGGCTCGTCATGTCTATCAACTGTCATGTCGATCATCAGGTTCCCCTTGGCCAGTTCTTTTGCCGTATCCACACTCTGGAGGATGGGGTTAATGATGCCTCTGGCAATAATAAAGGCCATCGCAATGCCGAGAACAATGATGATGAGGCTGAGGCTGATGATAAATGTACGGGTCTGGTTGGACTTACTCAGCATGAGTTCTTCATCGCTTGCCACCTGCTCTGCGGTCAGATCCACAATTTCACCGAGGATTCCCTGGACCCCCTGCAGGGCTGCTACCGTCTCAGTGGCATATATCTGATTGGCCTGGGTCATCCCCTTGACCAGGACATTGGATCGTTCTTTCAAGGCAGTGAGCTGCTCACGGGTCTGGGCCAGGGCCGGCAGTGTTACCTGCTCAAAGGTCTCATTGGCACTGGCCAGGCTTTCCCGGGCTGACTCCTCAACCGCGGCAGCCGAAGCATGCAGTTTCTCATGGGGTGTCTGGATTGCCTGGAGGAGGCGGGCAAGTTCCGGATCGGAAGCTCCAATTTTCTTCCCTTCATCGCCATAGAGGACTTTGCCGAGAGCGCAGGCACGATGATCCTTGGTGACAGTGATCTCTTTGCTGTTTCCAGCAACAAACATGAGGACATTCTGAACCCAGTTGAGGTGCCCTGCTTCCAGCTCAGACCAGAATTTGGGAAGATTCTTATCGGCCTGCTGAAAGACCTTGCCAATGGCAACGGCTGTTGCATGGAGTTTCTTGTGGGGCTCTTCCACTTTTGTCAGGAGCTGGCTAAGTCCCGGTACATGTTCTTCGGCCTGTTTGCGTCCCTCACCGTAATACCACTTGCCAAAACCGCACTTATGGGGGTCAGTCTGCACTTTGAGTTCCGTGACAGTATCATCGGTGAGCAATTTACTCACTGCTGCCGCCCAGTTCAGGTGGTCCACCTCGCGCTGGGTTATTTCCCCTTTAAGACCATTTCCTTCTGTGACTTCTTCCGCATTGTGGATAATGGAGCCAATGCCAAACACTGCCACACCCGCCACAATAACCAGAAACAACAGGACAAGACCAAAGCCGATACCGAATTTTCCTGATAATTTAATGTTTTTCCATTTCATTACTATCCCCCTTGTTTCGTTTGTGCCACAAACGTGGCAGGTGGGCGCCTGAGTCAGGCAGCACAATTTTCAATCTTATTTTTTGCTGATAAATCATTGCTGATACATACTTATTCGCATTTCTGGATGATTGTCTTGGCAATCTTAGTCAGGGGGAGAACACTGTCTACTCCCCCCAGCTTGATCGCCTCCTGGGGCATGCCAAAGACAACAGAGCTTGCCTCATCCTGGGCAATATTCAAAAAAGAGCCGGCCTCTTTCATCTCCAGCATCCCGTGGGCACCGTCATCACCCATTCCGGTGAGTATGACACCCAGTCCATTTTTTCCTGCATAGCGGGCAGCTGAGCGAAAGAGCACATCCACTGATGGCCGGTGCCTGCAAACCAGCGGACCGTCCTTTAAGGTCACATGGTACCTTGCACCACTCCGTTTCAGGAGCAGGTGTTTGTTTCCAGGGGCAATCAAAGCCCGGCCGCTAAAGACCGTGTCGTTGTCCTGAGCTTCTTTGACTGACACCCTGCATAGCCCGTCAAGACGTTTGGCAAAGGCTGCAGTAAAGCTCTCGGGCATATGCTGGACAATAACGATTCCCGGGGAATCTTCAGGCAATGCTTCCAGCAAAACACGCAGTGCCTCTGTCCCGCCAGTGGATGCGCCAACCACCACTACTTTTTCAGTGGTCTTTGACATGGCCCGGTTCTTTGCTTTGGCGATAATATGATCGGCAGAGAGCTTGGGTTGCACTGTCCTTCGTTTTGTGATCCGTTTTACCCGAACCTTACTGGCTGCCTTTACCGCATCACAGATTCGAACCCTTGATTCTTCCAGGAACTGTTTGGTTCCCAGTTTGGGTTTGAGGATGATCTCTACAGCTCCATACTCCAGCGCCTTCAAGGCAGTTTCTGATCCCTTTTCTGTCAGGGTGGAGCAGATAACCACGGGAATGGGATGCTGGCTCATGAGCTTTTGCAAAAAGGTGATACCGTCCATTCGTGGCATCTCCACATCGAGGGTGATCACATCCGGAATCTCATTCTTGATCCGTTCTACAGCTACGATGGGATCCATGGCAGTGGCCATCACCTCTATCTGCGAATCGGAAGAGAGGAGCTCCTGCAGGGTCTGGCGGACCACAGAGGAGTCATCAACAATGAGGACTTTGATGCGTTTCATGCTTACGCAACCTCTCTCTCAATTCTCTCTCTCCGTGAAGCTGGAGCAAGAGACTGGACAAGCATATTCACATCGAGAATCAGGGCGACGGTGCCATCTCCTAAAATGGTTGCCCCGGAAAATCCCTTCACTCCCCTGTACACCTCACTCAGCGATTTGATCACTGTCTGGTGTTGACCAATGACCTGATCCACAGCCAGTCCTATATGGACACCATTTACCTCGGTGATGACAATTTTCTCTGTGGCAGGGGCATCCCCCGGAATATTAAAACCCTGTCGCAGGTTCAGATAAGAAAGGGCCTTGCCGCGAAAGGCCATCATGTTCCGTGCTCTGACCTGGATTGTCTCTTCTCCAGTGAGCTCAATACATTCTTCAACTGCGGCAAGGGGCAGCACAAAGTGGTCGGTGCCGATTTTCACCAGCAAGCCATCTATAATGGCAAGGGTTAAGGGCAGCTTCAGGATAATGGAGGTACCGGATCCCATTTTACTGCAGATCTCTATGCTGCCGCGCAGACTTTCAATTCCCTTCTTGACCACATCCATACCTACTCCCCGGCCTGAGACATCGGTAACGGTCTCTGCTGTGGAGAAACCAGGGGCAAAGAGGAAGTCGAATATTTCTTGCTCACTGGGATTGGCATCTGCTGCCAGTAAGCCCTTGTTTATCGCCTTGGCACGGAGTACCTCAGGATCGAGACCGGCCCCATCGTCTCTAATCTCAATCAGGACATAACCGCCGGAATGTTTTGCAGAGAGATGGATACGTCCCTCTGGTGATTTGCCGGTAGTTTCCCTGATCTCCGGAACTTCTACGCCATGATCAATGGAGTTGCGAATGAGATGAACCAGGGGGTCATTGAGTTGATCGATAACCGTCTTGTCCAGTTCAGTTTCTTCCCCTTCAGTGGTCATCACGATTGTCTTACCGAGATCATTGGAGAGGTCGCGAACGAGCCGCCGGAATTTGTTGAAGGTGGTACCGATGGGCAGCATACGGATGGACATGGTGTTGTCACGGAGTTCATCGGTGAGGCGAACGACCTCTTCAGCAATGGCCAGTAGATCTTGATCATTCTGGGTCGCGGCCTTCTGGCTGAGGCGGGCCTGTACTGTTACCAGCTCTCCCACAAGGTCCACCAGACTATCCAGTTTCAGGGCATCCACTCGAATGCTCGATGCAACTACTTTTTTCTGCTCTTTCTGTTTGTTCTGCTGGATGCGCTTCACATGTTCCTGTTCAGCCAGGGCAGCTACGATATCGGTATCTTTGATATCGGTGTTATTGGTGAGCAGTTCGCCGATACGTTTTTGGGTCCCCAGTGTTTTCTCCAACTCCTCTGAGCTGATATCACCGCGATCAACAAGGATTTCTCCAAGTTTCCTGGAGGGAGCCTCTTCGTCGGTCAGTGTTACTTCATCTCCAATGCATTGAATGTCCAGATCACAGTCATCTTCCACAAAGATGAAGACGTCTTTGATGTCATTCAACTCATGCCTGGTTGTCAGGATAATATCCCAGGAGGTATAGCAGGCCTCAGGATCATAGAATGGCAGTTCAGGGATGGCATCAGGGTGGGCCACCACATTGCACTCGCCGAGATCTCGTAATTCGTTAAGCAACAGGAGTGGATTGGTGCCGTTGCTGAAGATGTCAACCGCCGGTTGAAAATGGATTCGATAGGTGGTCTCCTGTTGCTGAGGGGCAGGAAAGGCGTTTGGCTCAAACATACAGCTCGCTCCTTCGCTTTCCTGTTCTTCCTGCTCCTCCTCACCGGAAATCAAGGCCTTGAGTGATGCTATAATTGCCTGTGAGTACTCATCATTTGCTGCTTCACCGCCCTCTGTTGCGCGAAGCATGGTCATGATCTGATCCCTGGCCTTCAGGGTGACATCGATAAGATCCTGGTTGACCAGTACCTTCCCTTCCCGAACCAGATCAAAGGCCGTTTCAACCTCATGGGTGAATGCGGCAATATCGTCAAAGCCGAACATGGCTCCTGAGCCCTTGATGGTATGCATGGCTCTGAAAATACGCCCAATCAGTTCTGTGTCATCGGGTGTTTCTTCAAGTTCGAGCAGGGCGCTTTCAAGTTCAGCGAGGAGCTCGTAGGCCTCTTCTCTAAATGCTTCCTGGTGCGTATCCATTACAGAATCCTTTGTTTCCCGTTGAGTGGCATTTGAGACTGTTATCCAACAAGTTTTTTTACTACTGCCAGCAGTTTTTCAGGTTGGAAGGGTTTAACGATCCACCCGGTGGCACCTGCTTTTTTTCCTTCCTGTTTTTTTTCAGCCTGGGATTCTGTGGTCAGCAGGACCATGGGGGTGAACTTATAGGCTGCATTGGAGCGCAGGCTGCGAATAAGTTCGATTCCATTCATGTTCGGCATGTTCAGATCGGTAAGGACCAGATCGACACGTTTGCCGTTCAGTTTACTTAAGGCATCCTTGCCATCAACTGCCTCTATCACATCATAGCCGGCACCTTTCAGCGTAAAATTTACCATCTGTCGTATACTGGCCGAGTCATCAACCGTTGCTATAAGTTTTCCCATTACTCTGTTCCTCCAAGCCACATGCAGTTTGTATTCGGGGCAATCGGGCACTTTGTTGTTTTGCAGTACCCGCTGTCTTTTAGTAATTGATTGAAGAGCTCAGAGTCGTGAGCTCGCAGGGTCAGCTGTCCACCTACTCTTCCGCAACTCTTGTATGCCGAACAGAGCATTTGCAGGCAGGACAGATCAGCAGCCGTGACTTTTTCCAGGTCGATTGTGAGATTCTCTGTCCCCTGTAGCGCTTGTAGAAGAACAGCCTTCAACTCTTCTGCGGCCTCGATGGTCAACGCTCCTTCGAGTTTTAATTCTCCTCTGCCTTCTGCTATATTCAGTTTAGATTCCATACTGTTCCTCAAAAGTGTTTCCCTTCATTCAATCCCAGATTGCTGGAACTCATAACATCGCTAAAACAGTTCAAAGTTCTCTCCCAGGTCTTCGTCTTTTGAATTATTCTTTGTCTGGGCAGCAGGAGACTGAACTGACTTTTTGGTTGTTGCTTCCTCTTCTTCTGCCTCTATATCCACTTGCACTTCATCAAACATCTCAAAGTCACCGGATTCCGATACTTGATCAAAGAGTTCGATTTCCTCAGATTCAGAGTCCTGGTCGAACAACTCTATGCCCATCTCATCAGAGTCTTCCCCAAAGAGCTCGATATCTTCTGTGTCTGATTCTTCAGTCTTGTCAAAGACCTGCTGATGGATAAGGCGTTCTTCATCCATGGTGTATCTTTCAGCCAGCATGGCTGCTTGAGCCTTGGCCTCTGCACTCATCTGTCCTGCCCATGGAGAGAGTTGTTGGGTGAGTTCGTCGAGCTTGGTGAGATTGTCTTTGAGTGTTGCGGCAAGTGTCGGCAGAAACTCAAGGTTGTCTGATATCTGGGTGATCTCTTTGCCCAGCTCATCGGCATACAGTAATGCCGCTGCTGAATCATCCTCAAAACTGTGATAAGCCGAGGTTGTTTCTTGAATATTTGAGTTCAGCAGGGCAGAGTGGCTGTCTGCAGGCGCTGTTTCGTCTCCGCCTTGAGTCTGCAGGGCTGTGATTGACTGGGAAAGAAGTTGATAGACCTTTTCTACATCCACCACAAAGGTGTTGGACTGGCTGGCTATCTCTTTGATTTCCTTTGCCAGGATTTCAATAGTCCTTCCTTCCGGCCCCAAATGGTTGGCCAGAATAATTGTATTGATGGCCTTGATATGGGTGTCATCGCTGATAGATCGCAACAGGCCAATATGCTTTTCCAGACGGACAGCTGTGTCGGAGGCCTCTGTATTGGCCTCTTGGATCAGTCCAATCTGCTCGGTTCCGTAATCGAGGAGCTGCCGGAGCTCAAGGAGAGCGGACTGCAGGGTAGCAAAAGAATCTTTCTGCTGTTTTGTCTTGAAAGAAGAGTGCGGCTCATTGTTGCCGGAAGTCAGAGATACCAGAACTTCAGCCAATCCTGAAACCTCATTTCCGATTTCAGCAAAGGCTTGTCTGTTGACTTGAAAAACATCTTCGATTCCAGCAATGACTTCTCTGATCTGGCCTGCCTGAATAGCGGTGATTGCATGGACTTCAGCCATCTTTTCCGTATCTGTACTGTTCTGCTCTTCTGCGGTACAGCGAAAGGATGCTTCTTGCAGGGCTGTGTGGATATGCTCAATCCGCTGGCTCATGTTGTCATGGAATTGAATCCCTATGACAATCTCTCCCACCTGTCCGGAGATCTTGCCTGAATGACCGGTGGCCTGATCCATGGCTGCAAGGGAAAGATTCATCAGCTGTTGTATTTTAGAGAAGGCCTCTTCTACAATTTTTGCAGCGCTGCTGCTCAGGCTCTGTATCCGGGCCAGACTATTGCCGATATTCTTATGTGATGCAGTTAACACGTCTCGTGTATGTTCGGAATCATAGCGGATTTCCTTGTTGATCTGGATGACCTCTTCGGCAAAGTCCTTAATTTCTTCGGCATTGGTCATGAAGAGACTGGAGGCTTCTGGAGACTGGGCACACTCCACACAGATATTTAGTCCGATAACTCTCAGGAATTTTGCGATGTTTTCAAGGGCTGGACACATTGCGTGGAAATCATTCATCCCTTTACTGACGATGGCGACCTGATGGAGGCTGGAACTCACTTCGTCCTGACGTGTTTCAAGTTCTCCCAGGGCACCGGTGATACTCCGGCCAAGTCGCGACAGGACACCTGTCTCTCCGTTGCCGCTGATGATCTCTGTTGACCTGCGGATTTTATCCGTCAGTTCAGTGGTCTTGCCGTATAGCTGCTGCATATCCTGGCCCAGCGTCAAAAAACTGGAATCCGCACGTGCAATGTCGTTTTGCTGATCACGAATAAATTTATCCAGGTTAGTTGCAATCTCCTGTATGAATTCCGGTGACAAAGCATCAATGTTTCTCTCTCCTTTCTGTCCATCCGGGACCTGGAGAGGAAGATCTTGTTCACACAGGACATCGGTATTGTTGAGGGGCAATGTGAGCATCTGTTTTTTTCAGCTGGTTAGTGAGGCATATTGTTTGTGTAAATATTTTTTCCGTCTCTGTTCAATGGTGCGAATCCTGCTGAGTAATATTTTGGGGCTAAAGGGTTTTTTGCAAAAATCATCCAGCCCTGGGCGGGTATTTATGTCAATCAGATCCCCTTCTCCAAATCCGGAAATAAGAATAATGGAGATAGCGGGATATTTTTTTTGAATCCATTGTGAAAGCTCAAGTCCAGAGCCGCCGGGCATGGCAATGTCTGTGATTACCAAGTCGAATGGGCTGTTCTCGTTTGCGGAGTAATCGATTATTTCCTGTGCTGCCTGGATGTTATTTTCCAGACTGGTCGTAAATCCTATTCGTGAGAGATGGAGGCGTATCGCCTTAGCAAGTTGTATCTCATCATCTACCACTAATATTTTTTGTATCTCCGTCATGGCTTGGCAGCATCCTGTTAAAGATTTCTTCAGTCAACCTTCATCACTGGCTTTCGTGGTAAAGATTAGCAAGGCCCGTACCATGTTCAGGGTAAATTTTTATGCAGTTTTAAGGGTATGATATAAAAGAAAGAAACGGAGAATTGCAGGGAGAGTAGGAAAGAGAAGGGATGCGACTGAAATGTCATGTGGGGAAAAAGAGGGGGGCGAAGTAGAGTGGTTGAGACGGAAGAACAGCTTGTTATATCAAGGGGTTTAGGTGGGGGTGACTCTTTTGTCTCCTGCAAACGACCTAAATGTCGCCGACAAGGTCGCGCAGCTGGGGATTTTTTTTCATCTCGGCAAGTTTTCGTTGAACCTGGCGAACTGTAACCCCCAAAATATCAGCAGCTTGTTTGCGGTCACCCTGGGTATGAGAGAGGATGTAGAGTATATGCTTGTCGGTATTTTCTTTTAAGCTGCACAGGGTTTGGGAGAAAGGAGTGACGGAAGGTGGTTCTCCACCGATATCCCGGGACTGAATGCAATCCGTCTCTGCGTGGAGCACAGCACTGTCGATCAGTTGTGCCAATTCCCGGATGTTTCCGGGAAACTGTTTGGAGTTCAATAATTGCATAGCATTGGAACTGAAGCTGTGAATATTCTTTGTATGCCTCTGATTGGCCTCTTTCAGGAAATGAGCGGCAAGAAGAGGGGTGTCCACGCCTCTCTCATGCAAGGGGGGCAGATGAATGTGGGCTGCCTTTAAGCGGTACATCAGGTCTAGTCGGAATTTGCCTTCCTGGCAGTCCTTGTCCAGATCTCTGTTCGTGGCTGAGAGTATGCGTACATTGACCTTGATAGGTTTGGGATCACCAAGACGAAAAATGGTCTTTTCTTCGAGAACCCGTAGAAATTTAGCCTGCAGGTGCAGCGGAAGGTCGCCGATTTCATCGAGAAAAAGCGTGCCTCCGTGGGCCTGCTCAAAAAAACCGGGGAAGTTGGATGTCGCTCCCGTGAACGCTCCCTGCTTGTATCCAAAAAACTGGCTTTCAAACATGGATTCGGCCACAGAGCATACATTGACTGGTACGAAAGGTCCATCCGCACAGTTGCTTGCCTGGTGGATGGCACGGGCCATGAGTTCTTTTCCTGTTCCGGATTCTCCGGTGATAAGGACAGGGCTATCGGTTTTCGCCATTTTTTCCGCATAGCGCAGCAACTCCTGCATACGAAAAGATTGAGTGAGGATTGCAGAAAAGGCACTGCTGATAACGGTTTTTTGATGTTTTGCAGGACTGCCCATGAGGCCTGCCCGCATGGCCTGCCGCTCATAGGCATGTTCAATGGAGAGACAGAGACGCTCGTTGTCCGCTGGTTTTACCAGGTAGTCATAGGCACCAAGCCGAATGGCTTTGACGGCATTGTTGATATCATCCACGGCAGTCAACAGGATAAACTCTGTTTGCGGCTTGAACGGTTTTGTAGTTTCCAAAACCTGCAGACCGTCTATTTCGGGCATGAGCAGGTCGAGCAGAACCACATCGTAATCATTCTTTTCAATGAGAGTTATGGCATCTTTTCCATTGTCGCATGTATCAACATTACGTATTCCCCGGTGTTTCAGTATGCGTTTGACAGAGCTGAGGGCCATCTGTTCATCGTCAACAATGAGTATTTTCATAGGTGTATTCTGTTGATTGAATCAATGCAGTCTTGTAACTGTACTGTATTGAGTGGTTTCTGCAGTAGACGGTCAGGTTCAAATGATGTCTGGTTCTCGGTATGTTCGGCATCACTTTCAGCGTATAAACACACAGTAACGAGGGGGAACTGTTTTTTTATTTCTTCAAGAGCTTCCCGGCCGTTGATATGAGAAGTTTTTATGGCGGAAAAAACAATATCCACTTCGGGGTGTTCCTCAAGAAAAGGGATAAGAGGTTCTCGCCCATCAAGGGTGAAAATTGTACTGTCTGTGATCTCCTGCAGTAGCTCCTTGGAAGCGGAGAGATTCTCCCCCTCATCCATAAGGAGAATGGCTGGTTGAAGGTTGAGCTGGTCACTTTGTTGCTCTGTGGGAAGAAGGAGAGTGAAGCGGGTGCCGATTCCCGGTTGTGAGAGAACAGCGAGGACTCCTTTATGTTCCCGAATCAGTCCATAGGATACGGAAAGGCCAAGGCCTGTACCGCCGCTGTCACGTCGGGTGGTAAAAAAAGGCTCGAAGATCCGGTCGATTGTACCTGACTCCATTCCTGCGCCACTATCTTCAACACTGACCCCAACAGCCCCCAGCCTCTCAATGAAGCGAGTCGAGACGATAATCCTGCCCTTCTGTTTTTCCTCAAGAGCGTGGCCGGCATTAATCAAAATGTTTGCCATGACCTGCTCAAGTTTCTGAAAATGTCCCATAACAGTCGGCAGATCCCAGGCAAGGTGGAAGGCAATATTGCTGACTGATTTCCTCACCTGGGCTCCGACAATGGTGTATGTCTGCTCAATTACTTCATTGAGTTGTACAGGCTTCCTGTGAGCGGTTTCGTCATGTCTGGCGAAATCTTTCAGGTTGTTGACCACCTGGTTTATTCGTTCAGAACCAACCCTGATGGATTCTATGATATCGTCCATATCCCGGCAGAGTTCATTCACAGAGATCTCTTTTTTGGCTGTCTCCGGGGAAGCAAACCCATCTTTGTCAACGCGTTGCTCCAAGACCTGCCAGATCTCTTCCAGCATGGGGAGATTGTAGGAAATAAAACTGTTGGGATTGTTGATTTCATGGGCCACACCTGCCACCACCTCTCCCAGAGAAGCCAGTTTGTCGGCCTGAATAATTTGTTGCAGTCGTTGATCCGACTCTCGCTGCAGCCTCTTCTGTTCCGTTATATCCTTGGCAATATGGGCGATGTATTCAAGGGTTCCATGTTCATCCACTACTGGAGCTGCTGAGACCAGGAAGGTCTTATCCAGCTGTCCATGATACATCTCCCTGCTATAGGGTTGAAAATCTTTTTTTGTTTTCAGGAGAGGGCATAAAGAGCATGGTTCATTTCCTCCATGAAAGAGTTCATAGCATCGTCTGCCAATGATCGCATCACATGTAAGACCAAGGGTATCACAACCGGCCTGGTTGACCTTGACAATACGAAAATCCGAATCCTGCAGGGTCACAATATCGGGAATGGAATCAAAGGTTCTCTCCCACTCTTCTTTACTCTTCAGTAAGGCTGTTTCAGCTTGTTTCCGAGCAGTGATATCATTACCGATCTCCATGACGCCGATGACAGTGTTGTGTTGATCCAGGACAGGAATCGACAGAACTTCAAAAAAGGTGTCTCCGACCTGCCTTTGATAAACATACGATTTCCCATCGCGTAAGGCATATTTGGATCTGCAGACATCACAGATCCGCTCTTCTGCCTTTTTTGTCTTATCCTTGGCATACTGGCCCCAGACATTATAGCAATGTTGTCCTTTCACTTCTTCCGTGGTCTTGCCGACAAACTTTTCCATGGCAGGGTTAAGCCGCATAACCCGCAGTTGGCGGTCAAGATAGGAGATGGTAAAAGGAGCACTGTTGAATAGTCTTTCAAGCTCCTGCTGGCTTGAGGAGAGGGCCATTCTGGACTCGTGCTGTTCGGTGACGTCTTTAAAGAGCTGAAGCATGCGGTCAACTTCCCCTTGCTCATTTCTAAGGGGAGAGGCTGATATCTGAAAAATTCTTTTTCTTCCATCAGCAAGGAGATGCTCATGTTCATGGGTGACTGGGAGACCTTCTTGGAAAATTTTTTCAATAACGCACTTTTCCAGGCAGGGGGTAGAGCAACCATGCAAAATTGTATAGCATTTTTCCCCTGCTATATTCTCCAAAAGGGGCTGGTGGAGATTGAGAAATGACTGGTTGCCAAAAACTATTTTATAGTCTTGATCGATAATCAGGACACCATCTTCGATGGCGTTTAAAATTTCGTACCCAGGGTCAATCATTGTTTCTTTGCTTCTCATAGTCGTATCCTGGGGAATTTTTCAATACACTCGCACAAGTCTTTTGTCTGAAATGGTTTTTGCAGCAGACAATCGGCTTTGAATGGAGTTGGATTGTTGTGCAACTCATCGGGACTTTCCGTAGATAAGATAACTCTCAAGAGAGGGAAGTGAGTCTTTACTGCTTCAAGCAGTTGCCAGTCATTGATGTTGTGACCATTTATGGAGCTGTAGACAAGGTCCACTTCCGGATACTCCGTAAGAAAGGGAATAATATTTTCCTGCCTGGTAACAGTCAAAGTTCTTCGTTCCTTTGTGTCCGTCAGTAATTCATTTCTGAGGGAAAAAAGTTCCTCTTCCTCACCCACAAGGAGGATAGTGGGTTGAACGTTCAACGGGGTGTGTTTTGGGTCTAAAGGCAGGAGGATGATGAAACGGGTACCAACTCCCGGTCGTGACAGCACCCCGATTAGGCCATGGTGTTCCTGAACAAGTCCGTAAGAGACGGAAAGGCCCAGGCCTGTGCCGCCACTGTCACGCCGGGTGGTGAAAAACGGTTCAAAGAGTCGAGCCGTTATTTCCGGTTCCATACCGATGCCATTATCCTCAATGGTTACGGCAACAGATTGCAGTCTCTCAATGTAATGGGTTGATATGGAAACTTTTCCACCACTTTTTTCTTGGATAGCGTGGCCGGCATTAATGAGGAAATTGGCTATGACCTGTTCAAGCTTCTGGAAATGCCCCATGATCGGGGGAAGGTTGTCAGCAAGTTTGAAGTCGATAGTGCTGACAGTTTTTCGTACCTGGGCTCCAACAATATTATATGTTTTTTCTATAACTTCATTCAACCGGATGGCCTCGACATGGGAACTTTCATCCATCCTGGCAAAATCCTTCAAGTTGCTGACCACTTTATTTATTCGCTCAGAGCCAACTTTTATGGCTTCAAGGCTCTCTCCCATGTCCTGGCAGTATTCACCTAGGGAGAGTCCCCTTGTGAAAGCGCCCGGAACAGAAACGCTGCTTTTTTTGTCGATCTGTGGTTCGAGAACCTGCCAGATATCCTCCAACAAAGGTATGTTGTAAGAGATAAAACTGCTGGGGTTGTTGATTTCGTGGGCCACACCTGCCACCACTTCCCCCAACGAGGCCAGCTTGTCTGACTGGATAATTTGTTGCAAACGCTGATCTGATTCCCTCTGCAAGGCCTTTTCTTCGGTAATATCCTTCCAGGTGCCGACTATATGGCTGTTGCTGCCGTCTGGAAACTTGACCAGACGACGCGTGCAGCCAAACCATTTGTATGAACCAGTAGCAGTCAGGAAGCGGTATTCGCAATAGTGTTTACCCTCCTGCACAACTAGAGGTAATTCGCGCAAGGCATTTCTTTTTTCTTCCGGATGGATGTGGCTGCTCCAGAAATCAGGGTCATCCACAAACTGATCCTGGGAAAAGCCGGTGATCTCTTTTACCCTGCTGCTGGTGAAGGTGAGGGCAAAATCTTCCGTACACTTTCTGGTGAAGACAACCACGGGTAGAGATTCAAGCAGTAAGGACAACTGTTCACTCAGGTCTTTCAGTTTTGTTTCTGCCTGTTTTCGCTCGGTTATGTCATGGCCGATTGCAGTTGCTCCTGCCTGATGTCCAGTTTCATTATAGTGAAAATTAGTGGTCCACAATATATGACATAATGCACCACTCTTTTGATTTACCTGTCGATTTTCAAGTGTTGCCTGGTCGACTTTTTTGCTTATGCACTTCTTAAACCATGACATTGTTGTCTGCTGGTCATCCGGATGGACAAACTGAAATGCCCTCATGCCTATTAACTCTTCAGGTGGAAGGCCAAAAAATACTTTCCCCATATGATTCACAAAGATGAAGTTACCTGCTGCATCAACTCTGGCTACCAGGTCTCCTGTGGATTCAAATAGCTCTCTATAGCGCTCCTCGCTTTTACGCAGAGCTCTCTCGATTCGTCTTTCTTCTGTAATGTTTTTCAAGATACAATGTGTTTGCAGAGAGTTGCCTGCTTGAGTCACTGTAATTCTGCCATTCAATGAGAAAAGGATGGGAGTACCATCCTTTTTGAGCATTTCAATCTCGACTCCAAGGATCTCTCCTGTTTCTTTGAAAAGGGGAAATCTACTTTCAAAGACTCCTTTCCAATTAGTATCCATGAAATCAGCCAGTGAGTGGCCTATCACCTCATCTCGGCTATAACCAAGGGTGTTAAGCCATTCCGTGTTCACCTCAATAAGACCTCCATCTTTGTCCAAAGACTGGTATGGCAGGGGCGCTTTTTCAAACAGTTGGCGAAAACGGTTTTCAGCCTGTTCCAAAGATTTTTCAACTTTCTGGCGTTCTGCTATTTCCTGGACCAGCTGTTTGTTGTTCGATATGAGCTCTGCGGTTCGTTCTTTAACACGTCTGTCAAGATCCTCGTTTATGTTCAACAGGGCCAGTTTACTCTGATGACGTTCAATAAGCTGTCCCTTGCTTCGAGAGATGAATAAGGCAATGCCAGACATTGCAAGGCCCCAGAACAGGATGTGGAGCAGCAGGAAACTTTTGATCACCTTCCGCTCCATGGCCAGATAGGGGGTCAGCGGGACAGAAACTCCTATACCACCACGTATATCTCCGGTTTCATAGCCCTGTGTGCTGTGGCATTTCAGGCATCCCTGTTTTATTGTCAGGGAATGGATCATCCTGAGGTGGGGCTCACCATTGATAGGAACCACTTCCGTGACCTCCGCAACTCCTTCTTCAAATTTCAGTAAAGCCTCCCGCTGCCATTCATCTGGCTTATTTGCAGGGTTGAACAGTTTCAGGCTGGTGATGTGCCCCTTAATGGAATAGAGCTTTGCATAATCCTCCATTACCTGGCGGAGGAGATAGGCAGGGTTCATGAGTGTGAGTTTTTTGCCGGAAGGGGTTGTGATATCACGGTTCGGTATAGTAGAGAGGTAGGGGTTTGGGGGGGTTGACTGGGTGACTGGGACATAGACACCGCCGTGTTTCGTTGCCCAAAAACGAATGGCCAGGTCTTTGTTAAAAGTAGTCAAGGCCTCTTTGTGGGCCAGTGTAATGGTTCGCTGCTGCTCTTGCCTGGAGTTCCAGATAAATGAAATGCATACAACACTGGTCAAAAGAATCACTGCAAGGGCAGAGTTTCTGTACAGTGTTTTAAAGGTAACCGTAGCCTGTGGTTGCTGTTCCATCTTTGCAAAAAGCTCCATCTTGTGTACCTGGATAGCGATTTTCCTTTCGGGTACAGGGAAATGAATGTTGGGGGCAAATGTGTGTCAGGTCACAAAAGGAATTTCTCTGCCAGTATCTGCAATTGTGATGATAATTTCATTGTCCACTAGTAAGAGGGTATCACAACTTGGAAACGAAGATAAAGCTGAAAAGAGAAACTGATGGAATTTTCAAGAATCCTGAAAACTGAGAGGAGGGGTGATTCCAAAAAAACGTTACTAGCGTATAAATGGGGAATTTGCTTATTTTTGTTGTTTGTACAGCATGTTACAGTTCGGTAGGATGTCAGGAAGATACGTGTAACGCTGGGGGGAGTGGCAGGGGATAGACGCTGGCCGAGTTGTCACGGTAATTTAGAGTGTGTATGAGCCAGATTGCGATGCGGAGAAGGTAGCTTCGCAAAGGTGATGTCGACCTGTCTGGTCAGTTGAATTTAAAGCCTGAATTTTTACAGCTATGGATTGTTAGCTTTTTTCTGCGTTGGAAACGGCATGATATATCCGGGTAAGTGGAATCTGATGTTTTTCTGCGACCTTTTTGCAGGCTTCATACTCAGGATAAATTACCTCCCCTTTGGGTGTGTGGACTTTTTTTGCCACAATCTCTCCCCATGGGGTGGAGACCATAACTGCCTCCCGTGCCAGGGTCATTCGCTCTTCTTTTCTGAAACGCAGGCCGATTGCCGTTGTCTCTGAAAGAACAATCTTTTTCAATTCAAGCGCATGGGCAGGGTCGACAATGACTCGCAGCAATTGGCCTGGGCGGCCCTTTTTCATGATCATGGGAGTGAGGGAGACATCGAGTGCCCCTGCATCAAAGAGCAGGTCGCAGAGATAGGGGAAACCTTCGCTGTTCCAATCGTCAAGATGTGTCTCAATGATCTCCACGAGTTGGCTTTCTTGTGCGCTTGCCGTCTCACCAATGAGTAGTCTCAGCAGATTGGGTTGCTCATTGTTCAGTATATGGTTTCCAGCCCCATATCCGGTGCTTTGGACAATCATATCCGGCATGCTGCCAAAAGTATCAGCCAGCTCTACGGCAAGGACAGCTCCTGTCGGAGTGACCAGTTCTTTTTCCTGTTCAACGCCGTAAACAGGAATCCCCCGTAAGAGTTCGCAGACAGCAGGCGCGGGAAGGGGCAGATTTCCATGAGCGCACTGTACAAAACCTCGTCCCATGGGAAGTGGAGAGCAGATGATCTGTTTGACTCCAAGGTGGTGAAGCCCAACGAGGGTGCCGACGACATCGACAATGGTGTCAACAGCTCCCACTTCATGGAAATGAATTTTGTCGAGGGTTGTGTTGTGTACCTTGGCTTCTGCCTCGGCCAGGCGGGTGAATATTCTGCTGCCCTTTTCAATTATTGTTTGGGGGAGCGTGGATTCCTGAAGAAGATTCAGGATGTTTCCAAGATGTCTAAACTGTTGTTTTGAGGGTGAATGGACAGTGACCTGTTTGCAGCTGATACCTGAGCGGAGTTGATCCTCTGCAGTGAGCTGAAAATCAACTCCCTTGATTTTGCCAAGTTCATTGAGCAGCAGTTCCTCTTCAAGGCCTGCGTGCAGGAGCGCACCCAGAAGCATGTCGCCACTGATTCCTGAAAAACAGTCCAGATAGATAATGGTGGAAGGGGCAGTGGCCATGGGAGTTTTTATTGTGCAGGAAGAAATTTCTGTCCGGCTTCCAGGGTCTGCCCGCAGAGGTAGGCCTCCACAGTCATGCGTTTTTTTCCTTCGGGCTGGATCTCGCGCACAAGAAGTGCGCCATCACCGGTGGCAAGGAGAAGGCCGTTGCGGTCAGCCTGGATGATGCTGCCAGGTTCCATGTCAGAAACAGTGCTGTTCAGCTCAGGGGAAAAAAATCGGAATCGTTTTTCATCAAGAAAGGAAAAAGCTGTGGGCCAGGGATCCATACCCCGGATCAAGCAGTGGATTTCAGTCGCAGATTTTGTCCAGTCAATGGAGCCATCCTCTTTTTTTAAGGGAGGGGCCTCGGTGGCAAGGCTGTGATCCTGCTCAATGGGAGGCAGTTTGTCCTGCCGCAGAAGATCGAGTGCTTGCAAAAGGGCTGTCCCGCCAAGGGTGGAAAGTTTTGTGAAGAGGCTGCCTGCGGTTTCATCTTCTGCAACGGGAAGAGAGGCCGGTAAAAGCATGGCACCGGTATCCATACCCACATCCATCTGCATGATGGTAACTCCTGCCTCTTTATCACCTGCAAGAATTGCCCATTGAATAGGGGCTGCACCGCGATGGCGTGGCAGGAGCGACCCATGGATATTAATGCAGCCAAGGGGCGGGAGATCCAGGATACTTGAGGGCAGGATTCGGCCATAGGCCGCAACGATAATAAGGTCCGGCTCATAGGAACGGAGCTCATCTGCAAATTCAGCTGTTCGTATTTTGGTTGGCTGGAGCACGGGGATTGCAGCAGACTCAGCCAGAACCTTCACTGGCGGTGGGCTCAGCTTTTTACCGCGTCCCTTAGGACGGTCTGGCTGGGTAATCACTGCCACCACCTGATCCGGGCCGTCAATCAGTCCCTGGAGAGCGGGTACGGAAAAATCAGGTGTACCCATGAAGATGATGCGGAAGGCCTTTTGAGTCTCTGTCATGGAACAAGCTCCTATTTTTTTAAAGCCAGCATTTTTTTGACCTTTTTCTTATACAGGGCACGTTTCAGGCTGCTGAGGTGGTCAATGAAGAGGACGCCATGGAGGTGGTCGATCTCATGCTGTAATACGATGGCAAAACGATCTTCCACTGTCAGTTCCTGGTTTTCTCCGTTGATATCCTGATAGCAGACGGTGATTTTTTTGCTTCTTTTCACTGATGCTGTGAGGTCAAGTACAGAGAGACAACCCTCCTCATCCACCTGGTCGCCTTCTCTTTCAGTGATTTCAGGATTAACCATAACCATGGATTCCTGTTCCTCTGCCTCTTCTTTGGTGATATCCACAACGATAAGCTGGATGGATTCTCCAATTTGAGGCGCGGCCAGGCCAACACCCGGGGCATCGTACATGGTTTCAACCATGTCGGAGACAAGGTTTTGCAGGGAATCGTCAAAAGTAGAGACTTTTTGTGCTTGTTGGCGAAGGATCGGATTGGGAAATGTAAGTATTGTACGCAGGCTCATTGGGGATTATATTTTTAATGGTCGTAAAAAATCAGTAATAAAAAAAGATGAAGGGAGCTCTATCAGGGATATCCCTCCCGCATCAACATTGTGTTTCCATAAGATATGCGCTAATGTCCTATCCGTCAATATTAACCCTTAAATCAACTCTCTGCAAAAGTTTAACACGCCATGACTATCACGCTGTTTGTAGCAATTCTCTTAAGCTATCTGATCGGTGCCATTCCTTTTGGGCTTCTCTTCAGTCGCGCAGTTGGAAAAGATGTACGAAATGAAGGAAGCGGAAATATCGGGGCCACCAATGTCAACCGGGTGCTTGGAAAAAAACTTGGTTTTTTGACCCTTCTCTGTGATGTGGCCAAGGGGTTTTTTCCTGTTTTTGTCGCCTCCATCCTTCTTCCTGTGGGTGATGGCTGGGAACTCTTTGTCGGCCTGTGTGGGCTGGCCACGGTACTGGGCCACATGTTTCCCGTCTATCTTGCTTTTAAGGGAGGGAAGGGAGTGGCCACTGCCCTTGGGGTGTTTTTGTTCTTTTCTCCCTGGGCCATTGCTATTGCCCTGGTTGTTTTTGTGGCCGTGGTTTGGCTCTCGGGGTATGTCTCTGCCGGATCCCTTGCTGCATCAGGCCTGATCCCTTTCTGCATCTTGTTTCTTGGGGGCAGTACCTCAACCTTTCTCTGTGCTGCAGTGATTGCTGTCCTGATCTGGATAAAACACAGTTCCAATATAGGCAGATTGCGAAGAGGTGAGGAGAAGAGCTGGAAGACCAGGGATTCATCATGAGAAAATCAGACTGGGAAACGCTTTTTGAGGCCAAGGAGCTGTTGGGCCTTGGCGACCGCGCCACCTTAGGCGAGGTAAAACGCAGTTATCGCAGTAAATGCAAGGAGTATCATCCTGATCTTGTGGGGGACGACAGGGCAAAAGGTGATATGATGCGTAAGCTGACTAGGGCCTATGATGTGATTATGAATCATTATAATCAGTTTAAGATTCCACTGGTTCCACGTGACGGCGAAGCAGTGGAGCCGGAAGACTGGTGGATGGACAGGTTTGGGCAGGATCCTCTCTGGGGTAAGGGTAAAATTTAACCTGAGTACGTACGAAAATTTTCCCAAAAATTCAGTAATGTCCGGTTAGATAATTGCATACCCTGAGATCCGGCATCACTGGCTACTTTTTTCCGCTTTGACTGTAGATTTCTTGATTTTCAACTCTTTTTCTCATCCTGTCTGGATCATGCGAGCTT